>JBFJZV010000053.1:0-16639 GCA_041621915.1 Acidimicrobiia bacterium | reverse complement strand
GGCGTATTCGGCGGCGATCGTCGCTGGGGACAGATGCACATAGGCGGCGGTGGTTTCCGGGGAGGCGTGACCCATCAACTCGCGTAACACCAACAGGTCCATGCCCGCCGCTGCCAGCTCGGTGCCGTAGGTGTGGCGGAGACGATGGGGACGAACCCGGATCGCCCCTGACCTTGCCCGATGGGTGCGGAACACCTTCCGCAGCCCCGCCTCGGTCAACGCCTCCCCACCGGTCGGACCGTCACCCCGACCAGCTCGAGTCCGCGCTCGTCGCAGAACTGTAGGAAGCTCAACACGTGGAACGCGTACGCCCGCACCGTCAACGGCGAGAACGCCCGCACCTTCAGATGCGACAAGAACCCATTGACCAGCTCACCATCACCCGACGGACAACGCTCGATCCGGTACCCGTCGCCGACCCGCTCCACGTTCATCGTCGCCTCCCACACCTCAGCTCACGCCAGTCTCACCAGCCCACAAACCCAACGGAAGGACCTCCCGCCGCGACAGGCGTCGAGGGCCGGTTAACCGAGGACGCCGAGCTTGTTGTTGGTGCCCTCGAGGGGGCCGTTGGTGGCCTGGTCGGCGTCGTGGAAGGCAAAGATCTCGTCGCCCCATGCCAGCAGGGTGTCGATGATCTGTTCGTATTCGGGTAGCGGCTGGTCTTCGTAGGCGGCGATGAAGGCGCCGAGCGCCTGGTTGGCTTCTCGGTCGTCGGCGGCGAGGTGGATGCCGTAGAGGTGCTGCAGCAGCCGCCACGCCGCTTCCAGTTGGGCTCGCGGGCGAGGATGCGGCCGAGGGCTTCGACGCGGGCGACGTCGAGGCGGTCGAAGCGGGACAGCTGGAGGTAGCGGCTGCGGAAGATGTCGGGGTCGAAGGCGGGTCGGGTGTCGGGTGGTCCTTGGCGTTGGATACGGCGGCGGACCTCGATGAGCCCGGCGGCTAACCACTGGGCGACGTCGTAGCGGTCAGCGACGTGGGTGGCCCCGCCGAGGTGTTGGCGAATGGCGGCCCGATACGACTTCGACCCGTCGGTGACCACCACCTTGACCCCACGCAGCCAGCGGTGGCCCTGGGCGACCAGGAATCCGCTGAGGGCCGCTTCGTTGCGGTGTTTGACGACGCCGAGGCCTTCGCCGGTCTCGCCGTTCATCACCACCGTCACGTACCGGTGGCCCCGCCGCAGCGAGGTCTCGTCGATTAGAAGGATCCGGCAGCGGCGCCGCCGCCGGGCCGCCACCACCAACCGGGACCAGCCGCCCACGACGCCCATCACGTAATGCCAGGGCAGGCCGGTGCGGCGGCTGATCTCTCGGATCGACAAGTGGCGGGCGTCCACCACCAGCTGGGGGGCCAGGCGGCGGGTCACGTGGGTACGCCGCCCCAGGATGATCTCGGGCTGGTCCTCCAAGAACCGCTCCCCGCACGTCTCGCAGCCGAAGCGGCGCCGGCGCCACACCAACAGGGTCCGCTGCTGCGGCAGGCCGACGTCGGCCACCTTCACCTCGCGGCGGTCATGCACCGTCGAGGTCTTGAACCCACAGTGCGGGTAGCGAACCACCCGGCGGGTGTCCTCCACCTCGACCGTGAAGCGTTCCACCAGGTCCACCAGCACGGCGATCACCCGGATGCGCCGCAGGTGCAGGCGCTTGGTCATAGCATCCGGAGACATCGGAGCCCCTCTCTTGCTCGGCGACGTTGACATCACCGAGTATCGAGGGGCTTCGATCATCCTCGTGGCATTACGCCACCAGCAGCTCTCCCCACCTCACCGCGCAGTCTCGAAGAACTTGATGCGCCCGGCGGCGAACGCCGCCATCCGCAGCAGCAGCCAGCCGTGGCGCCACCGGCTGATGTTGGTGTCCCCGTATGTGCGCTCCCGGTAGCGGACGGGCATGTCCGCGATCTTCATGTTGAGCTTGGCAGCGCCGAACAGGAGGTCGAAGTCGCCGAAGGGGTCGAAGTCGCCGAAGTAGGAGCGGTTGGCCGCGATCAGCTCATAGTCCTCCTTGAAGAGCGCTTTCGTGCCGCACAGCGTGTCCTTGATCCGCTGCTGGAGCAGCCAGCTGAACGCAGCACCAAAGAACTTGTTGCCGATGAGGTTCAGCAGCCGCATCGCCTGGCGTTCCATCGGGTAGACAAGCCGCACCCCGTTGACGAACTCGCCCTTGCCGCTCGCCAGTACCTCGTAGAAGCGCGGCAGGTCCTCGGGCGGCACGGTGAGGTCGGCGTCGAGGATCATCAGCACGTCGCCAGCGGCGTGGGCGAATCCCCAGCGGACGGCGTCGCCCTTGCCCTTGCCGGGTTGGCGGAGCAGCTTGATGTCCCGATCCGGGTTGTCCCGGATGGCTTGCTCGATCGTCGCGTATGTGTCGTCGGTGGAGTTGCCCTCGACGAAGATCAGCTCCGTACCGCCCCCAAGCTCCGGTGTTCGATGCACGATGTCGGGCACGTTGCCGGCCTCGTTGCGGGCGGGCACGACCACGGTGACGCCTGGCGGGCCCGCCCGAGGCGCGACCGGGACCGGCCGGGTCCGGGCCACGATGAAGTTGGTGAGGTCGAACAGCCGGAACGGCCACAGCTTGGCGAGGTACCGATTGAGCAGCCTGCTCAGGACCGGGGTGTGCAACGGCCACAGCACTTCGCTCCAGTGCTTGATCGGCTCGCAGTCGGCCAGGTCGAGGAGGTTCGCCAGGTCGCTGACCGTCAGCCAGTTCTGCTCCAGGACCGGGCGGGCGAGGCCAAGTCCGCGGACGATGCCCAGCGGCACCTGCCATGCCCGGCTGTAGACGTTCATGATGATGCGGGTGCGCGGCGTGCAGAGGGGGCGGATCCGTTCGAGCACCGCCTGCACGTCCCACAGGTCGTTGACCAGGTCGGACATGATCACGACGTCGAACTGCCGGTCAAGCTTCATGTCGTGGACGTCGGCCTCGATGAACTCGAGGTGCGGGTGGTGGCGGCGGGCCATGGCCACCATCTCGGGTGAGAAGTCGACCCCGACGCCGACCGCCGGCTCCAGCGCCGCCAGCAGGTCGCCGTCGCCGCTGCCCAGTTCGATGACGCGCTGGCCCGCCGGCACGAGGAAGCGGTAGACGTCGATGAGCTGCTCGTGGTACGGGCCGCTGAAGTCGCGCTCGACGTGCATGGAGCGGGCGACGGCGTCCCAGTGCTCGATGCGCCGGGCCCGGAAGGCGGCGGCCGCAGTCGGGTCGATGGAGGTTGGCGGTTTCAAAGCGCAGGCCCTTCTCGGGGTGCTGGAGCGGAGGCGAAGGCAGCCCGAAGGGTAGGCCCAGGGCGGCCGACATCCGTACCGCGAGCCGGATCCCGGCCACAGGGCCGGTACACTTGCCGGCCGTGCCCATGGCCCCCAGCCCCACTCCTCCGATCCCCGCCGTCACATGCACGGTAGGCCGTTGCTGATGGCGCCCCGGGCCTTCATCACAGGCATCACTGGGCAGGATGGCTCCTACCTCGCCGAGTTGCTGCTCGACAAGGGGTATGAGGTGCACGGGCTCGTGCGGCGATCCTCGACCTTCCACACCGAGCGCATCGACCACCTGTACCTCGATCCGCACCTCCCCTCCGCGCGGCTGTTCCTGCACTACGGCGACCTGACCGACGGCAACGTCCTCGGCAACCTGCTTCAGCGGGTACGGCCTGAGGAGGTCTACAACCTCGGGGCCCAGTCGCACGTCGCCGTCTCGTTCGCCAACCCGATCTACACGGCCCAGGTGGACGCGGTGGGCACGCTGCGGCTGTTGGAGGCCGTGCGCCAGCTCGACTACGCGGTGCGGTTCTACCAGGCGTCTTCGTCGGAGATGTTCGGCAAGGTGGCCGAGGTGCCGCAGAGGGAAACGACGCCGTTCCATCCCCGCAGCCCCTACGCGGTCGCCAAGGTGTATGCCTATTGGCAGACGGTCAACTACCGGGAGGCGTACGGCCTGTTCGCCTGCAACGGCATCCTGTTCAACCACGAGTCCCCGCGGCGCGGCGAGACGTTCGTGACCCGCAAGGTGACCCGGGCGGCGACCCGCATCAGCCTGGGCCTCCAGGACAAGCTGTACCTGGGCAACCTCGACGCGGAGCGCGACTGGGGCTACGCCGGCGACTTCGTCGAGGCCATGTGGCTCATGCTCCAGCACGACGAGCCCGACGACTTCGTCATCGCGACGGGTCAGCGACGGACGGTGCGCGACCTGTGCGAGGCAGCCTTCGGCCGCGTGGGGCTGGATTGGGAGGACCACGTGGAGATCGACGAGCGCTACCTGCGTCCCGCCGAAGTCGACCTGCTCGAAGGGGACTCCTCGAAGGCGAAGCGACTGCTGGGCTGGGAGCCCACCGTCGACTTCGACGCCCTCGTGGCGATGATGGTCGACGCTGACCTCGACCTGGCGAGCCAGGAGAAGGTCCTGGTCGACGTTGGCCACAAGCAGGTCGAGTGGCGAAGGACGGACCGGGTCTGATGGACCTCGGCGGCCGGCGGGTACTGCTCACCGGCGGTGCCGGTTTCCTCGGGCGGTTCGTCGGTCGGCTCCTCGCCGACCGGGGTGCGGATGTGACCGTCCCGCGCCGCAACTGCCACGACCTGACCCGTCAGGAGGTGGCCGAGGAACTGACCGAAGAAGTGGCCCCCCACGTGGTCGTCCACCTGGCCGCCGAGGTCGGGGGCATCGGCGCCAACCGGGCGAACCCCGGCCGCTACTTCTACGCCAACATGGCGATGGGGCTCCACCTGATCGAGGCCAGCCGGCGTCATGGCGTGGCGAAGTTCGTGCAGGTGGGCACCGTGTGCGCCTACCCGAAGTACACCTCGGTGCCGTTCGTGGAGGACGATTTGTGGAATGGCTACCCGGAGGAGACCAACGCCCCGTACGGCGTCGCCAAGAAGGCCCTGCTCGTGATGCTCGAGGGCTACCGGGAGCAATACGGCCTCGACGGCATCTACCTGTTGCCGGCCAACCTCTACGGACCGGGAGACAACTTCGATCTAGAGACCAGCCACGTCATCCCCGCGCTGATCCGCAAGTTCGTCGCTGCTCGCGAGGCCGGCGCCGGTGAGGTGGAGGTGTGGGGCACCGGGACGCCGAGCCGCGAGTTCCTCTACGTCCAGGACGCGGCACGGGCGATCGTGCTGGCGACCGAGCACTACGACGACCCGGAGCCGGTCAACATCGGCACCGGGCGGGAGGTCCCGATCCGGGAGCTGGTGGAGCTGATCGCGAAGTTGACGGGCTACGAAGGAGACGTCCGGTGGGACACGTCCCGTCCCGACGGCCAGCCGCGGCGAAGTCTCGACACGTCGCGGGCCCGGGAGCGCTTCGGGTTCGAGGCCGAGGTGTCCTTGGAGGAGGGCCTGCGGCGCACCATCGAGTGGTGGGAGGCCGAGGGGGCCGGGGCTGCTGGTGCCAGCTTCGTCACTGCCCCGGAACCTTGTTGACTGAATCGCCGGGCGGGGTCACGCCCGGATCGGTGACCGTCGCCCGGTGGCTGGTCGTCGCCGCCGTCGTCGCCGGAGCCGTTGTGCTGGCGATGGCGATCGGCGACGAGCCTTACCACATCGATGAACTGCGCCAGGTGCGTTCCTACGACCGGCCGTACGGGGCCATAGTCGAGGCGTCGTACGCGCAGACGCAGCCGCCGCTGGACAGCGTCGTCAACGCCACCGTCCAACGCTGGATCGGGGTCGGGGACGTCCGGCAGCGCCTCGTGTCGGTGTTGGCCGGCATCGGCTCTTTCGCCCTGCTCGGTGGGATGCTCCTGCGCGGCGGCTTCGGCTTGGGGGCGGGGGCCGCCGTCGCTTCGTTGGCGGTTTCCGCGCTCGTGGCGTCGATTACCGCGTATGCCCGACCGTATGCGTTGCCACTGTTCCTGATGCTGGGACTGCTGTTCCTGATCGACGAGTGGCGGCGCCGCGCCAACCCGTGGGCAGTGGTTGGCATGACTGTCGTGGCGGGCCTGCTGCCGTTGTCGCGCACGATCGAGCCCCCGGTGTTGCTGGCGGCCGTCGCCGGCTGGATCTTGCTGCTGCACCTGACGGGTCGCACCAACGAGTGGGAGGGGAGCTGGAGTGTCCCGTTCGGGGTTGCGATCGCGGCTCTGATCGCGGTCGAGATCCCCGTCGTGCTGAGGCTGTCCAGCGAACTATCGGTGTTCACTCAAGACCAGGCGGTCGACTCCGGCGGCATCGCGCGGCTCGGCTCGGAGCTTCCCGACGTGCTGGCCGACGTGTTCACCCCTCTGGGGGCCGCCGCCGCCGTGGCTGCGCTGGGCTGGCGGGAATCGCGGCGGCGGCTGTTCGAGCTGTGGTGGTTTCCGCCGCTGTTGGCTGTACCCATCGGGTTCGCCCTGTTGTTCTTCCTGCGGACCGAGCCGACGCAGCCCTACTTCGATCGGTACGCGTACTACTGGTGGCCTGCCTTCGCCGTGCTGGTCGGGGCGCTCGTTGCTGCCATCGCTGCGGGCGAATCGAGCCGTCGCGTCAAGGTCGCAGTCGCCGTGGTGCTCGTCACCTTCGGGGGGATCATGGTCGGCCGGCTGGCTACCGAGCTGACGTCGGTCGAAAGGGCAGACTGGGCGGCTGTCTCCGCTGCCGTGGACGCCGAGTTCCCAATGGAGACCGTTGTCCTGTTCGACGCCGTGCGCGAGTTCGGTGCGTATCGCACCTTCTTCGCCGCACGTCCGCGCTATACGGGTTTCGACCGGCTGGCACCGCTGAGCATCCACATCGCTGCCAACCCGGACCAGGTTCCCAACGACCGACCGGTAGCTGTGGTGTTGCTCGGTGCGCGGCCGGAGGTCGACGGTTGGCGGCGGATCCCGGTAGACGACTTCTTCACGATCTACTCGCCGGAGTACGAGCTCGTCGGGCAGCTGGGCGCCGCCCGAGCACTCGCCGACTTCGGGGTAGCGGTCGGCCCCGAGCGCGGTGCTGCCATGCTCCTCGCCTCGGCTGCGTTGTTCGACGTGCAGGGCATGCCTGGCGAAGCGCGAGAGTCGGCCTGCCGCGCGCTCTCCGCCGACTGGCCTGGACATAGGCATGTCGCGGAGTCCGCACACGAGTTGGGGTTGGGGGGTGGCGCGTGCGAGAGCTGACGGCGGATACCCGCATCGGATCTCACGAGCCTCTGTGTTGTCGTGGCCCTCAGGGCGTGCAGATGCTCCAGCGGTTGGGCTCGACCGTGCTCGCGAAGAGGCCACCAGCCGCCGGGGCAGCCCACCCCGCGACCCGGCTCCACACTCGGAAGCATGCCGCCAGAGCAGCGCTCGAGACGAAGATGAGGTAGACCCGCAGCGCCACCACCGACGTCGTCACCAGCGTGACCGGAGCGACCAGCAGGGTGATGCCGGGTGCCCGATGGGTGTCGAACTTGATCGGGTCGACTGAGGGCGTCACCTCGGCGACGTAGACGGCTTCGTCCCACTCGAAGAAGTGGTCGGCCGGCAGCAGCACCACCTGCGCCGCAGCATAGGCCACAGCCACCAGGACGACCCAGGTGAGGGGCTTCCCAAACCAGCGGGGAGAGCCCGCGTCGGGTGAGCCCCCACGCTACTCCCACTCGGTGAAGGCTGAGACACGACCTCCGTAGTCTCTGCCGAGGTGCTCCACCGGGATGTCGGGGTGCAGCTCTTGGAGGCGCGTCATCCAGAACCTGGCATGACGGCCGTTCTCGAGCAGGACGGTGATCACGCCGCTCGCCCCTTCGCAGACCTCGGCCGCGATCTTACGGAGCGCAGCCTTCGGCCACGCCACGGCCGGCGACCAACCCCGGATCGGCGAGTCCCGCCAGCGGGGGTGGCTGCCGTCGAGCGAGCCGCCGAACTCGATGCGGGAGTCGCTGCGGAGGATGCGGTCGAGCAGCTCGTGATCGGGATGGTCCGGCTTGACGACGAGCGTGATGCCGATGTCGCCGCCGAGGGACGCCAGCGCGCTGGCGATCGTGTCGATCGCTTCGGCGGCGCCCTCGTCTTGGACCTCCACCGTGAGCGACATCAATGGCACCTCGAAATGGATCTCCCGGCGGCGCGCCAGGCGCCGGTCCGGGATCCGGGACGCCAGGCGGAAGCGCGACACCAGCAGCCGGTCGGCGGCCTCCGACGACTGCGAGGTGCCCAATCCGAGGTGCCAGGCGAGCGCCACCCGCTCGGGGACGAATAGCCCGCCGTGGACCCAGGCCCGGTAACCGAGGTCGTTGTCCTCGCCACCCCAGGCGTGCCAGTAGTCGACGTCGAAGCCGCCGCTGCGCTCGTAGACCCTTCTGCCAAACGAGATGTTGCCGCTGGAGGCGACGCTCCACACACCGTCGGCCTGGACACGGGCTCCCTGGGTGTCGCGCCAAAACCGCTCGATCCATTCGGGCTCCTCGTACTCCAGGCCGGCGAACAGCTCGGCGACCGAAGGGGCTGCGCGCACGTCCACACCGGTCACGTCGGTGCGGGCGACATGGCGCCGGAACCCGATCACCACGGCGTTCGGTGCGGCATGGTGCCAGCGCATGTGGGCCTCCAGCCACGTCGCGTTGGGGAGCATGTCGGAGTCGATGAACGCGACCACGTCGCCGCCGCCTGCCGCCGCGCCGGCCGCCCGTGCCCGGCCGGCCCCGAAGCCGTCTCTAGCCTGGCGCAGCACCGTGACGTCCAGCTCGGCGGGCACGGCCGGGTCGAGCGGCGGCTCCGACCCGTCGTCGACCACCAGCACCGACGTCAGCCCGGCCGGATACGTCTGCTTGGCGAGCGCCGCCAGCACCGCCTCGACTCGCGGCTGCGCACCGTAGGCGGGCACGACCACGTCCGCGCGCAGCCGGGGCTCCCAGGGCGAGCCGACGGCCGGCGGGTGCAGCTCCCACCACGCGTTCGAGCTCCAGGTCACACTGTGTTCCCCACGTCGGCCTCTGCCGGTATGCCCTGCCACTGCCGCAGGACGCCGCGTTCGAAGTGCGCAGCGTCCGGCATCCAGGTGTGGCCATGCTGGCGGCGGCCCAGCACGAACCCGAACCCGTGGGTCCGGTAGACGCCGAGCCCTGCCCGCTCGACGGCCAGCTTCAGGTAGTGGTCGACGCTGCGCGGGAGCGGCGCGAACAGGCCGACCTCCTCGAGCGCCAGGCGGGGTGCGGTCAGCGTCCCGCCGGCCATCACCCGCGACCAGGCTTCCTGGCCGCCGAAGTTGCGCAGGATCGTTCGGTCGTCTTCAAGGAAGTGGAGGAACTCTGGGGCCTTGCCGACGAGGCCGGCGCGGGAGTAGCGGAGGGCAATGGCGAGGTCCAGTAAGTGGTGGACGCCATAGAGGTCGTCGTCGTCCCACTTCGTGACGACCTGGCCCGAGCAGTGCCGGATCGCCTCGTTGAGCACACCGCCGAGCGGCACCTCGGGGTCGACGTCCAACACGTGGTACGGGAGGTCGGCGTTGCGCGCCTCGGCGGCCGCCATGGCCCGGTCCTCGGCGCCAACGCCGTGGAGGGCGAGGATCACCTCGAAGGCGTCGTACTGCTGGGCCGCCATCATCGCGAGAGCCGGCGCAACGTACTCGGGCCGGCGGGTGGCGAGCACGATGCTGATCGCTGGCATCGGCCTGGGTCTGAGTCCCGGGCCCCCGCTCCACTCCAGGCGTAAGTCGTGGTGCTGCCATGCCAGCCGCCGTTGGGCGACGCTGGCCAACCCCCACCACAGTTCGTCCCCGAGCACCCGAGGCACGTCGACGTCGAAGCTGGCGACGAGATCGGGATGGAGGTGGCGCTCGAGGCCGTCGCGGTCGGGGACCAGCACCGGCACGCCGGCACCCGCGAGGCTCAGGGCCACCTGGGCGGCACGGGCGTGCGAGCCATGGTCGGCCGGAGCGAGGCACGCCACGCCGGCGGACCGGCCTCGCTTCACCAGGTCGCGTAGGTCCCGCGGCGGTGAACCGAAGGCGGCGCCCAACCGGAACGGCTCGACGTCGACCCCGAGGCGGTCGGCGAACCGGCGTGCGCTCCAATCGGCTCGGGCGGCTGCTCCGACCACCGCTATCGGCTTCGGCTCCCGCGGGTAGCGCGCCGCCTCCGGAGTCAGCGACCGATCGGGCAGGCACAGAGGCGAGGCGCTCCCGTCGGCCCCGGCCGCGTGGGGGCGGGACGTGGCGGGTAGCTCGATCCCGGGGTCGTCGGTGTCGATCGGGACATCGGAGTACGGCGCGTCCCCGAGCGCCACCCGGCCATAAGGATCCGCGGCGCGGAGCAGCCTCGGCGCGGCCGGCGGGTCGGAGGAGTGCCTAATCGGCGCCATCACCACCGTCTCCCGAGACGGCGGATTCGGCCTCCAGCATGCCGAGGAGACGGCTGTCCATCGACCACAGCAGGCCGTCCGCCTCCGCGCGCACCGCAGCCCGCACCTCGCGGCTGATGGCAGCCTCGTCGTGGCGCACCGCACCGCGAATGGCGTCCAGGGCAGCGAGGATCGTCTCGGTGCGCTCGAGGATCTGGCGCTGCCCGAGCAACAGGCTGGCCGCCAGCGCCACCACCGCCATCGTGAACGTCGCCGCGGCGAGCGTGAGCAGGTCGTCCCTCCACCCGACGAGGGAGGCCAGCACCAGTGCCAGCGTGAGGCCCAGCAGCGCGATGGTGGCGAGGATGGCTCGTTTCTTCATCGGTACCTCCTCGTCGGCGGCACGTCGTCCAACGCGTCGAAGCCCGCGGCGTCGAGCGCCATGCCCGGCCATTGCCTCGCGGACAACTCGAGAAAGTACCCGTCGCCGGGGTTCCACGTGTGCCCGGATGCCCGCCGCGTCGCCACGTACTCGTAGCCCGGGAGCCGGTACGCGCGCTTGCCAGCGGCGCGGACCCTCTCGATGAGGCGCTGATCGTACCCGGCCGATACCGGGGGGAACCCGCCGAGCTCGAGGATTTCGCTGCGCTGGAAGGCGAGGTTGCTGCCCCCGATCCACGTCGTGTCCGTGTAGCGGCCCTTGTGCCATCGCTGCACCGTGAGGTCGAGGCTCTGGAGGTGGAAGAACTCCGCGCCCTTGCCTACGATCGTGCCGCTCGTGTGGCGAAGGCCGAGCACCAAGTCCAGCAGGTGGTGGCGGCCATAATGGTCGTCGTCGTCCCAGATGACGGCGATCTCGCCGTCCGCCCGCCCTAGGGCCTCGTTGTACAGCTCGCCGACCGGCACCTCGTCGTGGTTCTGGACGACATGGAGGTCGAATTGCGCCATCGCCTGCCAATCGCTCCGCTGGCCGGCAGTCACGTCCTGGCGGTCGATCGTGACCAGCACCTCGGAGTTGCGGTAGGTCTGGGCGTTGAGGTAGCCGATCACCGCTGGCATGTAGTGCGGGCGAATCGTTGAGACGAGGACCGACACCGTGGGCTCCGGCGGGTTCGGCAATCCGAAGCCACGGCGCAGCCGCCGCCACGTCGCCTGCTCGGAATGGGCGGCGAGCGCTCGGCGCCTGAGCCACACACCGGTGATATCACGGTAGAAGGCGTCTGTGGCGAGCCGGGCGGCGTCGGCGCGCCCGAGGATGTCGAGGAGCTCCCCATCGACGTATGGCCGGAGCGAGCCGGCATCGTCGACGAGGCAGGGGATGCCTCGTGCCGCCGCCACCAGCACCACGAGGGCGCGCTCGAGGCTGCTCCTGAACCCCGCCCGGAGGGCCACGACGAGGTCGGCCTGGTCGAGTTCGCCGCGAACGCGGCCGGCGTCAGCTCCCCACACCCCGGGCTCACCGCCGAGGATGCGGAGGCGCGTAGCGGGTGGCGGGGGCGCCGCCGCGGGCAGGGTGCGCAACTCGACGAACTCCGGCTCGTCGGTGTGGTCGAGCACCCGCGGCTCGCACCGTGCCGTGTCCACGGCGATCAGAGGCTCGATGCCGTCCGGCCCGCCGACGGTGGCGACGGCCCCACGCAACTCGCCGGGAAACCCGGCTTGCCCGGGCACCCAGGAACCGCGCGCCGTGGAGCGCACGAACCGCTGCCGCGGGTCGGAGCCTGCGAACTGCTCGGGCGTGATCGTGGCGGTGCCGGGGAGGTCGGCGAACAGCGCGGCGGCTAGGGGATCGAGCGCGGTCAGCACCGGGGGTCGGTCGGCGTGGGTCGACGGAACGCTCGGCACCCAGCGCATGTAGTCGGGCACGCCGTCGGTGAACTCCGGCCGATAGCCCCTGGTGGACAGGAGCACGCGGAGCCGTGCCGCGGCGGGCGCGTCGAGGACGAGAAGGTCCGGGGGGACCGGCTCGTCGTCCGGGGATCGGGGCCGCGCTGACGCTGGTGGTAGAGGGGGAGACCTGTCCATCCCTGAGGGGCATCTCTGGCGGAAGCAGGGCGGGACCATAGCAGCGCTCTACTATTGCTCGGGTGGGTCCGACTGCCCTGTTGCTGAGTGTGGCGCTGCTGGCCGGGCTGGCGTCCGCCACGGTCTCCCTGCTCGGAGCGGTGACAGGCAACGACTACGTGCAGGGAGCGCTCGCCCTGCTGGCCGCGGCCGTCGTCGCCGGCGTCGCCGGCGTCGGCCTGACCCTGCGCAAGCTGATGGGCTCGCTCTCGGATCTCGCCGTCGCGGGGCGAGCGACTCGGCAGCGATCCGGGGAGCTGGCCGAAGCATTGAGCATCGCCGGACACCAGCTTGCGTCGCTCCGCCAGTCGGAGGGTGCCACGCAACGCGCCTTGAACAACGTCGCAGCCGCCCTCCGCCCTGTGGAGGAGGCGAGCGCCGCGACGGCGGCCGAGGTGCACGCACTGACGGCCGGCGTGGCGCAGATGGATGGCGGCGTGGCCCAGGTGAGCGACGGGCTCGCGCGTGTCGAGACCGGCCTCGCGGCAGTCGATCGGGCCCTCGCGGGCATCGACCGGGGCGTCGCCGTGGTGGCCGGCGACGTGGCCGGCCTGGGAGTCCAGGAGTTGGCCGAGGGCGTCGACCGGCGCTTTGAGGCGGCTCGCTGGCATCGGGAGGGTCTGCATCGCCAGGTTGAGGCACTGCTCGCTCTGTACCGCGAGCTCGAGCCCCCGTCGGGCCTGCCACCCCTAAACGGATGGGCGGTGGGTGCCGATCTCGGGCGCGACCTGGTTGAGCACGTGCTGCGCACCCGTCCTGCAGTGATCGTCGAGCTAGGAAGCGGCAGCTCCACGGCCCTGCTGGGATTGGCCCTCGTCAAGAGCGGTGGCGGTGTCCTCGTGAGCTTCGAGCACGATCCGCAGTACGCAGAGGAGACGAGGCGTCTGGTGGGCCGGGCGGGCGTGGCTGGGGTCGTCGAGCTGATCGAAGCGCCGCTGGGTGATTTGGACTACGCCGGCGATACGGTTTCCTGGTACGACATCTCGGGACTCACGCTCGGTGGCCCGATCGACCTGTTGCTCATCGACGGCCCGCCTTCCTCGACGAGCGAGCTGGCCCGGCTTCCGGCCGCGCTGCTGTTCGACCGCATGGCCGCCGGCGGGGTGGCGGTTCTCGACGACGGTGACCGGCCCGCTGAGCGGGAGATCCTGCGTCGCTGGCTGGAGATACCCGGTGTCAGGGTTCTCCCTCATCCGAAGACGGTCAAAGGCGCAGTCTGGCTCGGCTTCGAGGGTGCACCGATCGTCGCCTCCGGCTGACGAGGCGACGCGACGGTCAGATGCTGACCCCCCGGCCCACCCCGGCGTACTGCAGGCCGTGCCTGCGCACTTCCTCGGGGTCGAGGAGATTACGGGCGTCCAGCACGAGCCTCCCCTCCATGGCGGTGGAGAGCTCTCGCAGGTCGACCTCGGCGAACTCGGGCCACTCCGTGGCGATGAGGACTGCATCTGCGCCTGCGGCCGCCTCGAGTGGCGCGGCCGACATGGTGGCGCCCAGCGGCGCCGTGGTCACCATGGGGTCGAAGGCTCGCACCTCGGCTCCCGCCGCCACGAGCATGGTTGCCAGCTTGGATGCCGGGGATTCCCGGGTGTCGTCGGTCCCTGCCTTGAAGGCGAGGCCCCACAACGCGATCCGCTTGCCTGACAGTGTGCCGAGCCTCTCCCGTACGAGCGAGATCACGTAGTCGAGCTGCTGTTCGTTGATCTCCAGCACCGCGTCGAGGAGGCGGAACTCGTACCCAACGTGGACCGCAGCCGCGGCGAGCGCGCTCGTGTCCTTGGGAAGGCACGAGCCACCGAAGCCCGGGCCAGGACGCAGGAAGCCGTGGCCGATTCGGGGGTCGTGGCTCATACCGGTCGCGACCGCGTCGATGTCGGCACCCACCCGGTCGGCGAGGCGTGCCAGCCCGTTGATGAAGGAGATCCGGGTGGCGAGGAACGCGTTCGAGCCGTACTTGATCAACTCCGCCGACGTCGGGTCTGTCACGACCAGCGGGCACTCGACCGACGAGTAGATGGCCATCATCGTCGCCTGCGCGGCGTCCGAGTCGGCGCCGATCACCACCCGGTCCGGGTTGAGGAACTGAGCCAGCGCTCTGCCCTGACTGAGAAATTCGGGGTTGCTCCCGACGGTGATGCCGGTCGCAACCTCGTCGACGATCGACTGGAAGCGGCGCGCCGAGCCAGGCGGCACGGTCGATTTGATGACGATCACGGAACCGGCCTCCATCGCCGGCGCGATCTCGATGAGCACCTTCTCGACGATGCTGAGGTCGGCTTCGCCGTTGGGGGCCGGGGGTGTCGGCACCGCCACGAAAGCGGCCCGCGTTCCCTCCACGGCTTCCGTGTTCGAGGCATGGAACGAGATCCGCCCGGCGGCGAGGCCGCGCGTCACGTGGTCGGGGAGCCCGGGCTCATAGAATGGGATCTCGCCGCGCTCCAACCGGCCGAGGCGGTGGGCGTCGGCCTCTGCGATGCGAACCTGGTGACCGAAGCTGGCGAGGCCTACGCCGGTGACCAGGCCCACGTACCCGGCGCCAATCACGGAGAGGGAGTACTTGGCCATGGATGGGATGGTAGCGGTGGCCGGCGTAGTTCCCCGTTACCCCGTCGGGCCCCTTCCGTCGGCGAGAGGTCATACCAGCCGCCCCCCGTCAGAAGCCGGGCGGGGCGTCGCGCTGGAGCCAGTTGTAGAAGGCGTCCACGTCGCCGTCGAACGAGTACACCGCTCCGTCGACGGTGGCGAACTGGGTGGCGGTGGCGTCGAGGCCGGCCAGCAGCGAGGCGCTGCCGCACGACGACGAGGCGCCCGGGATGATCCCGGAGAAGTCCCGGAAGTCGACGCGGGCCGTCCCGGCGTCGAGCGTGACCCAGTTCAGCATCCCCGCCGTCGCCGGCGAGAACCACGAGGTGTGACCGGCCGCCGTCTCTGCGGCCGTTGGGCCCTCCAGCAGCTGCGTCATCGCCCCGGCCAGCACCGCCGGCGGCTCGACCTTCCTGGTCACCGCCTCGACGTCGTCGCACTCGACGCTCCCCGGCGTCCCGAAGAACACGCTCACGTCGACGGCGGCCGGTGACAGGCCGGTGAGGCTGAAGTCGCCGGCCACCGGCAGCCAGTCGCTCTCGCCCCACGGCAGCTCAGCGTCGGCGATGCCCTGCGTGTTGCTGTCCCGGAAGAAGAACGTGGCGGCGGCGGGGCGGAACAGCCCGGCGGTGTCGGTGCCGTCGTCGGTCCAGTCGCCCGCCACGAACCGGTCGCCCGGGTCGCCGAACACGAACGACGCGTCGGCGATGCCCTGGGTGTTGCTGTTGCGGAAATACACGAGCCCGGTCGACTCCCGGTGCAGGCCCACGGTGTCGACGCCGTCGCCGTCGAAGTCGCCGGAGAACGGCTTGTCGCCCAGGTCGCCGAACAGGTAGCTCGAGTCGGCGGCGCCGAGGCCGCTGTCCTCCGAGCCCAGCTCGTTGATGACGAATACCCAGCCCTCCGACGGCCGGTACAGCGACACGGTGTCGCAGCCGTCGCCGTCGAAGTCGCCGGCAAGCGGCAGGTCGCCCGGGTTGCCGAAGAAGAACCGGGCGTCCGCGATCCCCGGGGTGTTGGCGTTGCGGAGGTACACGAAGCCGTCGCCCCGGCGGTACAGCCCGGGGGTGTCCTCCCCGTCGCAGTCCCAGTCGCCGAGGAACGGCGTGTCTCCGGGGTAGCCGTAGAAGAACGACCGCACCGTGTCCTGGTCGCGCAGGTGCCACATGCCCTGGTCGGGGTCGACCAGACCAACGGATCACGAGGCAGGCGGCGCACCGGCAGCCCACGGCGCCGCCACCACCCCCGCCAGCAGTGCCAGGATCGTGAGCAAGAAGAGCGTTCGGGTGCGATGTCGGTATGCCATGGCGTCCTCCCCTTTCGCACTACGCGCTACCGGAAACCGGCAGTGACCACCAGGGGGCGAACGGACGTATTCGCCGGACGGAGGTTGTCTCAGGTGGCGAGTCGGCTGCGGCGGGGGTGGTGCCGCGGGGGGCGGCGGACGATCCTCGCCTCCGGAGGCGTCACGGGCGGCAGGTCACGGCCGATGGTCGCCAGGATCGCCGCCAGGCGCCGTCCCCACGAGTGCTCGCCCAGCGCCTGCTCCCGGTCGGGGCGGGGGGCGGCCAGGGCCACCGCCAATGCCTCGCCCGGCGACTCGGCGGTGTGCACTCCGTCGATGCCGTCCAGCGCCCGCAGCGGCGGGGCGGCCACCGGGACGCCGGCGGCCAGGTACTCGTACACCTTCAACGGGCTGACGGCGTGGGTCAGGTCGGAGACCTCCCACGGGATGATCGCCGCGTCGAAGTGGGCG
>JBFJZV010000052.1:0-16673 GCA_041621915.1 Acidimicrobiia bacterium | reverse complement strand
GTGGCTGGCGGCGCGCACCGACTTCCCGCTGATCGGCAGCCTCTTCACCGTGGAGCCGGTGGTGATGGCGATGGCCTACGGGGCGCTCCTCCTCGACCTGTTCGTCGTGCTCTTCCTACTGCACCGCAGAACGCGGGTCTTCGGGTACGCAGCCGCGCTCGCGTTCCACTTGATGAACTCGCGGCTGTTCGGCATCGGCGTGTTCCCATGGACGATGATCGCCGCCACGGCGATCTTCTTCGATCCGTCGTGGCCTCGCCGCATCCGTGCGGACCTCCGCCGGCGCCGGCACCGGCCCTCCCTCCGCATCGCCGGCCTGTGCGGGGGCGCTGCGCTCGGTTTCTGGCTGGGCGGCTTCCTTCCCGAGACGTTCTCCATGTGGCGGGCGGGGATCGCCGCGCTAGGCGGCGGCCTGGTCGGCTACCACGTCGCCGAGCAGTTCCTCCAGCCGCACGGCAGCGAGCCGCTCGCGCCTCGGCGCCAGTGGCGACCGGGCGGAGTGCCGGCGCAGCACGCCGTGGCAGCGCCGGTGGTGGCGCTGCTGGCGCTGTGGGTGGCCGTCCAGGTGCTCGTGCCGCTGCGGCACCTCGTCGTGCCGGGCGACGTGCACTGGACGGAGGAGGGGCACAACTACGCGTGGCACATGAAGCTGCGGGACAAGGACGCCGACGCCGAGTTCATCGCCGTGGTGGACGGTGTCGATGTGCCCATCGACGACGCCGAGCTGCTCACGGAGCGGCAGGAGCGCAAGATGGAGGCGCGGCCGCACATGATGGTGCAGTACGCCCACTACATCGAGGACCTGTTCGAGGTCCAGGGCTACGAGGAAGTCGAGGTCTATGTCGACGCATGGGCGTCGCTCAACGGCCGCGAGTTCCAGCGCTTCATCGATCCGGAGTTCGACCTCACCACCCAGCGCTACCCGTGGATAGGCCACCGGGATTGGATCCTGCGGCTGGAGACCCCGCTCCGGGGCGCCGCCGGGCTCAGCTCGGACGGGCCAGCGCCGAGCGGATGACCTTACCCAGCGGCGTGCGCGGGATCGCGGACGCGGTTCGCCAATCCTTGGGCACGGCGTGGCGGGCCAGGCGGGTGCGCGCCCAGGACTCGAGCTCCTGCCGGCCGGCCGTCCCGGCGTAGGTGGCCACCACGCGCTGGCCCCATTCCTCGTCGGGCTCGCCGAAGACCGCGACGTCGTCCACGCCTGGGTGCTCGCGCAGCACGTCCTCGACGTGCTGCGGCCAGACCTTCTCGCCCCCCGTCACGATCACGTCGTCGGCCCGGCCCAGCACCACCAGCCGGCCGGCGCCATCGACGCGGCCCAGGTCCCCGGTGACCAGCGGGCCGGAGCGCGGCGGCTCGCCCAGGTAGCCCGGCGACACTTGCGGCCCGTCGACGCTGATGCGGCCCTCGCCGGTGATCGTCACGTCGAGCCCGTCGAGCGGCGGCCCCACCGTGCCCAACGACGCCCGCTCCTCTCCCGGGACCACCGTGGCCACCTGAGAGCACGCCTCGGTGAGCCCGTACGTGGGCAGCACCAACAGGCCCGCGTCGAGGCCGCGTCGTACGAGGGTCCCCGGCGCGGCTGCGCCGCCCAGCAAGACCTTGGCTTCCGGGTACGGACCCGGGTCGGCGGCCAGCAGCCGGTCCAGCATGGTCGGGACGAGGCTGGCGATCGTCGCCTCGCCGTTACGCAGCGCCGCCGCCGCCCGGACGGCGTCGTAGCGCTCGTGCAGCAGCACGGCGCCGCCCGCCGCCACGGAACGCCACAACACGGACAGCCCCCCAACGTGGTGGAGCGGCAATGCCAGCAGCCACCGGTCGGCGCCTGTGTTGCCCAGCCGTTTGGTGGATGCCGCCACCGCCGCGTCGACGTTCGACCGGGTGATGACGGCGACCTTGGGGGCGCCGGAGGTGCCGGACGTGGGGACGAGCGTGTGGGTGCCTGTCGGGGGCGGCGCGGTGGGGGGCCGCTCGCCGGTCGGCGTGACCAGCACCGGCAGGCCGGCGTCCCAACTCGCCAGTAGTGCGCCGATCGTCCCGGTCGACAGCCGGGCCACCACGTGGCGCGCCGGCGCGTGGCGCGCGGCGAGCTCGGCCAGGTCGGCGGCAGAGAGCAGGGGCATGGGCCTCACTACAGTATCCCGCGGCCCATGGTGTCCGAGATCTTCGACCCCGCCGTCTGGAAGCCCGTCGACGGGTTCGACTTCACCGACGTCACCTACCACCGCGCCAGCGAGGCAGGTGTCGTGCGGGTGGCCTTCGACCGGCCGGAGGTGCGCAACGCCTTCCGCCCCCACACCGTCGACGAGCTGCACCAGGCACTCGACCACGCCCGCCAGAGCCCGCAGGTGGGCTGCGTGCTGCTCACCGGCAACGGGCCGTCGCCCAAGGACGGGGGTTGGGCGTTCTGCTCGGGAGGCGATCAGCGCATCCGCGGCGCCGACGGGTACCAGTACGAAGGCGACGGAGGTGAGCCCGATCCCGCCCGGTTGGGCCGGCTGCACATCCTGGAGGTGCAGCGGCTGATCCGGTTCATGCCGAAGGTCGTGATCGCGGTGGTCCCCGGGTGGGCGGTGGGCGGCGGGCACAGCCTCCACGTCGTGTGCGACCTGACCATCGCCAGCCGCCAACACGCCCGCTTCAAGCAGACCGACCCCGACGTCGCCAGCTTCGACGGAGGGTACGGCTCGGCGCTGCTCGCCCGCCAGATCGGCCAGAAGCGGGCACGGGAGATCTTCTTCCTGGGCCGCGACTACACGGCCGAGGAAGCCCATGCCATGGGGATGGTCAACGAGGTCGTCGACCACGAGCGGCTGGAAGCGGTGGCGCTGGAGTGGGCCACCGAGATCGTGGCCAAGAGCCCGACCGCCCAGCGGATGCTGAAGTACGCGTTCAACCTCCCGGACGACGGCCTGGTCGGCCAGCAGCTCTTCGCCGGCGAGGCGACCAGGCTCGCCTACGGCACGCCCGAGGCTCAGGAGGGTCGCGACGCCTTCCTCGAGAAGCGCCGCCAGGACTACACCCGGTTCCCCTGGCACTTCTGAGCGCCTACCGGCTGGCCGCCCGGCCGGCGACCCTGTGGGCGGCGGTGACGCCCGTGCTGGTGGGCAGCGCTCTGGCCGAGGCCGCGGGCGGGTTCCGGTGGGACGCCTTCGGGGTGGCGCTGTTCGCGGCGCTGGCGATCCAGGTCGGCGTGAACTACGCCAACGACGTCGCCGATGCGGCGCGCGGCGCCGACACCGCCGACCGGGTGGGCCCGCCGCGCGCGGTCGCCGCCGGGCTGCTGACGCCCCACCAGATGTGGGTGGGCGTCGCGGTCGCCTTCGGCCTGGCCACCGTTGCCGGCCTCTACCTCATCTGGATCGCCGGATGGGTGGTGATGGCGATCGGGTTGGCGTCGATCGCCGCCGCGCTCGCCTACACCAACGGCCCCGTCCCGTACGGCTACTACGGGCTGGGAGAGGTGTTCGTGTTCACGTTCTTCGGGCTGGTCGCCACGGTCGGCGCCCGCTACGTCCACGACCGCTCCGCACCGGCCGACGCCTGGCTGCTGGCGGTGCCCGTCGGGCTGCTCATCACCGCGATCCTCGTCGCCAACAACCTGCGGGACCGCGCCACCGACGCCGCGGCGGGCAAGCGCACGCTGGCGGTGCTGGTCGGCCCGCGCGCCACGCGGGCGCTCTACACGACCCTCGTCGCGGCAGCGTTCACGCTCACCGCCGGATATGCCGCAGCGGGGTGGACACCGCGCCCGACCGCGCTCGGCCTGGCCGCCGCCCCGCTGGCCGTGCCGCTGGTGCGCGCCGCCTGGCGGGACGCCGGCGGCCCTGCGTTGATAAGGGTGCTGGTCGGGACGTCACGGCTGCAGCTCGCCTACGGTGCGCTGGTGGCGATCGGGGCGGTGGTGGCTACCGGCTAAAGGACCGAAGCGGCGAGCCGATACCAGAAAATGCCCGGCCCTGATCGAGCCGGGATCTGGTCATCATCCATGTGCCGGGAATCGCCGGAATGACGACCATGTGATCGGGGCCGGCCCTGCTGGGGTCGGCCCCATATCGTGGGGCCGGTAGCCTGGCCGCTCGTGGAGCGGACCAACCGCAACTACGCCTTCGTCGTGCCGTTCGTCGACGCCCTGGCCCGCCTCGGGCTTCGCCACGTGTGCATCACCCCGGGGTCGCGCAGCACGCCCCTGGCGCTGGCGTTCGCCGCGCACGAGGCCATCACCGACCACGTTCACCTCGACGAGCGGGCTGCGGCGTTCTGGGCGCTGGGCATCGCCAAGACCACCGGAGCGCCCGCCGCGCTCGTGTGCACGTCCGGCACTGCGGCCGCCGAGTACCACCCGGCCGCCGCGGAAGCGCGCCAGGCACGGGTGCCGCTGCTCTTGCTGACGGCCGACCGGCCAGCCGAGCTGCGCGATGCAGGCGCCGCGCAGACGATCGACCAGGTCGGCCTGTACGGCCGCTCCGTGAAGTGGTTCCACGACGTCGGCGCGCCGGTGCCCGATGCCTCGTTCTTCCGGACGGGCCCGGCGCTGGCGGGGCGGGCCTGGGCAGCCGCCATGGACCGCCCGGCCGGGCCGGTGCACCTCAACTTCCGGTTCCGCGACCCGTTGCACCCCGAGACCGTGCCCGGCGACGCCCCCGACCCCGGGCCGCTGACCTGGCCGGGCTACCGGCCGGGCCGGCTGGAGCCCGCCGACGCCACCGTCGACGAGGTCGCTGCCATCGTCTCCGGCCGCCGCACGCTGGTCGTCGCCGGCCCGCAGGACGACCCGGCCCTCCCCGCCGCGCTCGCCGACCTGGCCGCCGCGGGCGGCTTCCCGACGCTCGCCGACGCGCTCTCCGGCGCACGGGCAGGCCACCATGACACGGCGGCGGTGGTCGCCCACGGTTCGGTGCTGGCGGGCGCCGGGCTGCTCGACCGGCTGCGCCCGGAAGCGGTGCTGCGCGTGGGGGCACAGCCCACGTCGAAAGCGGTGTTCCGCTGGCTGGCCCGGCACCCCGAGGTTCCGCAGGTGCTGGTGGAGCCGGCGGGGTGGCGGGACCCCGACGGGGCGGCCTCGCTCGTGGTGCGGGCCGAACCGGCCGCAACGGCGCGCGCGCTGTCGAAGGCGCTCGGCGCGCCGGCCCCGGCCGGTTGGCTGAACTCGTGGCAAGCAGCCGACGCGGCCGCGGCCGGGGCGCTCGCCGGCGCGATCGAGGCGGCGGGTTTCCCTACGGAACCGGGCGTGGTGGCGGTGCTCGCCCGCGCGTTGCCGCCCGGGGCGACGCTGTGGGCGGCGTCGTCGATGCCGGTGCGGGACGTCGACTCCTTCCTGCCGAAGCGCATGGCCCCGCTGCGGGTGCTGGCCAATCGCGGCGCCAACGGCATCGACGGCTTCCTGTCGGCCGGCTTCGGCTCGGCGCAGGCGAGCCGATCGCCCACATACCTGCTCGCAGGCGACCTGTCGGCGCTGCACGACCTGTCCGGGCTGGCCGCCGCCGCCCGCATGGGGGTAGCGGCGACCGCGATCGTGGTCGACAACGACGGAGGCGGGATCTTTCACTTCCTTCCCCAGGTCGGGCTGGAGCAGCACTTCGAGCGTCTATTCGGGACTCCGCACGGCCACGACCTCGTCGCCGTGGCGGAAGCCCTGGGCGTGCGGGCGGCGCGTGCCACCACGGCCGCCGAGTTGGAAGAGGCGGTGGCCGAACCGCCCAGCGAGCCGCGGATGGTGGTCGTGCGCACCGACCGGCAAGCCAACGTCGCCGTCCATCTCGAGCTCGAGCAGACGGTGGCCGCCGCCCTCGACCTTCGTTGATCCCCCGCACAGCGGGGAGATGTCCTCAGGTGACGGTGAGCAGGTCAGCGAGTGGGCGGAACTTCCAGCGGGTCTCTTCCAACTCGGCCTGGGGGTCGGAGCCCGCCACGATGCCGTTGCCGGCGTAGAGGTGCGCCGCCCCCGACCGCAGCAGCCCGCACCGCAGCGCCACAGCCACTTCGCCGTCGCCGCCCGGCAGGCACCAGCCCACCCCGCCCGTGTACCAGCCGCGGTCGGACGTCTCGACCTTGTCGATGTAGGCGAGGGCTTCGCCGCGGGGTACGCCTCCCACCGCCGGGGTGGGGTGTAGCTCGCCCGCCAGCTCGAGGACGGTGCGGTCGACCACCAGTCGCCCCTCGATCTCGGTGGCGAGATGCTGAACGTGCCCGAACCGCCGCAGCACCGGCTTGTCGGGAACCGTCAGCCCGGTGGTCAGCAGCCGCAGGCGAGCGGCGATGTCGTCGACCACGGGGGCGTGCTCGGCCAGGTCCTTCGAGCTGACCAGCAGCGACTGCCCGAACCGGCCGTCCTCGTCACCCTCGCCACGGGGCGCCGACCCCGCCAGCGGCTCGGAGCGCACCACGGCGCCACGCCGGGCCACCAGCAGCTCGGGGGTGGCTCCCACGAACGTGGCGTCGCCTTCCTGCCAGCCGAACGCGAAGCACTGCGGATGACCTTGCCGCAGCGCGTGCAGCACCCCGAACGGGTCGGCCACCGCACGGGAGCGCACGACCACCTCCCGCGCCAGCACCACCTTGGTGAACGCGTCGCCGGCAATGGCGTCGACGGTGTGCGCCACCAGATCGCGCCAGACCCCGGGCGGAGGGTGCGACTCCATGGCGACCTCGCCGGCGTCGGGCAAGGTCACGGGCTCGGGCCTCTCCATCTCCCGCAGCGCCGCCAGCCGCTCGGCAGGGTCGCGCCCCGCCGGCACCGCCAGCACGAGGTGCGCATTCCCGTTGCGCCGCAACAGCGACAACTCGGGCAGCGTCGCCACGGCCGCCGGGTAGCCATCCCAGGCCGCTCCGGTGGGACCTTCCTCCTGGAAGGAGAACCCCGTGAGCAGAACGGTGTCGGGTGACAGGCCCGCGGCGGCGATCTGCGAAGAGAGCCGGCCCAGCCGGTCGGAGCCGGACGTCGTAGCTCGCCACGCCGTGCCGACCCCGCCGACCTCGATGCCGCCCGGGGCGCTGAAGTAGGCGGACCGCCCCGCCGCCGGAGCGCAGGCCCGCACCAGGTCGAGCGGCTCCACGTCGCACGCCACGGTGACGACGCGCAACTCGTCGGCAACGCCCGGTAGATGGGCGGCGAGCGAGGCCAGCACATCGGGTGGGATCAACACGGCCGGAATGCTACCGCTGGCCACGTGCCAGCAGGGCCGCCGCAGCAGCCGCCACGGCGGCCGGTCGTTCCATCGGCACGAAGTGCGTGGCGCCCGGCACGACCTGCGCGGTGGCGTCACCGAGATGCGCCGCCTGGAGACGCGCAAAGTCCTCGGGGTGGGTGTCCGAGCCCTCCCCGGCGAGGACGACGGCCGGCACCCGCACCTCGCCAAGCCGCTCCCACGCGGCGTGGACGGTGGCCTGGCGATAGAACTCCGCCTCCACCTCGGGGCGGCACTTCAGTGCCCACCGATCGCCGTCCCGGCCCAGGCAGCCGGCGACATACGCCTCGAGCGCCCGATCCTCCCAACCCGCGAAGGGTCCCTTGCCGCGAAAGTTGGCCAGCGCCTCGTCGGGTGAGGCGAACGCAGCCCGCCGCCGGAGCGCCCCGTCGCTGAGCGGGTGGGGCTCGTGGACGCCGTACGGGCCGGGGAAGACGATGGGCTCCACCAACAGCAAAGCCGCGAACGACCCCGGCGCCAGCAGCTCTGCCATGATCAGCGCAGCCCCACCCGATGAGTGGCCGATGCCCAGCGCCACCGGCGCGCCGACCGCGACGGCCACTTCACGAGCGTCGCGGCCCAAGTCCCACCAATCGAACGGCTCGCCGGGCCGAGTGGAGTCGCCATGCCCGCGCTGGTCGACGGCTACGACGGGGTTGGGGACCCCGGCGGCCCGCAGCTCGGCCACCACGGGGTCCCACGTCTCCTTGCAGAACCCCGTCGCGTGCACGCACAGGATCGGCTGCCCCGATCCGTCGTGGTCCCGGCGGGCGATGCCCGCGGGGAACGAGCCCGACCGGCTCACCTCGTCGGGAACGGGCGTGGGTCGATGGACTTCGTGTCGTCGACCTGCCAGCGCAGCCGATCGACGACGTTGATCACCCCGTCGAGGCGCCGCACCAGCTCCTCCAGCAGGCGAGCTTCGGTGCGGGTCGGCAGCTCACCGGCCAAGGTCACGACACCGTCGTCGACGGCGACCTCGAGCTCGGCCGGGTCGACGAACAGCACCCGGCGGATGACGTCCTCACGGATCTCGTCCTCGATGACCTCGTCGGGCCGCGTGAAGGCGGCCACGATGTCGGCACGGCTCAGCACACCGAGCACCCGGCCGTCGCTGTCGATCACGGGCAGGCGCTTCACGTCATGAGCGGCCATGATCCGCGCGGCCTCGGCCAGCGTGGCGTCGGGCGCGATGGTCACGACGTGCTCGGTCATCGCCTCCCCCACCAGCTCGGCCTCGGCGAGGCTGTGGTCGCCGCCCAGGAGCGCGTCGAGCAGGCCGTGGCGGCGGGGACGCTCCCGGGCAACCTCCCTGTGCAGGAAGTCGCCCTCGGAGATGATGCCCACGAGCTTGCCGTCGTCGTCGGTCACCGGGAGCCCGCTGATCCGGGCTCGGACCATGCGGCGGGCCGCTTCCTTCAAGGGGGTCGCCGGCTGCACCGTGACCACGTCGGCTGTCATCAGATCGATGACCCTCATGCCTCCTCCTCCGCTCGGGCGACGAGCACGTCACAATGGGCGAGGTGCAGCACCCGATGGCTCGTGCTGCCGAGGAACAGCGCAGCGAGCTCGCCGCGGCCCCGGCTGCCCACCACCAGCAGGTCGGCCCCCACCCGGTCGGCGTACTCGACCAAGGTGTCGGGAGGGTACCCATCCAGCTCCACCCGCCGCACCTCGATCCCGGTGGCGGCGTCGAGGATGGCTCCGACGGTATCCCACACGGCTACCCGCTGGGCCTGGGTGAAGTCCCCGATCGGCGCCGGGACGCTCCCCAGCGCCGCGAGCATCGACGTGGGAACGTAGGCGACGTGCACTGCGTGCAGGTCCGCCTGCACCCGCTCGGCATACCGCACCGCCCGCCGGGCGGCGGCCGCACCGTGGGGAGAGTCGTCGACGCCGACGACGACGATCACGCCTCGTCCCAAGTCTCGGGCGGGTAGCGCTTCGCGTGCTCGGCGGCCACCCGCGCCGCGTACGCGGCGGCCTCGCTGCGCCGGCTCATGCCCAGCTTCGCGAGCAGGTTCGACACGTAGTTCTTCACGGTCTTCTCCGCGAGGTACATCTCGTCGGCGATCTCGCGGTTGGTCATCCCCATGGCGATCAGGTCGAGGATCTTCCGCTCCTGCCCGGTGAGGCGGGCCAGCAGCGGGTCGTCGTCCTGCTCACCGCGGATCTTGCGGAACACCCGCTCGGTCATCGCCGGGTCGAGCAGCGACTCGCCGCGACCGACGGCGCGGATGCTCTCGATGAGCGTGTCCGACTGGATCTGCTTGAGCACGTAGCCCGACGCTCCGGCCATGACCGATGCGAAGAGGGCCTCCTCGTCGGCGAACGAGGTCAGCATCAGCACCTTGGTGCCCGGCCACTGCGAGCGAATCTCACGGCAGGCCTCCACCCCGCTGCCATCGGGCAGCCGCACGTCCATCACGACGACGTCGGGTGAGTCGTAGCCCACCCGCCGGACCGCCTCGTCGGCCGACGCGGCCTCCCCGACGACCTCCAGGTCTTCCTGGGCGTCGAGCAGGGCGCGCAAGCCGCGGCGCACCACCTCGTGGTCGTCGACGAGCGTGACCGTGAGTTTCTTCGACTTCGCGCGCGCGGCCATGAGACCAGCGTACCCAACGGGACTACCGCCTCCCGCCCCGATTGGGACCTCACTGCGGGCCGAAGGTCCCTACCCTCCCGGTCGATGACGGCGCACACCACAGAATCGGTGCTGGCTCGCCTGGTGGAGGCGGCGGCGTCCGTCGCCGGGCAGACCGGGCTGCGCCAGGTGCTCGAGACGACCGTGGCGACCGCGAGGGAGCTCACCGGCGCGACCTACGGCGCGCTCGGAGTGCTGGGCGAGCACGGCCAAGTCGTGGACTTCATCCACGCCGGCATCCCCGCCGAGCAGGCATTCCGCATCGGGCGGCTGCCCGAGGGCCGGGGGGTGTTGGGAGTGATCACCCGGGCCGGCAAGACCATCCGCCTCGACGACATCTCCCGCCACCCGGACTCGGTCGGTTTCCCCGACCACCACCCACCGATGCACGCCTTCCTCGGGGTGCCGGTGCGGGTGGGCGACCGGGTCTTCGGGAACCTGTACCTCACCGAGAAGCGGGAGGGCTTCACCGAGGCCGACGAGGTGGTGGTCGAGTCACTGGCGATCATCGCCGGCTCGGCGGTCGCGACGGCGCGGCTGCACGAGCGGCTGCGCCGGGTGGCGCTCGTGGAGGACCGGGAGCGGATCGCCAGGGAGTTGCACGACTCGGTGATCCAGGAGATCTTCGCGGTGGGCCTGTCGCTGCAGGTGGCCGCCTCCCATGTCGAGAACCGACCGGGCGAGGTCCGCCAGCGCATCCTGGAGGCGGTCGACCAGCTCGACTCCTCGATCACCGCACTCCGGCGCTACATCTTCGACATTCGGCGGGAGGCGACGCCGGCCGACCTGACGACGAGGCTGCTGGACCTGGCCGGCCAGCTCGCCCGGCCGGCGGGCGTCGACGTCCACCCGATCATCACCGGCGACACGTCGCGGCTGTCCCCGCGGGTCGCCGACGCCGCCTTCGGCTTCGCCCAGGAGGCGATCAGCAACGCGGTGCGGCACAGCGGCGCCCCGGTGGTCCACGTCACGATCACCGTCGGCACCTCCGAGCTGCTCGTGGAAGTGCGCGACGGAGGAGCGGGGTTCGACCCCGCCACGGTGATCCGGGGGATGGGTCTCGACAACCTGGAGACCCGGGTCGCCGAGCTGGGTGGGCACCTCGAGATCGTGTCGGCCCCCGAGCGCGGCGCCATCGTACGGGCACTTTTGCCGCTCGACTGAGCCGTTTGTCCCTGTCGGCTGCCCGGCGGCGCAGGCGACAGTTGTCCGCATCATCGATCGGAGGCAGCGGTGCAGAACGTCTACGACTTCAGTGCCGGCGACGGCAGCGACAAGGATTTGCTCGGAGGCAAGGGCGCCGGTCTGGCGGAGATGACCCGGCTCGGGCTGCCCGTGCCGCCGGGCTTCACCATCTCGACCGAGGCGTGCCGGGCCTACCTGGCCGGCGGCGGCCTCCCGCTCGGGCTCTGGGACGAGGTCCTCGCCGCCATCGCACGGCTCGAAACCCGCACCGGACGCCACTTCGGCGACCCGGCGGGCCCACCGCTGCTGCTCTCGGTGCGCTCGGGCGCCAAGTTCTCGATGCCCGGGATGATGGACACGGTCCTCAACCTCGGTGCAAACGACAGCGTCGCCGGCCGGCTCGTCGACTGGTCACGCGACGAGCACTTCGCCTGGGACGCGTACCGGCGCTTCGTGCAGACCTACGGCAAGGTCGTGCTGCGTGTTCCCGGCGACGAGTTCGAAGCCGTCCTGGCCGACCTGCGGCAGGAACGTGGCGTCGGAGACGACTCGCGCCTCACCGCCGGTGATCTGGAGGAAGCCACCCGCCGCTTCCAGCGCATCGTGGAGGACGCGACGGGCGAACCGATGCCGACCGACCCGGAGGAACAGCTCCGGGCTGCGGTCGTCGCGGTGTTCGAGTCGTGGAACGGGCGTCGCGCCCGCAGCTACCGCCGCATCCACGGGATCAGTGACGACCTCGGCACCGCTGTCAACGTGCAGATGATGGTGTTCGGCGACCTCGACGACGACTCCGGAACCGGGGTGTGCTTCACCCGCGACCCGGGCACGGGCGCTCGCGAGCCGTACGGCGACTACCTCCCCAACGCCCAGGGCGAGGACGTCGTGGCCGGGATCCGCAACACGCTCAGCCTGGCAGAGCTGGGCGAGCGCCACCCGGGTCATCACATCTCGCTTCGCAAGGTGATGGAGCGGCTCGAGCGCCACTACCGCGACATGTGCGACATCGAGTTCACGGTCGAACGCGAGAAGCTGTGGATCTTGCAGACGCGGGTGGGCAAGCGCACGGCGCGCGCCGCCGTCCGCATCGCCACCGAGATGGTCGGCGAAGGGCTCATATCGGCGAAGGAGGCGGTGCTGCGGGTCGATCCCCACTCGCTCGACCAACTCCTGCACCCCCGGCTGCCCGACGACGTCGGCGTCGCCCCGGTGGTGCGGGGAGTGGCGGCCTCGCCCGGGGCCGCCAGCGGCGAGGCCGTCTTCGACGCCGACCGGGCCGAGGCCTGGGCCGAAGCGGGCCGGCAGGTGATCCTGGTGCGCTGGGAGACCACGCCGGACGACATCCACGGCATGGCCGCCGCCGCCGGCGTCCTCACCAGCCACGGGGGCAAGACCAGCCATGCCGCCGTCGTGGCGCGCGGGATGGGGACCCCGGCGGTGACCGGCGCCGACGCGCTGATCGTGGACGAGAAGGCCCGGGTCGCCACCGCCGGAGCGGTCGCGGTAGCCGAGGGCGACGTGATCACCATCGACGGCACCTCGGGCACCATGTACCTCGGTGCGATCCCGCTGGTCGAGCCGGAAGCCACCCCCGAGCTCGAGGAGCTCCTGTCGTGGGCAGACGCCTACCGCCGGCTGGGGGTCCGCGCCAACGCCGACACGCCGGCCGACGCCGCCCGGGCGGCGGCGTGGGGAGCCGAGGGCATCGGGCTGGCCCGCACGGAGCACATGTTCATGGGCGACCGACTGGCGATCGTGCAGCGGGCGATCCTCGACGACGATGGCACGCTGCGCCAGGCGGCGCTGGAGGAGCTCCGCAAGGTGCAGGCCGCCGACTTCGCCGGGATCCTCGAGGCGATGGACGGGCGTCCCGTGATCGTGCGCCTTCTCGACCCTCCGCTCCACGAGTTCCTGCCCGACCGGTGGGACCTGGAGCGGGAACGCGACGCCGCGGTGGCCGCCGGCGAGGACTCGGCGGCGACGGTGGCGCTCATGGAGCGCGTGGCCCGGTGGGAGGAGACCAACCCGATGCTGGGGCTGCGCGGCGTGCGGCTCGGTCTGGTGATGCCCGAGATCTACCGGATGCAGGTGCAGGCCGCACTGGAGGCTGTGCAGCAGCGGCTCGAGGCCGGCGGCGATCCGCGCCTCGAGATCATGATCCCGCTGGTGTCCACGACCGAGGAACTGCACCGGGTGCGCGCGATGATCGAGGAGGAGGTCGCCCAGGTCGAACGGGCCGGAGGCCGCGAGATCGCCGTCCCCATCGGGTCAATGGTGGAGACGCCGCGGGCCGCGATCGTCGCCGGCGACATCGCCCGCGGCGCCGACTTCTTCTCGTTCGGGTCCAACGACCTCACCCAGATGACGTTCGGGTTCAGCCGCGACGACGCCGAGGCCAAGTTCCTGTCCCGGTATCTCACCGATGGTGTGCTGGTCCGCAACCCATTCGAGACGCTCGACGCCCGCGGGGTCGGCAAGCTCGTACGCATGGCAACCCTGGAGGGCAAGACCGCCAACCCGCGCCTCCAGGTCGGCATCTGCGGCGAGCACGGCGGCGACCCCGACTCGATCCGGTTCTGCGACCGGGCAGGACTCGACTACGTGTCGTGCAGCCCCCCGCGGGTGCCCGTGGCCCGGCTCGCAGCCGCCCAGGCGGCCATCGGCGCGGCGGCAAGCACGTCGTCGACCTGACGGGGACCATCGGCCCTACTGGTGCATGCGGATTCGTGCATACGTTGGCATCGAGCAAGAAACCGGCCCGCGAGGGCCGCGCAAGCGACGGAGGTAAGTCATGGAGAAGATGTCGATCGTGCTGTTCTCCGGCACGGCAGACAAGCTGCAGGCCGCCGCCACGATGGTGTCGGGAGCGGCGGCGATGGGGGTGGAGACCCACCTGTTCCTGACGTTCTGGGGCCTCAACGCCCTCCGGAAGGACATGGCCGGCAAGGCATTGCCGATGAGCGCGGACTACGGTCAGGACGCGGAGAACATGGCGAAGCTGATGGAGGAGAAGGGCGCGCACGGCTGGTACGAAGTACTGGAGATGGCGCGTGACGTCGGCGACGTCCGCGTGCATGCGTGCTCGCACACCCTCGACCTCATGGATCTCACGCTCGAAGACCTCGACCCGATGGTCGAGGACGTCATCGGCGTCGCTACGTTCGTCAGCCAGGCCGGTGACGGCCAGGTCTTGTTCATCTGAGGAGGCTTCCGATGACCGTCGTACATGCCGATCGTGAGGTCGACGCCCGCTCGTCGTTCTGCCCGGGGCCGCTGATGGAGTTGATCCGGGCGATCCGCGAGTCCGATGTCGGGACCACCGTCGCAGTGCTGTCGAAGGATCCCGGCTCCCGCACCGACATCCCGGCGTGGGTAGGGAAGGCCAAGCACGAGCTGGTCGCCGTCGACGAGATCGACGACTATGCCCGCTTCGTGATCCGCAAGGACCACTGACGTGCCGGCTGAGATCGTCGTTCTGGGCGGCGGGGTGGGCGGCGCGCTCACCGCCAACCTGCTGTCCCGCAAGCTGCCGAAGGGGTCGGCCAGGATCAGGGTCGTCGACGCCAACGGGCTGCACGTCTACCAGCCCGGCTGGTTGTACCTGGCGCTCGACCAGGCCGACTCCCGGTGGCTGTCGAAGGACCTCCGCCGGCTGCTCCGCGACGACGTCGAGCTGCTCGTCGACCGGGCGCTAGGCATCGACCCGGAGCACAAGCGCCTCTACCTGGAGCACACCGGCCAGCTCGACTACGACTTCCTGGTGGTCGCCACCGGCGCCCGGCTCGACCGGGAGGCGGTGCCGGGCCTCGCCGAGGCCACCCACGACTTCTACTCCAGCCACGGCGCCCAGCGGCTTCGGGAGGCGCTGCGGACTTTCGACGGGGGCACGATCGCCGTCGGGGTGGCGGGCATGCCGTACAAGTGCCCCCCGGCCCCGGTGGAGTTCGCGCTGCTGCTCGACGAGTACCTCCGCAAGCGCGGCGTCCGCGACCGCACGCGCATCCAGTTCCTGTCGCCGCTGAACCGGGCCTTCACGATCGAGTCGGCCAGCAAGCTCGTCCAGCCGATCTTCGAACAGCAGGGGATCGAGCTGCACACGTTCGTCAACATCGAGAAGGTCGACGCCCCCGATCGCAAGCTGTTCTCGCTCGAGGGCGAGGAGTTCGGGTTCGACCTCGCCGTCCTCGTGCCGCCCCATACCGGGGCCCAGGTGATCCTCGACGCCGGCATAGGCGACCGGGGCGGGTGGCTGCCGACCGACCCGGAGACGCTACGGGTGAAGGGCTATCCGGACCTGTTCGCAATCGGGGACGCCACCGACCTGCCCATCTCGAAGAGCGGCTCGACGGCGCACTTCGAGGCGCCGGTGATCGTCGAGCAGATCGCAGCCCGGGTCGCCGGGCGCGAGCCCGACCCCGTGAAGTCCCGGTACAAGGGCAAGGTGACGTGCTTCCTCGAGGTCGGCGGCCGCAAGGCGACGATGCTGGTGTTCGACTACGAGAACCCGCCCGAGCCTCCCAAGCCGTCGGTCGTGTGGCACGCCGCCAAGTGGGCGTTCAACCGGGCGTACTGGTTCACGGTGCCGAAGGCGCGCATTTGAGTTCGTCTAGGTGTCTGCTGAGTGATGCCGTTGCGCAGATCGGCGTCCAGGCGCGCCAATCGCAAGGACGCAGGTTCCGCCGCTATCAGTGAGATAACGGCGGGACCGAGGACACCGCGAGTGGCGATGACTGGGCGTCGAGATGCGTGACATGTATTGCTCAGCGGGCACCTAGATTGGCGGCATGGACGAGCTGAGCAGAGAGCAGGCCGTGGCGGTGCTGGAGGCCGAGGCAGTCGCACACGTCGCTACCGCCGTTGGCGGCGAGCCGTACGTCACGCCCATCTCGTTCGTCGTGCTCGGCGACGAGCTCATGTTCCGCACCACGCCGGGCCGGCGGCTCGACGCGGTGAAGCAGAACCCGCGGGTGTGCGTGGAGGCGAGCCGGGTCGACGAGGCCGGGAACTGGGAGAGCGTGCTGGTCTTCGGCGATGCCCGGATCCTCGACGACCCCAATCGAGAGGCGGACGTCGTCGCCGCGCTGCTGGCCAAGTATCACGAGGCAAGCGAGGGGCTCTTTTCGATGGGAGGGGGCAGGCCGTTCGACCCGCAGCCGGTGGTGGTCGCCGTGCCGCTGACCGAGGTGTCCGGCCGATCGTCCGGCGGTGGCCTCAACCCGCGGACTCGCCCGGGCCGGCTGTAAGGCTCTCGTCTTGCGATCCGGGAGCTCTTTGGGCACTCAGCCCGTTGAGCCGGCGTCGCAAGTGCGTTCTCACCTCCCGACTACTTTCGGCTCCGGACCGCAGCACGGACCCGGCGAAGGCGGTACGTTCGCACCATCGGCCAACTCCAGGTCGGATCTCGTCGGGGCTGGCAACGGTCACGCCCGGAAGCGTACCGGCGCGACCCTCGGGAATCCGTGCGCCAAACCGCCATTCGGGCTACGTTGGGGACCGTGAAGACCTGGAAGCCGCTCGTCGTCGCAGGGTTGCTGGCCCTGGTGGGCGGGGCGTGCGGCGACACGGGTGAGACGACCACCACGACGGTGCCGGCCACCACTCCGCCGACTGTGGCGCCGACCGCGGTCCCGCCCCAGACCACGCTGCCGCCGGCG
>JBFJZV010000051.1:0-16709 GCA_041621915.1 Acidimicrobiia bacterium | reverse complement strand
GCCGAGTGGGTCGCGGCACGTGAACGTGCCGGTCTGGACGAACCGGATGCAATCCCCCTGGTTGCGGAAACCTGCGTTGGTGAAGTCCTGCCAGCCGCCCTTCATGCACTCGGCTCTGGCCGTCGGCTGCGCCGCGTGGGCAGTCCCGGCCACGGTGGCAGGCACGAGCGCAGCGACGAGCAGGACGATCAACAACAAGGGCGTCCGCCGCGTGCGGGTCCCCATGATCCCCTCCCTCACCCCCCTTTGGGCGTACCCGTCAAGTCTACGTGCTGCGGCCGCCCGATGTCGTGCCGAGCCTCCCAATTGCTCCGTGCAGGAGGCGAGCGACGCGGCGAGATGTCGAGCAGCCTTGGGGGGAGATGAGCATGGCTCGCGCCACCCTCCGGGCGGCGGGCCACTTCCGCAGCGCAGCTACCTGGCGGTCGCCGCAGATCGCCCTCGCTGCGCCACCGTGAGCACGGCGACTTTCGCCTCGTGGTCGCCGACCCCGCCGACGAGCTCGGCTACTTCGTCCCCGACTCGGCCGGGCTGTCGATGAACGCGTTCCTGCACTTCGGGCTCGCCAACGGCACGCCGGACCTGGACTTCCTCTACGGCAACCCGGGCGACACGGGACTCGCCGGCGACTGGGACGGGGACGGGATCGACACGATCGCGGTACCCGCCCGGCCGGCGCCGGCGGCGCGGAGTTGTACCTGCGCAACGCTCCGAGCATCGTGACGATCGCGCCGTCCGACGCCGGGTTCTCCGCAGGCCGCGACTGCGGCACGTGGACGCAGATCGGCTGAGCCGGCAGGGGAGCGCAGAGAGCGGGGGGCGCTACCGTCGCCCGATGACTTCCGTCACCCGTCGGCAGTTCCTCGCCGGGTTGGGCCTCGGTGGCGTTGGAGCTGCGATCGTCGCGCTCCTGCGGCCGTGGCGCAGGGCGGGCGATCCGGCCCCCGTGGCCGCCCCCACCAGCGCGGCGCCGACGACCACGTCGCCTGCGCCCACCTCGGGCCCGCCGCCGCCGACCACGTCGCCAACCACCACGACCAGCAGCACCACCACCACCACCACCACCACGCCCCCCACGACGACGGCTACAACCACCACGACCACTACCACGCAGCCACCGCCTCAGGCGAGGGCGGTCGAGGTGATCGGCCGCCAGGCATGGCGGGCCGCCGAGCCGCAGGGCGCGCTCCCCACCCACACGGTCGAGCGGATCACCGTCCACCACACCGCGGCGCTGCTGACCGACAACGCGCAGGCCCCGGGACGGCTACGCGGCTACCAGGGTTACCACCAGGACTCCGGCTTCGTCGACCTCGCCTACCACGTGCTGATCGACGGGAACGGCAACGTGTACGAGGCGCGGGACCCGTTGATCCCCGGCGAGACGTTCACCGAGTACGACCCCACCGGCCATTTCCTGCCGGTGCTGGACGGGAACTTCGACGAGCAGCCGGTCCCGTTCGCCCAACTCGAGGCGCTCGTCGACGTGCTCGCCTGGGCGGTCACCGAGTACGGCGTCGGCAGCGACACGATCGCCGGGCACCGCGACTACGCCGCCACCTCGTGCCCAGGCGCCTCCCTCTACCCGCTGGTCGCCGACGGGACCCTCGCCCGGCTCGTCGACGAGCGGCTGGCCGGCGGCGGTGTCGAACTGGTCGTGCTCGGCCCGGACGAGGGCGCCGAACGGGTCGCCGAGGTCGAGTCCGGCAGGGCCTGACGATCGCGTAGGGTGGACCTCCACGCCCGCCGCGCAAAAGGAGCGCCCGCCATGCCCCATCCCCACGGCCTGTTCAGCTTCGTCGACGTCGCGGTGCCCGACCCGGATGCCGCAGCCGAGTTCTACGAAGCCGTATTCGGCTGGAAGGCCGTCGACGTGGCGCCTGGCTACCGGATGTTCATGAAGGACGGCAAGAAGGTCGCCGGCCTCGGCGAGCTCAACGAGGAGCAGCGGGCCCAGGGCATCCCGCCGGTGTGGAGCTCGTACGTCAACGTCGACGACGTCGACGCCGTCGCCGCCAAGACTGCGGAGCTGGGCGGGCAGGTCATGGTGCCGCCGATGGACATCATGGAGGAGGGGCGGATGACATTCGTCGTTGACCCCACCGGTGCCATGATCGGCTTCTGGCAGGCCGGCAACCACGAGGGGGCCGACGTGTTCAACGAGCCGGGGGCGCTGAGCTGGAACGAGCTCGGCACCCGCGACGTGGCCGCCGCCAAGCAGTTCTACGGCGAGCTCCTCCCGGCGTGGAACCTGGTCGACCAGGACTTCGAGGGCGGCTTCACCTACACGATGATCGAGCTGGACGGCAAGGGAAACGGCGGCATCTTCGACATGAGCGGGATGTTCCCCGACGAGGTCCCCGCCCACTGGGGCGTCTACTTCTCGGTGGCGGACACCGACGGGGCCGCCGACGCCGCCACGGCGCGAGGCGCTCAGCTCGTGATGGGCCCGGCGGACACGCCGTTCGGCCGCATGGCCGCGCTGGTCGATCCGCAGGGGGCGGCGTTCCGCGTCATCAAGCTGACGCAGCCCGAGTAGCTCAGGCGGCCGAGTCGGCCGTGGCGGGCGCCGACGCCGCCGGGGCCGGAACCACCGGGCGGGCGCGCACGTGGCCGAACACCAGGGTGAGCGACGGGGCGGGGCCGTCGCCGTTGAGGAGGTCGGACACCAACACCCCCGGCGCCAGGTCGTGGTTGCAGCCCTCCTGGCAGCTCCGGTAGGGGTCGTAGGGGCGGGGCGTGTTCATGGTGCGCGGCCATACCCCGGCGCAGGGCCGGCCAAACGGTGCCTATGTGCCGGGCGTCGGGTGGGGCGGTGACGCGGTCCGGGCGGGACGGACCGGCAGCCGCGCATCGGGCCGGCGCCGGGACTCCAGCCCCGCCGCCGCGGCCGCGGCCCGCTGGGCGTCCACCACTCTCCAGGTGAGGACCCCGATCGCGGCGGCCACCGCCAGTGCCCCGGCGACGGTGATCGTGGCCGCGATGTGGCCGGCCGAGCCCAGCGCATCCAGCTGCCGCGGTCCCAGCAGCCAGGCCCAGTCGTGGATCGAGTTCGGGTACAGCAGCGGGAGCGCCCGGTACGGGGCGTCGGCGACGTACACCGCGACGTCCCTGGCCGACGTGCCCGCCCAAGCCAGCGTCACCGCCCCTGCCACGGGGTCGCGGCGCCCCCAGAAGAAGTAGGTGCTCAAGCCCAGCGGCACGGCCACCTGCAGCGCCGAGCCGGCCAGGATCGTCACGAACTGCGGCAGTGCCATGGCGAGCAGGTGGCCGAGCTCGTGGATGCCCAGGTCGAACATCGCGAGGAGCGGCACGCGGTCGCCGGCTACGAACGCGAAGTAGCCGAGCGCCAGGCAGCCGGCGATGCCGGCCAGGTAGCGGCCGAGGTCGTCCCACGTCCACGAGATGTTCACCAGGACCCATCGGCAAAGGGGCGCGTCGTCTGTAACGTTGCCGCCGTGCTCATCGCCCGCGACGTCCGCATCGAGGTCGGCCCGCGCCTGCTGCTGGCGGGTGCGTCGTTCACCCTCAATCCCGGCGACAAGGTGGGCCTGGTGGGCCGCAACGGCGCGGGCAAGACCACCCTGATGCGGACGCTGGCCGGCGAGCTGGCCCCGGCGGCCGGCAAGATCGCCACCGGGGGAGTGGTGGGCTACCTCTCGCAGGAGGCCGCGCTCCCCGAGCTCACCAGCCCCGACGCCACGGCCCTCGAGAGGGTGCTCACCGCGCGGGCCATCGGCGACCTGCAGCGCCGCATGGAGGAAACCCGCCGGCGGATAGCGGCGCAGGACGGCGCCGAGCGGGACCGGCTGATCCGCCGCTTCAGCCGGCTGGAGGACGAGTTCCACGCCAAAGGCGGGTACGCGGCAGAGGCCGAGGCGAAGCGCTTCGCGGCGTCGGTCGGCATCAGGAACGACGAGCTGGGGCAGCCGGTCCACTCGATGTCGGGCGGGCAGCGGAGGCGCGTCGAGCTGGCCCGTATCCTCTTCGCCGAGACCGACCTGCTGCTGCTCGACGAGCCCACCAACCACCTCGACCTCGACGCCAAGGCGTGGCTGATGGACTTCCTGGCCGGCTACACCGGCGCCCTGCTCCTGGTGAGCCACGACCTGGCGCTGCTCGACGAGGCGATCACGTCGGTGCTGGCGCTCGACGAGCAGCGCCTCGAGATCTACAAGGGCAACCACTCCGCCTACGTTGCGGACCGCGACGCCCGCCGCGAGCAGCGGCGGCGGGAGCGCCGCCACCAGGAGGACGAGATCGCCCGGCTCGAGGAGGGCATCCGCCGCTTCCGGGGGCGCACCCGCAGCCTCGCCAACCGGGCTCGCAGCTGGGAGACCCGAGTCGCTCGGCTGCGCGACGAGATGGTCGACGTCGGTGCCGCCGCCAAGCGGGTCGACATGCGGCTCCCGCCGCCGGAGCCGTCGGGCCGCACCCCGCTGCGGGCTACTGGCCTCGCCAAGGCCTTCGACGACAACGTCGTGTTCGTCGACGTGGGCGTGGACCTGGACCGGGGCGAGCGACTGCTGATCATGGGCCTCAACGGCGCCGGCAAGACCACGCTGCTGCGCATCCTCGCCGGGGTCGAGCAACCCGACCTCGGCGAGGTCGAGCTAGGCCACAACGCCACGCTCGGCTACTACGCCCAGGAGCACGAGCAGATCGTCCCGGGCCGCACGGTCCTCGACCATGTGCGGGCCGTGGCGGCGGAGGACGACCAGACGCTGCGCTCGCTGCTTGGTCACTTCCTGCTGGCCGACAAGGTCGACCAGGATGCCGCGACGCTGTCGGGCGGCGAGAAGACCAAGCTGGCACTCGCCCAGGTCGTGGCGGGCCGCGGCAACGTGCTGCTGCTGGACGAGCCCACCAACAACCTCGACCCGCAGGCCAAGGAGGCGCTGCTCGCCGCGCTGCGCCTGTACCCGGGCACGCTGGTGCTGGTGAGCCACGACACCGACTTCGTCGCCGAGCTGGTCCCCGACCGGGCACTGCTCATGCCCGACGGCGAGACGGCCTACTTCGACGGGTCGATGCTGGAGCTGGTCGCGCTGGCCTGACCGGCCAGGGCGCCGGACACCTCGTCCAGGCGGTCACGGACCAGGCGGTGGTACACCCACTTGCCGCGGCGCTCCCTCATGGTGAACCCCGCCTCGTGAAGCACCTTGAGGTGGTGGCTAACCGTCGGCTGGCTGAGATCGAGCGGCTCGGTCAGGTCACAGACGCAGACTTCGTCGGACGCGCTCAGGATGTTGAGGAGGCGGAGGCGGGCCGGGTCGGCGACCACCTTCAGCAAGGCCGCCAACCGCTCCGCCTCGACGGCGTCGAGGTCGGCGCCCACCACCGGGGGGCAGCACTCCAGGATGGCGACTGGCTTTTTCATCGATCACATATTGACAGACATCGATGCGTATGGCAACATATCGACCGTCATCGATATTACCGCCCCACCCACCAGGAGGCCCGCCGTGTCACGCGTGCAACTCGCCATCAACGTCGACGACGTCGACACCGCCGTCGACTTCTACTCCAAGCTCTTCGACGCCGCCCCCGCCAAGCGCCGGGACGGCTACGCCAACTTCGCCATCGACTCCCCGCCGCTGAAGCTGGTGCTCATCGAGAACAAGGGCGCCGGCGGGTCGCTCAACCACCTCGGCGTCGAGGTCGACTCGACCGACACCGTCGTCGCCGCCGGCGACCGGCTCGAGGCGGCCGGCCTGGTGACCAAGGCCGAGGAGGGCGTCACCTGCTGCTACGCCACCCAGGACAAGGTGTGGGTCACCGACCCCGACGGCGCCCAGTGGGAGGTCTACACCGTGCTGGCGGATGCCGACGTGATGCACGAGCCGCAGCCGCAGGCAGCCGCCTGCTGTGGCGACGCGGCGACCGCCTGCTGCTGAAGCCTCCCGCAGGTAGCTTGGCCGCGTGAGGAACTCGGCCAACCTGCGGTGGGGGATCATGGGCACCGGCGGCATCGCCGCCACGATGCGCGAGACGCTGGCAGCGATGGGGGCCCGTGTGGTGGCGGTCGGCTCGGCCAGCCAGCAAGCCGCCGACCGCTTCGCCGCCGAGCACGGCATCGCGGCGGCGCTCGCGCCGCACGCCCGGGTCGCCGAGCACCCCGACGTCGACGTCGTCTACGTCGCCACCACCAACGACCTGCACTACGCGAACACCCTCGACGCCATCGCCTACGGCAAGACGGTGCTGTGCGAGAAGCCACTGGCGCTCAACGCAGCACAGGCGCGGGAGATGCTCGGCGCCGGCCGGGGGGCCGGGGTGCTGGTCATGGAGGCGATGTGGACGGCGTTGCTCCCGTTCGTCGCCACGATCGGCGAGCTGATCGCGAGCGGCACCATCGGCACGGTCCGGCACGTGCACGCCACGCTCGGGTTCACCGGTCCGCGGGATCCGCAGCGCCGGTGGATCAACCGCGACCTCGGGGGCGGTGCGCTGCTCGACCTCGGCGTCTATCCGCTCAGCCTGATCCAGCTCGTGCTCGGCCCCCCAGACGACTACGCGACCACCGCCCGCCTCGCGTCGACGGGTGTCGACGTCGACGTGCAGGTCGTGGCCCGCCATGGCGACGCCGGGTCCTCGGTGACCTGTTCGTTCGGCAGCGACCTCCCCAACGAGGCGGTGATCACGGGCAAGGAGGGCCGCATCCGGGTGCACAGCCCGTTCCACGACAGCCGCCGACTGACCGTCGAGCGGGGCGCCGACGTCGCCGCCATTCACGACACCGGCTACGAGGGCCACGGCTTCCGCTTCCAGGTCGCCGAGGTCGAGCGCTGCGTCGGCGCCGGGCTGGTGGAGAGCCCTCGGCGCCCGCACACCGCCACGCTCGAAGTCATGGAGTGGATGGACGGCATCCGGGCGCAGGTGGGCGTGGTCTACCCCGGCGAGTGACGGTGACGCCGGGGCTGGGCGCCCAGGTGGGGACGGGCTGGGGGGAGGAGACGGCCGGGGTCCTGCATGCCCCCGCCCCGGGTTCGCCCGCCGGGCGGATCAGCCGCTGCGATCGGGACCGGCCCGCTGCGGGGTGATCTTGATCAGCAGCCGCTGCTCCTGCTGCATGGCCTGGCGGTACTCGTCCCAGTCGGGGTGCTCGCCGGCGATGCGGCGGTAGTACTCGACGAGCGGCTCCATCGCATCCGGCAGCGACAGGATCCCCGCGGTGCCGTCGATCTGGACCCACTTTCCCCACCAGCGGTCGGTGAACATGCACACCGAGGCGCGGGGGTCGCGGCGCAGGTTTCTCACCTTGTACGCGCTTTCGCGGCTGCTGATCTCGACCTTGCCGTCGTCGTCGACGCCGGCGGCGATGGGCGACATCTGCGGCCCACCGCCCGAGCGGTTGGTGAGCAGGATGCCGCGGTGGTTGCCGCGAACGAAGTCGAGCGCTTCGGCAATATCCACGATCAGCCTCCTACGTCGCCGATCCAGTCCTCCGGGCCGTCCGTCGGCGGGCTGGTCGCGGTGACGCCAATGGCGCCGTCCGCGACCACCACGAACGTCCCCTCTTCCCAGATGCCCGCCTCCACCGCCACGCCGCCCCGCCCGGCCCGCGGCAGGCCGCCCTCCGGGCCCCACTCCACGAAGCCGCGTATGCGATCGGGGTCGGAAAACGTCGAGCCCTCGTACAGTGCCACCTCGCCGGACCGGGGCGAGAACTGGCCGAGCCGTCCCTCGGCGCCGAACACCGCGACCGCGGTGGCGCTGGCCGCCGACGGGGCGGCGCCGGTCGCCACCCACGCCGACTCGCCCGGCTGCAGGACCTGCGCCGGTATTTCGAAGTAGGCCGGCCGCTGGCACAGCCAATGGCCGCTGACGTCGCCCTCCGCCGCCCCCACGTTGGTGATCTCGACGAAGCCGTTCTCGCCGAACACCACCGCGGTGATGGTGAACACGGCGGCAGGAGCGGTGGTGGTGGGGGCGATCGTGGTGGTGGGGGCCGGGCCCGTGGTGGTCGTCGTCGCCTGGCCGGCTTCGGTTGTCGTGGTCTCGCCGGGTCCGGTCGTCGTGGCGGCCGGCTCGCTCGTCGAGGTGGGGGCGGGCGCCCCGGTGGTGGTCGTCGTGGCCTCCGGGGCCGTCGTAACGGCAGCCGCAGTGGACGTGGTGGTGTCCTCGCCGGCCGTGGTGGTGAGTGCGCCGCTGTCCGAACAAGCAGCGGCGCCGAGGGCCAGCACGGTCGCCACGATCATCATCCGGCGCATGGGCGAGACCCTACACGCGGCTCGGGGATCGGCTTCCCGCGGCATGGCAGAATCGGCGCCCCCGCGACCAGGGAGCCGCCTGCGTGGCCGAGTACCCAGCCGAGTACGACATCGACGTGGTCCTCAAGGACGGCGGCGTCGTGGAGATCCGCCCCATCCGGCCCGACGACGCCGACGAGGAGCTGGCGTTCTTCCGCCGCCTCGACCCCGACACGGTCTACCAGCGGTTCTTCCGCGTGAAGTCCGACCTCACGCCCGAGGAGATCGAGTACTTCACGAACGTCGACTACCACGACCGGATGGCGTTCGTCGCGGTTCACGAGGACCGCATCGTGGCGGTCGGGCGGTACGACCGCCTCGAGTCCGACCCCGAGGTGGCGGAGGTCGCCTTCGTCGTGGAGGACGAGCACCAGGGGAGGGGCATCGGCAGCCAGCTCCTCCAGCACCTCACCAACTACGCCCGCAGCCACGACGTGTCGGCGTTCCGGGCGTTCGTGCTGGCCGACAATCACGGCATGCTGCGTATGTTCCGCAACAGCGGCTACCGGCTGACCCGGGAGCTGACCGAGGGCGTGTACAGCGTGGAGTTCCCCACCGAGCCCTCCGACGAGTCGCGGGCCGTGGAGCAGGAGCACGAGAAGCGGGCCGTCGCCGCGTCGATGATGCCGCTCTTCTACCCGGCGTCGGTGGCGGTGATCGGCGCCAGCCGCAACCCCCGCTCGATCGGCGGCAGGCTGTTCGCCAACCTGCTGCGTGGCCGGTTCACCGGGCCCGTGTTCCCGGTCCATCCGCAAGCCGGTGTCGTCAACTCCGTGAAGGCCTACCCCAGCGTCCTCGACATCCCCGACCCCGTCGATGTGGCGTTCGTCGTCGTGCCAGCCCGCCTCGTGCTGCAGGTGGTCGACGAATGCGCCGAGAAGGGCGTCAAGGGGCTGGTGGTGATCTCGGCCGGGTTCGGTGAGACCGGCGACGAGGGTCGCGAGCTGGAGGAACAGCTCGTGCGGAAGGTTCGCTCGGCTGGCATGCGGATGGTCGGGCCGAACTGCATGGGGCTGCTCAACACGGACGCCAAGGTGAGCCTCGACGGCCAGTTCGGACCGGTGTTCCCGCCGGCGGGCAACGTGGCGATGTCCAGCCAGAGCGGCGCGCTCGGCATCGCAATCCTCGACTACGCCCGGCAGCTCGAGATCGGGATCTCCACGTTCGTGTCGGTGGGAAACAAGGCCGACGTCAGCGGCAACGACCTGCTCCTCTACTGGGAGGAGGACCCCAACACCGACGTGATCCTGCTGTACCTGGAGGACTTCGGGAACCCGCGCCGCTTCGGGCGGCTGGCCCGGCGCATCTCGCATCGCAAGCCCATCGTCGCCGTCAAGTCGGGGCGTTCGTCGGCCGGGGCGCGGGCCGCCAGCAGCCACACCGGGTCGCTGGCGAGCCTCGACGTGGCCGTCGACGCGCTATTCGGCCAGGCCGGCGTGATCCGCACCGAGACGCTGGAGGAACTGTTCGAGGTCACGTCGCTGCTGGCCAACCAGCCGATCCCCGACGGTCGCCGGGTGGCCGTCCTGACCAACGCCGGGGGCCCGGGGATCCTGGCGGCGGACGCGTTGGAGAGCCGCGGGCTGGAGTTGCCGGAGCTCTCGGATGAGCTGCGCGCCCGGCTCGGCGAGCACCTGGCTGCCGAGGCCTCCACCCGCAACCCGGTCGACATGATCGCCTCGGCCGGTCCCGCCGCCTACCGGGCCTGCCTCGACGTGCTGCTGCAGAGCGACGAGGTCGACGCCGTGATCGTCATCTACATCCCGACCGCACCGGAGGGCAGCGACGACATCGCCGCGGCGATCGCCGGCGTGGCCGCCGAGCACGCCGGCAAGAAGACGCTGCTGTCGGTGTACATGAGCTCTGCGGGCGCCCCCGAGGTGTTCGGCGCCGGCGAGGCGCGGGTGCCGACCTACCCCTTCCCCGAGCCGGCCGCCTACGCGCTGGGTGCCGCCGCCGACTACGGCGAATGGCGCCGCATGCCCGAGGGCGACCTGGTCACCTTCGACGACCTGCGAGTCGACGAGGCGAAGGCGGCCGTCGCCAGCGCCCTCGCCGAGATGGACGGCGACGGGGGCTGGCTCGAGCCGGAGGAGGCCGACGCCGTGCTCCGCGCGTACGGCCTGCCGGTGGTCGAGAGCGGCGTCGCCACGGACGAGGACGGCGCCGCCGCGCTGGCCGCGAAGATCGGCGGCCCGGTGGTCGTCAAGGTGATCGCCCCCTCGGCGGTGCACAAGTCGGACGTCGGTGGAGTGGTGCTGGACGTGCGAGGTGAGCAGGCGGTGCGGGCCGCCTACCGCCAGGTCATGGCGGCGGTCCCCGACGGGGAGGGGGCCCTGATCCAGGAGTTCGTGCCCGGCGGCCACGAGGTGCTCGTCGGCATGACCGAGGATCCCAATTTCGGGCCGCTGGTGGTGTTCGGCCTCGGCGGCATCTTCGTCGAGCTGATCGGCGACGTGGCGTTCCGCATCAACCCACTCACCGACCTGGACGCCGCCCGCATGATCGACGAGGTGAAGTCGGCCAAGCTCCTGCGCGGGTACCGGGGCGAGCCGTCCGGCGACGTGGAGGCGCTGCAGGAGGTCATCCTGCGGGTGTCGGCCATGGTGGAGGCACTGCCGCAGATCGCCGAGATGGACCTGAACCCGGTGAAGGTGCTCCCACCCGGCGAGGGCGTGCGTGTGGTGGACGCCCGCATCAAGGTGCGGCCCACCGAAGGCGCCTGGCTCCCGAGCCGCAAGGACCTCCCGGCGGTCATCCGCGCCCACCGGTGATATTCCGCGCGTGGGCGCGCTCACCGATCCGGTCGGCTGGGATGCGCTGCGGGCCGTCTACCTCGAGCGCGGACTGTTCCTCGGATTGCGTGCGGGACTGTCGGTCGACTCCGCGATCCCCGACTTCGAGGAGCTGGTGAGGCGTCTGGCCGAGGTCGACCACCCTGGGGCGCTTCGGCCCGTTGTGGGCCGCCGGTTACTCGTTGCCCGCGATCGCCGACATGGTGCTGTCCAAAGACTTCGAGGATCGGGCTGAACGCGTCCGCGACGCCTTGTACCGCACGTTTCCGTTCCTGCCGGGAGCGCCGCCTCCTACGCAATCCCTGGTCACCTACGTGGAGGCGGAGAACCCGACGATGCGGCCAGTCGGGGCGCTGTGCGCCTCGCCGATGCCGCAGCGGCCAGGCCGTTTCACCGCCAATGCGCGCATCCACGCCATCGTCATCTTCAACCTCGATGCAGTGTTTCGCGAATACCTCCAAGAGCGGTACCCGGTGGCCGAGCCCCGCCGAGGGGCGTTCATCCGGACGGTGGAGCGGCCGTCGCAGCGCGCGGAGCTCGGCAAGATCTCCACGTTCTACGTGCACGGCTACTCGAAGTACGGGCGGGGGGCCTGGAAGGCATCGAGCGAGGCGGCTGACGCGGTCGCAGTCACGGAACGGGCGTACTACGACCGCTTCAACGAGCCGACGGAGATGTTCACGTACGCCTTCCTCTACCTTCTCCGGGAGCACCCGGGCCTGTTCATAGGCCTGTCGATGCGCGACGAGAACCTGCGGCGGCTGCTGCACTACTCGGCGAAGGAGCGCGTACAAGGTTACGAGGCCAAACGCGGGCGCTACGAGGCCTCCCGAGCGGGCGGTCCGCCATTTCGCGTTGATGGCAGCCCCGGACGATCCTGCCGTGGCGACCCTGGTGACCCGTTCCCTCCGGAACCTCGGCGTCCGCGCCATCTGGGTCCGCTCGCGGGACGAGATCCCAGCCGGCTTCGAGCGCCTGCGCCCAGTCGACGAGTGGCGTGCCGTGTGGTGAGCCTCCGCGAGCAGTCGCTTTGCGGCCGCGAAAGGGCAATTCGCCCACGCCAATAGCGGCAGCGATCGGTGGAAGCTGCGGGGGAGATGATTCTCGTATGGGCCGGGGCGATGGTCGTCGGCCTGGGCGTGGCGCTCGCTGCCAGCCGGCGGGCGGTCGACGCCGCCATGAGGTTGGCGGTGGGCACCCGCATCCCGCCGTTCCTGCTCGGCATCACGCTGTTCGCCGTCGGCACCGACCTGCCGGAGATCGCCAACTCGGTCGTGGCGTCGATCTCGGGCCACGGCGAGCTGAACGTGGGCGACTCGCTCGGTTCGGTGGTCGTCCAGTCGGCGCTGGTGCTGGGCCTGCTGCCCCTGCTGGCCGGGGCGTTCCGGGTGGGCCGCTCGCGGATCGGGCTGATCGGCGCCACGACGCTCGTAGCCCTGGCCGCGGTGGCGGTGCTGGTCTCGGACGGCACGCTCGGGCGGGTCGAGGGCCTGAGCCTGATCGGCGTGTGGCTGGCCGGGTCATTGGTCATCGGGCGGCATCTCCCCAGCGCCGCCGAGCCGGTGATGGTCGTGCCGGACCGCCACCCCGTGGCCGACACGGGTATCGCGATCGCCGGGTTGCTCGGGGTGGTGGCGGGGGCCTCGCTGGCGGTGGTCGCCTTCGTTCGCATCGCCGCCCTGCTCGGCGTGCCGGAGTTCGCGATCGGCTTCTTCCTCGCCTCCATCGGCACGTCGCTCCCCGAGCTGGTGGTGACGGTGACGGCGCTGCGCGGGGGAGCGCGCGACCTGGCGCTCGGCGACGTGCTCGGGGCGAGCTTCGTCGACTCGACCCTGTCGATCGGCATTGGGCCGGTGTTCCGCACCAATGTCTTCGCCGCCGGGCTGGCCGTGCGGGCTGCGCTGGCGGCTGGCCTCGTGACACTGCTCGTGGTCGCGGTGTTCCGGACCCGCGTGACCCACGACTGGCGCAGCGGGATCGTGCTGGTGGCCGGCTATGCCGTGGCCCTGGCGCTGGTGGCGCTGTAGCTACAGGATCCCGAGCGCGTTCCAGATGCCGACCACGGCCGTCACCAGCAGCGCGACACCGGCGACGTCGAGCGCGATGCCGGTGCGGAAGATCTCCCGGCTCGTGTAGAGGTGGGTGGAATACGCGATCATCGTGGGCGGTGTGCCGATCACCAGCGCGAAGTCGACCGACGAGGCGATCGCCACCACCAGCACCAGCAGGACGGGGTCGACCCCGATGACGCCCGCCAGCGGGATCGCCAGCGGGATCAGCATCGCAGCGGTGGCAGTGTTCGAGGCGACGGTGGTGAGTGCCAGCGCCAGCAGCGCCACCGTCGCGGTCCCGACCAGCGGCGGCACGCCGGAGAGGCCGTCGAGCCGGGTGGCCACCCAGTCGCTCGTCCCGGTCTGGACCAGCGACAGCCCCAGCGCCAGGCCCCCGCCGAACGTCAGCAGCGACGCCCACGAGATCCGCCCCAGGTCGTCCGGTAGCACCTTGCCGAGCGCGGCCAGCGCGACGGCGCCGCCGACCGCCACGATGCCCGTGTCGAGGCCGTGCCAGGTCTGGGTCAGCCACACAGCCACGACGCCGGCGAACACCGCGAGGACGGTCGCCTGGTCGCGGGTGGGGGGCCCGTGCCGCTCCAGCTCCTCGGCGGCCAGGCGCCGCGTCGCCGCGAAGCGGGCCGGGTCGACCTGCACTGCGGACCTCCGCCACAGGTACACGCCCATGAGCGGTAGGAACAGCACGACCATCGGCAGCCCGATCGCGAACCAGCCGGCGAAGGTGACAGACCGGCCGGCATAGGCGCCCAGGAACTCGATCGCCAGCGGGTTGGCGGGCGTGCCGATCGCGGAGCCGACGCCACCGATCGTCGCCGCGTAGGCGATGCCGAGGACGACGGCCTTGCGGTAGCCGGGGTGGCCGAGTGGGGCGGTCACGGCGATCGCGATCGGGACCAGCACGGCTGTGGCCGCTGTGTTCGACATCCACATCGACAGGAAAGCCGCCACGCCCAGCATGGCCGCGAAGAGCGTCACCGGGCTGTGGCCGGCCCGAGCGATGATCGTCACGGCGGCCAGGTGGTCCAGGTCGACGCGGCGCATCGCCTCCGCCATGAGGAAGCCGCCGAAGAACAGGGCGATGATCGGGTGGAAGAACGGCGCCAGCGCCTCCTGGGCGTCCCCCACGCCCGCGACGACGAGCACCACCGGGATGGCCAGCGACGTGACGAACAGCGGCACCGCCTCAGACACCCACAGCACCACGACCAAGCCGAGCAGCCCCAGCACCACGGCAGCGTCGACGGGAGGCCGGCGGGCGGCCATGAGGAGCGCGGTGCCGTGTTCCCACCGCAGGGCCGGGATCAGCTCCCGGCGGCCGTCCGGCAGCGTGAGCTCGACGCGCACCTCGTCGAGCCCGGGCCGCACGGTGGCCCCACCTGCCGTGATCGCCACTTCAACCTCGACGACGGCGTCGGTCGGAAGCCCGCCGGGCAGTGCCACTACACCGCCGGCGCCCCGCACCGTCACCGCGTCGGTCGCACCCACCGTCACCGGCGCGGCAGCCACCAACTCGCCGCGGTACCGAACGGCGATCTCGCCCGCTCCATCCGGCCACGGGTCGGGCGCCGCCAGTGCGGCGGCGGTGGCTGCGACCAGCGCTAGGAGGAGCGGCAGCACCCGCAACCGGGCGTCGGGTGGCGGGTCGTACGGCTCTCTGAGGCGGGCCTGGCGCTCGGGGCGGACGCCTGTTCCCATACGTCCAGGCTGCGGCGCGGCCGGGCGGTACGCCAGCGGGCGAATGGCCCATCGGCCGGTGCTGGAGCGCCCAGCCATACACTGCCCGCCCATGCGCGTCGCCGTGTTCAGCGCCAAGCCGTACGACCGTCGGTTCCTCGAAGCCGCCAACTCCGGCCACGAGCTGGTCTTCTTCGAGGCCCACCTCGACCGCCACACCGCGCCGCTGGCCGACGGCTCCAGGGCCGTCTGCGCGTTCGTCAACGACGTCCTCGACGAGCCCGCACTGCAGCGGCTGGCGGAGGGCGGGGTGGAACTGGTGGCGCTGCGCAGCGCGGGCTTCAACCACGTGGACCTCAAGGCGGCGGAGCGGCTGGGCCTGACCGTCGTGCGGGTGCCGGCCTATTCGCCGTATGCGGTCGCCGAGCACACCGTGGGGCTGATCCTGGCGCTCAACCGGCAGATCCACCGCGCCCACGCCCGCGTCCGGGAGGGGAACTTCTCGCTGGAGGGGCTGCTCGGCTTCGACCTTCGGGGGCGCACGGTGGGCATCGTCGGCACCGGGAAGATTGGCCGGGTGGTCGCCGGGATCCTCGCCGGGTTCGGCTGCGAGTTGGTCGGCTACGACCCGTATCCCAGCGACGAGGCCGAGCAGCTTGGCGTTCTGTACGTGGAACTGGCCGAGCTGTACCGGCGGAGCGACGTCATCACGCTCCACACGCCCCTCACGCCCGAGACCTACCACCTGATCGACGGGGCCGCCCTCGCCGAGATGAAGGTCGGGGTGATGATCGTCAACACGAGCCGGGGAGCGCTCGTCGACACGGCGGCCGTCATCGAGGCGCTGAAGGATGGCAAGGTGGGCTACCTCGGTCTCGACGTCTACGAGGAGGAGGGCGACCTGTTCTTCGAGGACCTGTCCAACCGGGTGATCCAGGACGACGTCTTCTCCCGCCTGCTCACTTTCCCCAACGTGCTCATCACGGGCCACCAAGCGTTCTTCACCGAGGAGGCGCTGCGCGGAATCGCGGCGACGACGATTGCGAACCTGGACGCGTTCGAGGCGGGCGAGACGTCGGGGAACGAGGTGGCGGCTTGGGAGGGTGGTCGGTAATGCTGTGGATGGATCTCCGGAGGATCGTCGTCAGCTGCCACAGGCCGGGAAGCGAAGGCGTATCCAAGGCGATACGTCGAGCTTCTCCGGCCGCAGGCAGGGGCGACGAGACCCGGAGAGGCGCCACATTCGATTGCCGACCGGTCTCCTAGGCGCAGCCCTCGCCGAAGCCGACGGGGGGAAGGACCCCGGAGCGGTAGGTGGCCGTCGCTCCGTCCACGATCTCGAAGATCACCCGGAACTGGGCGTCGGCTTCGTCGCGCGGCACGAACATCACGGCCGTGCCGTCGATGACGAACTCGGAAGCGTCCTCGATCTGGCCGGGGAACAGCGCGTTGAGCTGATCGACCGTGGTCCCGATGCCGGCGCCCGAGCGGGTGGTGATGGTGCTGGGCGGGCCGACGTCGACCCGGCCGATGGTGCCCTCGTTGACCATGAAGGCCACGCCTGCGTAGACGGGGTCGTCGGCGACGGTGACGAAGAAGCAGTCCTCGCTGATCGGGTCGGCCTCCGGCGTGAGCGCGAGCCCCGACGCCTCCTCTGCCTGCTCGACCGTCTGTCCCACCCGTATCGCGCCGAGCCCGCTGGTGGTGACGAACACGTCACTGGGCGGGAGCGTGGTGTTGGTCGTGGTGGTGGTGTCGATGAGGGTGGTCGTCGTCGCCGGCGGCAGCGTGGTCTGGGGCGGGACCGCGGTCGGCGCCACAGTCGGCGGAGTGGTGGCCGGCACCGTCGTGGTGGTCGTCTCACCCGTGTCGCCGCACGCCCCGCCCACCAGGGCCAGCAACCCTGCGACGACGAG
>JBFJZV010000050.1:0-17207 GCA_041621915.1 Acidimicrobiia bacterium | reverse complement strand
CCGCCGCCGCCCGCCCACCCCCACTGGACGCTGGGCTCCCTGGCGATCGTCGGCGTCGTCGTCGCCCTGGTGGCCGCGACGATCGGGGTGGCCGCCCTGTTCGTCGTCGCCGGACGCGACTCGGTTGACGACGACCTCGTCACCGAGTTGGTGGCCGAGAACCTGGCCGGCGCGGAGCTGGCCGCGGCAGCCGTGCCGGGCGGCGACGTGCTCCCCGAGCTGGTCCCCAAGGCCCAGCTCAGCCCCGCCCCCGCCGGCGAGGTGCACGTCTCCAACCCGCCGGCGGTGCCACCGCCCATCACCCGCACCGCGCCCGCAATCGTCGAAGTCTCGTTCGATGTGGTGGAGGGGCTCAACACCATCGACCCGGAGACCGGGCTGCAGTTCGAGACGTGGGGCTACCGCATCAACGGCGACGACGCTCCCGTGACCGGCACCCCAGGCCCGATGATCCGGGCGAGGGTCGGCGACGTGCTCCGCTTCACGCTCACCAACCCGGCCGGCAACCAGCACCCGCACAACATCGACTTCCACGCCGTCACTGGCCAGGGGGGCGGCGCCGCCGACCTCACCGTGGCCCCCGGGGAGACCGCCACGATCGAGGCGCGGATGTTGTACCCGGGCATCTTCATGTACCACTGCGCGTACGGCGACGTGCCCGAGCACATCGCCCACGGCATGTACGGCGGCATCCTGGTGGACCCGGCCGAGCCGCTGCCCGCGGCCGACCAGGAGTTCTACGTCGTCCAGTCGGAGTACTACACGACCCCGCCGGTGGACGGCGTGGCCGGGCTCGATCGGGAGGCGCTCACCGACGAGCACCCGACATACGTGGTGTTCAACGGTGCGGTCGGGGCGGTCGCCGGCGACAACGCCCTCGCCATCGGAGTTGGGGAGAGGGCCCGCATCTACTTCGTCAACGCCGGGCTGAACCTCGACTCCAACTTCCACCCCATCGGCTCGCACTGGGACGCGGTGTACCCGGAGGGTGCGCTGCTGGCGCCGCCGATCCGGGGCTCACAGACCACGCTGGTGCCTGCCGGAGGCGGGGTCGTGGTGGACCTGGTGGGGCAGGTGCCGTCGAACATCATCCTCGTGGACCACGCGCTCACCCGCACGTTCGACAAGGGCGCGCTGGGCGTGATCAGCGTGGTCGGCGACCCGAACCCCGAGGTCTTCGACGTTCCGCTGCCGGCCACGCCCATCGGCGAGGCACCGGCCGCCGCGGCGACTCCTGCGGCCGCCGGCGGCGAGCAGGTCGCCATCCTGGCCGGGTCGTGGGAGCCACAGCCGCTGGACGCGGCCGACGAGTTCGCCGAGGCGGAGTCGCCCGCCGACTACGAGTTCAACGTGCTCACGGTGCCTGTCGGCACCACGGTGACGTGGACCAACCAGGACGAGCAACTCCACACGGTGACCGACGTCGGCGGCGCCTTCGACTCGGGCTTCCTGCGGGAAGGCGAGTCGTTCTCGCACACCTTCGACACGCCCGGCGAGTACGAGTACCTCTGCACGCCGCACCCGTGGATGCGCGCCAAGGTGATCGTCGAGGGGTAGGACGGAAGCTCAGGGCTGGACGGGCGCAGGCACGCCGAGGAGCGCGAACAGCTCCTCGGCGGCTGCGTCGAACGGCCCGTCGAGGTCGTAGTCCGAATGGCCTCGCGAGCCTGGCAGCGGGTCACCGCGGGGCGGCCACACCGGGTGGGGATCGGGCACCAGCCAGTCCACATCGTTGAGCCGGCGTGCAGGGTTGGGCGGGATGATGGTGTCACGCGGCGGCGGCTCCCTGCACGGCTGGCACAGCTCGTGGGCGTCCGGAACGAGCACCGTCCCTCCGATCGGGTCGGAGCAGCGGGCGAGGTTGCGCCAGCGGACGGCGCCGTCGGCGCCGGTGAGCAGCTCGCGAGCCTTGGCGAGCTCGGACATGCCGAAGTAGGCGGGGAAGAACCGCCCGTAGAGCCGTTCCGCAGGGTTGCCGTAGGTGAGCAGTGCGACGCTCGACCGGGCGGTGGCGCTTTCCATGCGCGCCACCGTGGTGATCGCCAGCACCGCCCCCTGGCTGTGGGCCGCCAGCAGCACGGGCTCCCGAAGGTGGCGGTCCCCTATGTGGTCGCGCAGCTGGGGCACGGCGGTCTCGGCGTAGCTGGGGGGTGTGATCGGGTGGAACCAGCGGGGCCAGAACGTCAGCACGTCCCACAGGACCGCCACCCGGTTGCGGCGCCCCCGCGGGCGGTACCCGTTGGCGATCAAGGCGAACACGGCGGCCAGCAGCGTCGACGCGACCCAGCGGGCAGCGGTGACGACCCAGCCCCACGCCGGCAGCAAGCTCCCGAACCCTGCCGTGGTGTCCGTGAAGAGCGTCACGACGATGTCGATCGCCGCCCACAGCCAGAACAGCACGGCCGTCGCCGCCAGCGTGCGCGCCACCTGCACCACGCGGTCGTCGGTGAGCTGGCTGATCCGTATCTCGCGGACCCGGGAGCGCAGCCAGCCCTGGTGGCCGGCGAGCCAGCCCTGGTCCGCGGCCGGCACCTGGCGGAACTCGTCCAGCGGGCGGTTCTCGCCCATCGTGACGAGGTCGGCGTGGTAGTCCGCGTCGAGGCGGTCCGCGCACTCCTGCCGCCGGCTGTTCCACCACAGCCGCACCAGGTGGGACGCGGTTGCCGCGACCGCGACGCCGATCAGGACCAGCACCGCCACCGCCGCCGCCTCGTACGCCCGCCACACGTCGATGGGCGCCTCCTCGCTGTCGAGCAGGTTGGCGAGCCACAGGGCGAGCATCGCCATGAACGCCACCCCGGCCACGAGGCCGAGGAAAGCGGACAGCCACGCCGGGCCGTACCGGGCGCGCACGTCCCTCCACAGCAGCGCGACGGCGCCGGCGATCGCGATCGCCGCCAGCGGCAGCGACGCCGCCAGCGTGATCCAGTTGAAGGCGGTGCGGGCGTCGATCGGCGAAACCCCGGCGGCTTCGACCCAGGTCGGGCCCTCGATCCAGCCGACCGCCACGGTGACGATCGCCAGCCCGACCCCGGCCCACAGCAGCACCCGGGTCTGCGGCCACCTGCCTGGCGGCTCGCCACGTGCGACCCCCGGGGTGCCGCCCTTGCGGAGCAGGTAGGCGCCCCACACGACGACGCCCACCGTCCACGCTCCGAGCACCGCGGTCAGCGCCGGCACGCCGCCGGCCTCCCGGTCGAGCCAGACGACCGCCGCTGCGTACACGGCCGCCACCGCGGCAGCGGCGCTGCCGAAGTGGATGCGGGTCATGCCCAGCACCCGCTGCCGCCCGCCCCACAGCTCGGGACGGGCGATGTTCATCGCGTCCGCCGAGGTCTGCCAGCCGGCGTCCTCGGGCATGTCCGCGACGAAGGGGTGGGCGACGCCCTCGGAGGCGCGCCGGCTGCCGCGGGAGATGAACCACAGGGCGACGAGGGCGAGGGCCGGCAGCAGCAGCGCCACGGCCATGAGGCCGGCGGGCCGACCGTGGATGAAGCGCAGCCACGGGAAGTCGATCCACTGCAGCCAGCGCTGATGGTCGGCACACGCCGCCGAGCTGCCGCACTGGAGACCGATCATGTCCACCGACATGGCTGCCAGCGACAGCGCGAACCCGATCGTGGCGAACTGGGCCAACCAGCGGAGCAGCCGCTGCCCCCAGCCGTACCTCCCTCCGCCCGCTTTGGGTCGCGGCATCATCCACCCCGCGGCGTTGACGAGGGTGAACGGCAACAGCAGCAACCACAGCGCCTTGCGCAGCGACTCGAGCAAGCCGCCGCCGGCGGTGAGGCCGCCCCACGAGTACGCCTCGAGCTGCCACGGGTCGGTGGAGCGCTCGCGTGCGCGGCGGTAGAACCCGGACGTGGTGGTGCCGGCGACCAGCACGGCGGTGTCCCGCAGCAGGTTCTCGGGAGGCGTGCCGCCGACGCCGTGGACGCGCAGCTCGGTGGGCCCGGCGAGCGACCTCTCGCGATCTTCCTCGTAACCGGCCACGGCACCCCCTTGGTCCCCGCTGACGCTCCCGCGGCGAGATTACACGCCGGGCAGTCGCCGTGCCCCCCTGCTGGTACGGTCGTCCGGGTGATCGACCTGCTGCGGAAGCTCGTCGCCATCGACTCGACGAACCCCGACCTCGGCGAAGGCGCCGGTGAAGCGGAGATCGCCGATGCGGTGGCCGCGTGGCTCACGGCGGCCGGGCTCGGGGCGGTCGTCGAGCAGGCTGCTCCTGGTCGGCCGAACGTCGTGGCGGTGGCCGCGGGCCGCGGCGGAGGGCGGCGGCTGATGTTGAACGCCCACCTCGACACGGTGGGCGTCGCCGGGTACGACGACCCGTTCGCGCTGCGGGTGGAGGGCGGCCGGGGTCACGGCAGGGGCGCCCTCGACACGAAGGCCGGGCTGGTGGCGGCGATGCGAGCCGTGGTCGCCGCCGCCTCCATGCGGCTGCGCGGCGACGTCGTGCTCACGGCGGTCGCCGACGAGGAGGCCGGCAGCCTCGGCACCGAGGCGATCGTGGCCGGCCACGACGCGGACGCGGCGATCGTGCTGGAGCCGACCGGGCTGGTCCCGGCCGTCGCCCACCGCGGCTTCGCTTGGGGAACGGTGACCGTGCACGGCGTCGCCGCCCACGGGTCGAGGGCGGACCTCGGCGTCGACGCGATCGTGCACGTCGCGCCCGTGCTCGAAGCCGCCGGCGCCCTCGCCGCCCGCCTCGCCGCCGGACCTGCCGACCCGCGGCTGGGACCTGCCGGCGTGCACGCCTCGCTGATCGGGGGCGGCCAGGAGATGTCGAGCTACCCCGCCGAGTGCGTCGTCGACCTGGAGCGCCGGCTGCTGCCCGGCGAGAGCGTGACCGATTGGGAGGCGGAGCTGGCCGAGCTGGCCGCCTCCGTGCGGCCACCGGCGCGCGCCGACTGGTCGGCCGGCTTCCACCGGGCGCCCCTGCAGCTCGACCCCGGCGAGCCGGTGGTGGCTGCGGTGCGGGACGCGGCCGCAGCAGAGCTGGGCACCGACCCGGGGGTCGGCGGCGCGCCCTGGTGGACCGACGCTGCGCTGCTCACCGGCGCCGGCATTCCGGCGGTGATCTTCGGGCCCGCCGGTGAAGGCCTCCACAGCCACGACGAATGGGTCGACCTGGCCAGCATCGAGGCTTGCGAGCGGGTGCTGCTATCGGCGATCCGGGCCTTCTGCGGGTAGGTCCCAGGCGGGCTACCCGCCGAGCGCCGGCCGCAGCTCCTGCTGCCAGAACTCCACGAAGCCCTCCTGATCGTCGCCGATCTGGTGGAAGTACAGGTGATCGACGCCGGCGCCGATCGCTTCCCGGGCCGCTTCGAGCACGGGCTCCGGATCGGGGCCGCAGGGCACCTGTTCGGCGATCATCTCCTTGGTCACCACCGAGGACGCCTGCTCGAAGTGGAGCGGCGTCGGCAGGTCCTGGGCGAGCTGGCCGGGAACGCCCGTGTTGGGCCACTTGCGGTGGGCCAGCTCGATCGCCTTGTCGCGGTCCTCGCCCCAGCACATCGTGAGCTGGCTGTAGACAGGGCCCTCGCCGCCCGCCGCCCGGAACGCGTCGACGGCCTTTGCGTTGGCTCCGGTGATCCACAGCCCGTCGCCGATGCGGGCCGCCACTTCGGCGGCCTTGGGGCCGAAGGCCGACACCACGATCGGGATGCGGTGCGGCGGTGGGTCGAAGACGGTGGCGTCCTCGACCGTGTAGTGCGTGCCGCGGTGGGTGACGCTGCCGCCCTCCCACAGCTTCCGGACGACCTCCACCGCCTCCTCCAGCATCTCGATGCGGACGTCGAACGGCGGCCAGCGGTGACCGAGGATGTGCTCGTTCAGCGCCTCGCCGGTGCCCACGCCCCAGACGAACCGCTCGCCCAGTAGGTGCGCCGTGGTGGCCGTGGCCGGGGCGAGCACCGCCGGGTGGATGCGCACGGTGGGGCAGGTGACGCCGACGCCCACTTCGATGGCGTCGGTGGCCTCCGCGATGGCGCCGAGCACCGACCACACGAAGGGGGAGTGGCCCTGCTCGCCGACCCACGGGTGGTAGTGGTCGGAGATCGACACGAAATCGAAGCCGGCGTCCTCGGCCAGGCAGGCCATCTCCACGAGCCGGCGCGGCGGGTGCTCCTCACTCGACAGCGTCATGCCGAACTGCGTCATGATCGGGTTCCTCTCGCTGGTAGGTGAGCCGTCGCGATACCCGGTCGGAGCCGCCCGAAACTAGGTTGCGGGCCATGGCTGTGGAGCTGGGGCTCGGCGGGGTGCGACTCGTGGCGATCGAGGACGGCCACTTCACGCCCGAGGCCACCTACCTGTTCCCGAAGTGGGACTGGTCGCAGGTCGACCGGGCGGCGGCCGGCGCCGACGCCGCAGGCCGGATCCGGGTGCCGATCGGTTGCTTCCTGGTCGACGGCCCGGCCGGCCCCGTGCTGATCGACACCGACGGCGGGCCCGACGAGCTGTCTCCGCCGCCCTTCACCACCGGGAAGCTGCCCGCCGGGTTGGCCCGGCTCGGCGTGGCGCCGGCCGACGTGGCCGGCATCGTGCACACCCACCTCCACTTCGACCACTTCTGGGGCGACCTCGACCCGGTGGGCGCCGCCGCGTTCCCCAACGCCACGATCGTGCTCCACGCCGACGAGCTGGCCTGGGGGCGCGGCCAGGAGCGGGTGGCCGGCTGGGTGCGCCTCGTCGACGAGGGGCGGGTGCGGACCGTGGACGGGCCGGACGAGGCGTTCCCGGGGATCTGGGCCGTGGAGGCGCGCGGCCACACGCCGGGCCACCTGTGCTTCGAGGTGCGGGGCGCCGACGCCGCGGCGCTCGTGCTCGGTGACGCCACCCACCACCCCGTCCAGCTCGACCATCCCGGGTGGGGCGCCCGCTTCGACGCCGACCCTCCCGCCGCCGACGCCACCCGGGAGGCGCTGTTCGACCGGCTGGCCGGCGGCGACGAGGTACTGGCCGCCAACCACTGGCCCGCATGGGGCCGGGTGGTCACCGACGGCGGTCGGCGGCGGTTCGTGCCGGTGTAGCCGGCGTTGTCGACAGACTGTTTCCATGATCAGGGTTAGCAGCAGGTATTGCCATGCGATACATCCCGCGTTGGCCCGGTGGATCGAGGCCGACGACGGCGCAGTCCTGGTGGTCGTGCCGCCGGGGACGTCTGCCGGCGGCTTGAGCGGGTTGCAGTCGCACCTCAGCTGCACAAGGCGCTGAACAGCCTGACCGCGTTCTCCAGGTTCGCAGGTTTCTTGCTTGGCCTGGGCGAGCTGACGTCGGCGCTCCGCGCACCGCAGCGCCAGCACCCAGTTCCGGGAGACGACCGAGATACCCAACCTGAACCGACATCACGCTGGTCCAGCGGGACTGGTACGAGAACGACACGGAGGCCGAGGACGAGATCAGCTCGATCATCATCGAGCTGCACCTCGCCATGATGCGGTCGCTGAACGGGTCCGCGCCCAGCGTGGAGTTCGGCACCGCCGTGCCGTCCCCGCCGGTCGGCTTCGGCGATCGGCTCAGCGCGCTGAAGCTCGTGTGACCGGGACCGTGCGAGTGGAGCTGCCGGGCCGGCTGCCGCTGTCGCTGCGCATCGCGGTGCGCGTCAACGGCGAGCCGGCGGCGCCCGGCGATCCCGTCGCCGTGCCCGCCGGCCGGGCGACGGTCGTGCTCGGGTTGGCGGGGTCCGTCGGTGGTCGGGACTTCGCCGGGCGCGCCGAGCTGCCCCTCGAGGTGCCCGAGGGGACCACCGTGCGGGTGACCCCGCCGGGGCCTACTGGCTGAAGACCAGCGCCGTATAGGGGCCGATCGGGACCGCGGCGCTGGCCGGCAGCCCGTCGTGCGGCTCGGCCACCGCCTCGACGTCGAAGCCGGGGTGGTCGCCGAACTCGGGGTCGTAGCCCGCCCAGTCGCCGTTGAACCGGACCCGCCACATCCCCGCATGGGGGAAGCCGACCCGGTAGCCGGCGTGGGCGCGATCGGCGAAGTTGGCGACGACCACCACGTCGTCGCCGGGCCCGCCCTCCTCCCAGCGGTGGAAGGCGATCACCTTGTCCCAGTCGTTGGCGTGGAACACGTTCGTGTTACGGCCCCGCAGGCCCCGGGTGGCCGGGTCGGCGCGGCGTAGCCGGACGAGGTCGCGGTAGAGGTGCACGATGCCCTCGAAACGCTCCCGCTTGTCCCAGTCGATGGGGTCGCCGTCCTGGAACCACATGTCCTCCAGGAACTCCTGGCCTTGGAAGATCATCGGGATACCCGGGGACGTGAACACCAGCGCCGCCCCCAGCGTCGAGCGCTTCTTCGAGTGCCAGGAGTCGGCGTTGGCGGGCCAGATCTCCTCCGGCACGCGCGCCTTGCCGTTGGCGACCTCGTCGTGCGACTCGGTGTAGATCACTCGCCGCACGTGGTCGCCGTCGTACGCGTGGCGGATGGCGGCGGCGACCGCCTCCATGTTCCGGTCCCCGTCGTGCTGGGTGATGAGTGCCTCCCGCACCGGGTGGACGAACTGCGGGTCCCACTGGCTGTCGAACCCGGCCCCACCTTCGGCGGTGGGGCGGGTGATCGCCGGCTCGGACTTGAGGTCCTCGGCGATCGAGATCTTCCACGGCTGGCGGGCGTTGATCTCGTCGTTGACCCACCGCATCAGGTCCCAGCCCTCGGTCAGGTCGGCGCCCGGGTCGTGGTCGATGCCGCGCACGTTGCGGATGTAGGCGGTGGCATCCCAGCGCAGCCCGTCGGCGTGGTACTCCTCGAGCCAGAACAGCGCATTGTCGCGGATGTACCGGCGCACCTCCGGCCGCCCGTAGTCGGGCCGGGTGTCGCCCCAGGGCGTGTTCGCCCGCCAGTCGTTGTAGAAGTAGATGCCGCCCATCCCGTCCTCGCTCCAGCCGTCGAACTGCCAGAGGTCGAGGTCGCTCGGGCCGAAGTGGTTGTAGACCACGTCGAAGATCACCGCGATACCGCAGCGGTGCGCCTCCCGGATGAAGCGCTTCAGCTCGCGGGGGCCGCCGTAGGCGCTCTCGACCGCGAAGGGGTGGGCGGGGTTGTAGCCCCACGAGAAGTCGGCTGCGAACTCGACAGGCGGCATGAGCTGCACGGCGTTAACACCCAGCTCGGCGAGGTACGGCAGCCGGGAGGCGGCGGTGCTCAGGTCGCCCGGGGTCCCGCCGGGGGTGTCGTTGAAGGTGCCGATGTGCAGCTCGTAGATCACGAGCTCGTGGAACGGCGGCATCTGGAAGTCGTCGCCTTCCCAGTCGAACGCCAGGTCGGCAACCACGGCGTTGCCCACGGAGTGAGTGACGTCGCGGGCGTACGGGTCGATGCGCAGCAGGTCCTCGCCGTTGACGCCGACGAGAGCGAGCTGGTACTCGTGGCCCGGCTTGACGCCGGCGACGTCGACGGACCAGTAGCCGTCGCCCTCGGGCGTCAGCGGGTGCCGGTCCCGCTCCCAGTCGTTGAAGTCGCCCACCACGGCGACGGCCTGGGCGTAGGGCGCCCATACGCGGAAGGTGGCACCGCCGTCGTGCGGGATGGCGCCCATCCCGGGGCGCTCGGATGGTTCGGGCATGGTGTGAGGTGCCTCTCGGTGCAGGGGAGTGGGAGAACCTACCCCGACCAGCTCGCCCTCAATCCGGGCGGCGGGTGATGAGGTAGGCCTCGTCGTTGAACCAGATGCGCCGGTGGCGGGCCATGACCTCCCGGGTGGCGTCCAGGTAGGCGCCCGAGGCGACCGCCTCGGCGAGGCGCCGCTCGTCGATCTGGGCGACGTAGGTGGCCGCGTTCCACGCCGCCATGATCGACGATGTCCCGATGTGTTCCGCCACCTCCGACGGCATGGCGTGCAGGTCGTAGCGGAACAGCGCGTCGTCGGGCGCCAGCTCCGGGAACTCGAGACCGGCGTCGCCGGGGGCGTCGAGCTGGCGGCGGGCCTCGGCGAGCACGTCGTGGCCGTGGGTGTCGAACGGGTCCTCGCCCGGCCAGACGTTCTGGACGATCTCCAGGCCCGGGTCGTGGCCGTATGACTGGACGGCGACCAGGCGCCCGCCGGGCGCCAGCGCCCGCGCCAGCGGCGCGATCACCATCCGGACCTTGCGGGCGAGCGGGGTGCGGGCGCGGTACGGCTGGGAGGCGACGACGAGGTCGTAGTCGTGGTCGACGCCGTCGCGGCGAGGGATCAGCGGCGCCAGGACGAACTCCCGATCGCGGCGGTGGATCACCAACACCGACGGCCGCACGTACACGGGGTTGCCCGTGCGCGGGCTGGTGCCCATCTCCCAGTCGTGCGCCAGCTTCGGGTACAGCGCCCGGATCTGCTCGGTGAAGGCCTGGGTGGTGGCGCCTTCCAGCGCCACGTGCCGCCAAACCATGCCGGACGGGTCGCGCGGCCGGAGCCCTGGGGCCTCCCGGTGGTACATGTTCGTGACCACGAACACCAGCTCGGGGTGCTCGAACAGCCGGTCGGGGAGCTTCTCCAGCGTGAGGCGAACGTCCTCGAGGCTGATCTCCTTGCCGACCACCAGCCACGGCACGTGCGCCCACACCTGGTGCATGTGGCGCATGAGCTGGCTCAGCACCGACGCGTCGCCCATCCCGGCGTCCAGCACCCGCAGCCCCGGGGGGGCGGGATTGATGTGTTCGAGCTCCTCGCCTACCCGGGCCGCCACCTTGGCCTTCTCGTTCGTCGTGGTGACGAACATCATGTAGGCGGCCCGGCTATCGAAGAACCGGGCGGCCGCCCGGCCGCGGTCGATCATGCGAGCAGGCTACCGGCAGCGGCGCCCGGCGTTCCTAGCCTGTCGCGGCATGGCGCGGCGCGTGGTCCTCGTGGTGGTGGTGGTGGCTCTCGCCGCCGCCTGCACCGGCGCCCGGGAGAGCACCACTGCGCCGACGACGGTCCCGGCGGCGGCACCGAGCACCAGCCCCCCGCCCACCACCACCCGCCCGGCAACCCCGACCGCCACGACGGAGCCGGCCGCTCTCGGGATCGTCGCCGAGCCGGTGCAATCGCCGGTCGCGGACGAGATGATCTACTTCGTGATGACCGACCGCTTCGCCAACGGCGACCCCGGCAACGACACGGGCGGCGTCGATCCGGGCGCCGGCCCGCTGACCCACGGGTTCCTGCCCGCCGACGACGGGTGGTACCACGGCGGCGACCTCGCCGGCCTCGCCGCCAACCTCGACCACATCGCCGGGATGGGCTTCTCGGCGATCTGGATCACCCCGCCGTTCGCCAACCGCACCGTGCAGGGCAACGGGACGTTGGAGGGCTCCTCCGCCGGCTACCACGGGTACTGGCAGGTCGACTTCACCAGGGTCGATCCCCACCTCGGCACCGACGACGACCTGCGGGCGCTGGTCCACGCCGCCCACAATCGCGGGCTCAAGGTGTTCCTCGACGCGGTGACCAACCACACCGGCGACGTCATCACCTACGCCGAAGGCGAGTTCGCGTACCGCGGCAAGGAGGCGGCGCCGTACCTGACGGCGGCAGGCGAGCCGTTCGACGACCGCGACTTCGCCGGCGCCGCCGACTTCCCCGAGCTCGATCCCGCCGCCAGCTTCCCGTACACCCCCACCTTCGCCGACCCCGCCGACGTCGATGCCAAGGCGCCTGCGTTCCTCAACGACCCGACGAACTACCACAACCGCGGGAACTCGACGTTCTCGGGTGAGAGCTCGCTGTACGGCGACTTCTTCGGGCTGGACGACCTCTTCAGCGAGAAGCCCGAGGTGGTGGCGGGCATGATCGAGATCTACACCGCGGCCATCGACGAGTTCGACGTCGACGGGTTCCGGGTCGACACCACCAAGCACGTCAACGACGAGTTCTGGGAGGCGTGGGTGCCGGCGATCCTCGAGCACGCCGCCGCGGCGGGCAAGGCCGAGTTCTCCGTCTTCGGCGAGGTGTTCGGCGAGAGCCCGCTCTTCCGGAGCCACTACACGACCGCGCTGCCGTTCCCGGCGGTGCTCGACTTCGGGTTCCACGAGACCGCGTTCGAGTGGGTCGCCAGCGGCTCCCCGCCCACCCACATGGGCGCCGCCTTCGAGGACGACGACTGGTACACCGACGCCGACTCCAACGCCCAGATGCTCCCCAAGTTCGCCGGCAACCACGACATCGGCCGCCTGGGGCTGCGCATCCGCCAGGCCAACCCGGGCATCACCGACGGCGAGGCCCTGGCCCGGATGCAGCTCGGGATGGCGATGCTGTTCACCACCCGGGGCGTGCCCGTCGTCTACTACGGCGACGAGCTGGGGTTCGTCGGCGACGGCGGCGACCGCGGCGCCCGCCAGGACGTGTTCCCCAGCCAGGTGCCCACCTACAACGACGACGACCTCATCGGCACCGACCTCACCACCGCCGACGACAACCTCGCCGAGCAGCACCCGCTGATGCTGACGATCCGCGAGCTGACGCAGCTCCGGCGCACCCACCCGACGCTGGCCACCGGCGCCCAGCTCACCCGCCACTCGGACCAGAACGTGTTCGCCTTCAGCCGGATCGACCGGGACGAGCGGCTGGAGTACCTCGTCATCGCCAGCAACTCGACGGCGGCGCAGACGATCACGGTGGCAACCGCCACGCCGGGCGCGACCTGGACGCCGCTGCTCGGGCCACCCGGCGAGCTGTCCTCCGACTCCGGCGGGAGCCTCACCATCGCGGCGGACCCACTGCGTTACGCGGTCTACCGCGCCGACCGGCCGGTGCCGGCCACCGACGCCATACCGGGCGTCGCCATCACCCGGCCGGCGGAGGGTGCCGAGGTCAACCTCACGCGCTTCCGCATCCAGGCCGACCTCGACGAGCCGGCTCTCGTCGAGGTCACGTTCGCTCTGTCCGTCGGCGGCGGCGACTTCGAGGTGCTGGGCACCGACGACGCCCCGCCCTACAGCGTGTTCTGGGACTCGACGCCGTTCCCGGACGGCACGGCGGTGGAGGTGATGGCGACCGCCGCCGACTTCTCCGGCAACCGGGCGGTCGACACCGTGAGCTTCGCCCTGGCGCCTCGCCCTTGACGCCCGCTCAACCCGTCACCAGGAACGCCGCCACTAGCGCCAGCGCATTGAGCGCAGCGTGCGCCACGATCGGGGCGGCCAGGCTCCCGCTGCGCAGCCGCAGCCAGCAGAAGCCGACGCCTCCGGCGATCGTCGCCAGCACTGCTCCCGCCACGGCCGCCACGGTGGCCGCCTCACCCGACGCTACGTCGTTGGCCTCGAGCAGCTCCAGCGTGGGCCGCACGTGCCACAGGCCGAACACCGCACTCGAGCCCACCACCGCCGGCCACGTGCCCGCCACCCGCCTCCACGCCGCGAGCAGCACGCCCCGGAACGCCACCTCCTCGAACAGGGCGGTGCCGAGTGGGATGCGAACCAGTGCGCGGTATGCGATCAGCCCCCAACCGGCGCCCGCGACCCGGGCGTCGTCGAGGAGCGGGTGGAGAGCGGGCGTCACCAGCCCGATCCCCAGGCCGGCGGCGACGAGCACGGCCACGGCGCCCCCGAGCTTCGCACCGGCTGCGGCGCGGTCGCCGGCCAAACCCAGCTGCCGCCAGCCGAGCCCGCGGCGGCGGGCGGCGATCAGCAACGACGCGGCGAGCGTGACGTTGACCGGGACGTACAGCAGTGGGCTGACGGCCACGGCCGACCAGGCGAGCAAGCCTCCGGCGACCGCAGCCGGGAACCACCCATTCGGTGCAGCCATGGCCCGACGGTAGATTGCCGCCCCGTGACCCAGGCAATGCCCGAGGGCCTCGACCGGCCCCATCGCCGCCGCAACCCGCTGAACGGCGAGTGGGTGCTGGTCGCCCCGCAGCGCATGCACCGGCCCTGGGGTGGGGCGGTCAGCCGCCCGCAGGGCCCGGGGAAGCCGGCCTACGACCCGGAGTGCTACCTGTGCCCCGGGAACCAGCGGGCAGGTGGCGCCGCCACCAACCCCGACTACGACGGCACGTTCGTCTTCACCAACGACTTCCCGGCGCTCCTGCCCGACACGGCCGCCGCCGACCACACGGCCCACACCTTGATGCAGGCGGAGGGAGAGGCCGGTACCTCGCGGGTGATCTGCTTCTCGCCCCGACACGACCTGCGGGTGGCGACCATGGACGACGGCGAGCGGCGGACGGTGGTCGACCTGTGGGCCGACCAGGCAGCCGAGCTGGCCGGCGACTACCGCTGGGTGCAGATCTTCGAGAACTCCGGGGCGATGATGGGCGCGTCGAGCCCCCACCCCCACGGCCAGATCTGGGCGGGGTCGGCGCTGCCCACCGAGATCGAGCGCGAGGACCGCAACCAGCGTGAGTACCTGGAGGCCCACGGCACCCGCCTCCTCGTCGACTACGCCGACGTCGAGGCGGGGGCACGCTCTCGGGTGGTCGCCGCGACCGATCACTGGCTCGTGGTGGTGCCGTTCTGGGCCAAGTGGCCGTACGAGACGCTGATGCTGCCCCGCCGCCACGTGCTGCGGCTGCCCGACCTCGGCAGCGACGAGCGCGACTCCCTCGCCGTCGCGCTGGGCCGGCTGCTCGGGGCATACGACCGGCTGTTCGATCGGCCCTTCCCGTACTCCATGGGGTGGCACCCCGCGCCGAACGACCCGGGCGACCTCGGTCACTGGCAGCTCCACGCCCACTTCTACCCGCCGCTGCTGCGCGACGACGTCCGCAAGCACATGGTCGGCTACGAGATGCTGGCCGAGGCGCAGCGCGACGTCACGCCGGAGGCTGCCGCCGGGCAGCTCCGGGCGTGAACGGGCGCAGCCGGGCTCTCGACCTGTTCCACGCCGAGTTCGGTGGGGCGCCCGACCTCGTGGTCCGGGCCCCCGGCCGCGTCAACCTGATCGGCGACCACACCGACTACAACGACGGCTTCGTCCTGCCGATGGCGCTCGACCGGGCCACGTGGATCGCCGCCCGCGTCTCCGGGTCGTCGACGGTGCGGCTCCTCTCGGAGGACCGGGGGCTGTCCGGCTTCGACCTGCGGCGTCTCGAGCAGGGCGACGGGTGGGCGGAGTACGTGAAGGGGGTGGCGGCGATGATGCAGCGGTCCGGCCTCACCACCCCCGGCTTCGAAGGGACGGTCGCCACCGACGTGCCGGTCGGCGCCGGCCTGTCGTCCTCGGCCGCCCTGGAGGTAGCCGCCGCGCTGACCTTCTCGACGCTGGCTGGCGACGAATGGGAGCCGACCGCGGCGGCCCGGCTGGCGCAGCTGGCCGAGAACGAATGGGTGGGGGTCCCGACCGGGATCATGGACCAGCTCGTGGTGGCCACCGCTACCGAGGGGGCCGCCAAGCTCATCGACTGCCGAACCCTCGAAGGCAGCGACCGGGCGCTGCCGGCGAACACCACGGTCGTGGTGCTGGACACCCGCACCCGCCGCGAGCTGGGCGACTCCGGCTACGGCGACCGGCGGGAGGCGTGCGAGCGGGTGGCGGCCGCCCTCGGCGTGGCGGCCCTGCGCGACGTGACCGCCGCCGACCTCGAGTCCGCCGGCGTGAGCCCGGGCGACCTCGTCCGGGCCCAGCACGTGGTGGGCGAGAACGACCGCGTGCTCGATGTGGGGCGCGCCCTGGAGGCGGGCGACGCTGCCGGTTTCGGGGAGCTGATGTCCGCCAGCCATGCCTCGCTGCGCGACCTGTTCGAGGTGTCGAGCCTGCCGTTCGAGGCGATGGTGTCCGCGGCGTCGAGGGCGCCCGGCTGCCTGGGTGCCCGGCTCACCGGCGGGGGTTTCGCCGGGTGCGCGGTCGCGCTCGTCGACGCCGCGCGGGTCGCCGAGTTCACCGAGGCCACGGCCCGGGGCTACCGGTCCCGCACCGGCATCGACGCGGCGATCTACCCGTCGCCGCCGGCGAGCGGCGCGTCGGTCGAAGGCTGACCGGCGCTCAGCGGGGCAGCAGGCCTGAAGGCGGCGGCCGGATCCTGAGGGCGACGATGGCGCCGGCGATAGGGCCGGCCACCAGCACCGCGACGACGACGACGCCCACCAGGGGGTTCTCGGTGAACAGCTCGCCGATGCTCGCCTCGTAGCCCCGGTCGGTCCCGAAGGCGATGGCCACGTTCACCGCAGCGATGGCGCCGACGACCAGCCCGGCGATGCCGCCGACCACCAACCTGACGAGGACACCGATCCGGCTCACCCTCACAGCATCGCGCTGCCGCCGCCACCGAGCCCAGAGCCTTCCGGCCCCTCACGGTCGCAGCCCGAACGCATCCCCCGAGTTGGCGATGTCGCCGGCCCGCCGGGAGCCGCCAAGCACGTAGAGCCCGTCCCCGACAGCGGCCACGGCGTTGCCGTGCAGAGCCGCCGGCAAGGGCTCCTGCGCGGCCCACGCGTCGGCGGCCGGGTCGTAGGCTTCGACGCTTCGCAGCGTGTCGAAGGACGACAGCACCTCGCCCCCGGCAACGACGATGCGACCCTGCCAGGCGGCCGCCCCGAACCCGCCGCGGGCCTCACCCAGCGACGCAACGAAGGACCAGGAGGGGCCGTCGAGGACCTCGACGGTGGCGGTCTCGCCCTGCCACCGTCCGCCGATCGCGTACAGCCGGCCGTCCAGCACGGCGGCCGCGGTGTGCTCGCGGGGCTCCTGGAGCTCGGGACCTGCCTCCCACGCGTCGGCGGCCGGGTCGTACCTCCAGGTGTCGGTGCCGCCCGGCTGGCCGCCCAGCACCCAGATGCCGCCGTCCAGCACCGCCGCCGCTCCCGCTGCCACGCGGTCCGGCAGCGGCGCCCGGGGCGCCCACTCGGCGACGGCCGGGTCGTACGCCCACACGGTGTCGGTCGGGCCGCGGTCGCCGAACCCTCCCATCACGTACAGGAGGCCGCCGTGGGCCGCAGCCATGGCGTGGTGGCGGGCCTCCGGGAGCGGGGCGACCGGGCGCCACACGTCGGCCTCCGGGTCGTACGCCTCCACCACGTCGGAGCCGCCGCCCCGCAGCCCGCCGAAGCCGCCGGGCACGTACACCACGCCGTCGAGCGCCACGCCCGGCATCTCCGAGCGGGGCACACCCATGCGGGCGAGGCGCGCCCACTCGCCGCCCGGCTCCGGCTTCGGCGCCGGCAGGCCCGCGGCCGGGGAAGAGGTCGGGGTCGTGGTGGCCGTCGGGGCCGACGGTGGGGTCTCGGCCGTCGTGGTCGTGTTCGCAGCGTCGCTGCACGCGGCCAGCAGCAGCGTCAACGCTACGAGTGCAGCGAGTTGGACGCGATGACGT
>JBFJZV010000049.1:0-17250 GCA_041621915.1 Acidimicrobiia bacterium | reverse complement strand
CGACGAAGGGCTGCTCCACGGCGACGCGCTCACGGTCACCGGCGAGACGCTGGCCGAGAACCTCGACGGGGTGGCGTTCCCGGAGGACCAGGACGTCGTCGCGCCGCCGGGCGCGCCGTTGGCGGTGGAGGGCGGCATCGCAGTGCTGCGGGGTTCGCTGGCGCCGGAGGGAGCGGTGGTGAAGGTGGCCGGCGTCGACGTGGATACCTGGGAGGGGACGGCCCGTGTGTTCGACATCGAGCAGGAAGCGCTGGAGGCGGTGCTCGGCGGCCGCGTCTCGCCGGGCGACGTTGTGGTGATCCGCTACGAGGGACCGGCCGGCGGGCCCGGCATGCGGGAGATGCTCGAGACCACCGCCGCCATCAAGGGGGCGGGGATGGGCAAGGACGTGATGCTGGTCACGGACGGGCGCTTCTCGGGTGGCACGACGGGCCTGTGCATCGGCCACGTCGCCCCCGAAGCGTTCCGTGGCGGCCCGATCGGCCTGGTGGAGGATGGTGACCGGATCCGTATCGCCGTGCCGGCGCGGCGGCTCGACTTGCTGGTCGACGACGCGGTGCTTGCCGAGCGCCGAGCCGGCTGGAAGGCCCCCGAGCCCCGCTACCCGACCGGGGCGCTCGGCAAGTACGCCCGGCTGGTCGGGTCGGCGGAGCGGGGCGCAATCTGCGAGTAGGTCAGCGCACCAGGTTCGCCGGGTCGAAGCGATACACCTCCCCGTCCTCCTCACAGGCCGTCGGGGAGCAGCATGGCGGGCGAGTGTGACATGCCTACCCTGCGGCGCCTGCAGCCGAAATCGAGGAGCCCCAGATGCAGTACGGCGGATTCGTGCCCCAGGGTTGGCGGATGGACCTCCAGGGCATCCCCCCGGACCAGCACTGGCCCACCATGCTGCGGGTCGCCGAGCATCTCGAGGAGCTCGGTTTCGACTCGGCATGGGTCTACGACCACTTCCACACCGTGCCCGAGCCCACCCAGGAGCCGACCTACGAGTGCTGGACGCTCATGGCGGCGCTGGCGGCCACCACCGACACGATCCGCCTCGGCCAGATGTGCACCTGCAACAGCTACCGGCCGCCCAGCTACATGGCAAAGGTCGCCTCCTGCGTCGACGTCATCTCGGGAGGGCGGCTCGAGTTCGCGATCGGCGCCGGCTGGTACGAACACGAGTACCTCGCTTACGGCTACGACTTCCCGAAGCCGTCGGTGCGGATCGGTCAGCTCGGTGAGGCCGTGCAGATCATCAAGCGCATGTGGACCGACGAGTTGGCGACGTTCAAGGGTGAGCATTACTCGATCGACGGGGCCATCAACCAGCCCAAGCCGGTGCAGGACCCCCACCCGCCGTTGTGGATCGCCGGCGGCGGCGAGCAGCTCACGCTGCGGCTGGTGGCCGAGGAGGCCGACTACGCCAACTTCGCCGGCGACCTCGACACGTTCGCCCGGAAGTCGGACATCCTGGCCGGCCACTGCGAGGCCGTGGGGCGTGACTTCGACGAGATCGGCCGCACCGTCATCGCCGAAGTGGTGGTGGGCCGCGACCAGGCCGACCTCGACGCCAAAGTGGAGCGGGCCGCCGCCCAGCGGAGCGCGCCCGTCGACAAGTACCTGGCCACGCCGATGGTCTACGCCGGCGTCGCCGACGAGGTTGCCAACCGGCTCGGGGCGGTCCGCGACGCCGGCTGCGTCTACGCGATCTGCTACTTCCCGGACGCAGTCTGGGGGGACAGCGCCGAGCTGTTCGCCGCCGATGTCATCCCGGCGCTCACCGGGTAGCGTCGCGGCAACCGTCCCGAAGGGGGACCCATGGCCGACGCCGACGTCCAGCTCGCCGCCACGTTCGCGTTCTCGACCTACATCGGCGAGCTGCTCACCTCGCCGCAGCCGCTGATCGCCGAACAGGAGCTCGCGCTGTTCCAGGGCGCGCTCGATCACGACTTGCCCGGCTGGGAGGTGGTGTGGGGCCCGGTGCTGTACCGCTTCCCGATCACGAAGTCGGGCCTCTACGACAACTTCATCGCAGTGGCCCGCCGCGACGACCACTACGTCGTGGCCATCCGCGGCACCAACGGCCATGCGCCGCTCGACTGGGTGTTCGAGGACTTCTGGCTGACGCCCGAGGAGGAATGGGCCCGCTTCGCCGGCATCGACGAGCCGCACGGGCTGAACCCGATGATGACCCACGGCACGTACGTCGGCGTATCCAAGCTGCTGTTCCTCCCCGCCCGTGGCACCGTGCCGGGCCACGGCCAGACGCTGGCCCAGTTCCTCAACGTGGCGCTGGGCAGCGGCGGCGACGCGGCGGTCACCGTCACCGGCCACAGCCTGGGCGGGGCGCTGGCGCCGACCGTCGCCCTCTACCTCAAGGACACGCAGGGACGGCCAGACGGCTGGGACCCGGCCGGCGGCGCCCGCCTCGCCTGCTACGCCTTCGCCGGGCCCACCCCCGGCAACGCCGACTTCGCCAAGTACCTCGACCAGCGGTTGGGGACCGACGCCACCCGCGTCGTCAACCCGCTCGACATCGTGCCGATGGCGTGGGCGGGCCTCGACGACATCGCCGGGGCGTACGCGGACATCCAGCACCCGGTGCACCCCAGCAAGGTGGACGAGATCGCCATCGACGCGATCCGGGAGCTGCTCCGCCTGGCGCACCATCACTTCGCCCAGTACCACGAGAGCGGACCCGGCCTGGTGACGCTCGACCGGATCGTCGACCACGACGCGCCCTCGTTCATGGGCCAGGCGGGGTGGCAGCACGTCAACGGCTACGAGAACCAGCTCGGGATCCCCGACCTGCGCGAGCGCCAGATTCAGGCGGTCTACGACCCGTGGTGCGCCGCCAACCCGGGCGCCTGCCCGCCGGGCTCTACCCAGCCCAGGTAACGACGGCGGCAGCCGCCTCCACCGGGTGGCCGTCGACCCAGGTGGCGAGCACGTGGGCGTCCCGCAGCTCTTCCGGGGCCGCCGTGACCGGGTCGCGGTCGAGCACGACGAAGTCGGCCGGGCTGCCGGGCGCCAGCGGCGCCGGCTCGCCGAGCGCGGCGGCTGCCCACTCGGTGAACAGGGCGAGCGCGTCTGCGGCGTCGAGGCCCTCGGCGGGCACGATGCCGGCCCGGTCCCGGGCCGCAGCCATGCCCCACAGCGGGTGGGGCGGCTCCACCGGGCAGTCGGATCCGCCGGCCAGCGGCACCCCGGCTTCGCGCAGTGTGCGGAACCGGTAAGCGTGGGCGAGCCGGTGCGGGCCGAGCCGCTTCGGCAACCACTCGGTCTCCGACATGAGAAACGCCGGCTGCACCGACGCCGTGACGCCCAGCTCGGCGAACCGGGCGACCTCCTCGTCCCGCAGCACCGAGGCGTGCTCCACCCGCAGCATCGCCGGGTCGGCGCCCTCGTCCAGCAGCCGCTCGAACCCGTCGAGCACCGCGGCGTTGGCGCGGTCGCCGATGGCGTGGATCGCCACCATCCCGCCGAGATCGAGCGCAGCCCGGGACATCTCGTGCGCCCAGCCGGGGTCGAGGCGGTCGAGGCCGGTCTCGTCGGGGCGGTCGGCGAACGGCTCCCACATCCACGCCGTGTGCCCGCCGAGGCTGCCGTCCGAGAAGGCCTTCCAGCCGAGAAACGACACGTTGCCGGCGGTGGAACGCAGGAGCTCGGCCTGCCGCTCCAGCTCGGCAGGGGTCTCGGCGATGACCAGGGCGCCGATCTTGATCGGCAGGTCGGCTGCCACCTCCGCCAGCGCCGCCACCTGGTCGCCGAGCTCCGCCCACGACGCCTCGCCGCAGCCGACGATGCCGCCCATCGACGTGAGCCCCAGCCCGGCCAGGCCCGTCATCGCCCGCACCAGCTTCTCCGGGGTCAGGGGGGCGTGGCCCAGGTCACGCACTGCCCGGCCGGCAACGTTGACGGCGGTCTCCCGCAGCACGCCGGTGAGCCGCCCGTCGGCGTCCCGGTCGAAGGAGCCGCCCGGTGGGTCGGGCGTCGCCGGCCCGATGCCTGCCGCGTCGAGCGCGGCCGTGTTGGCGACGGCGATGTGCCCGCAGTACCGGTGCAGCAGCACGGCGCGCTCCGGGAAGGCCCCGTCGAGGTCGGCCCGGGTCGGCAGGCGGCCCTCGGCGAGCGTCTCGTCGTCGAGGCGAAGGGCGCTCAGCGGGCGCCCCGGCCCCATCCGGGCGGCTTCCTCCCGTAGCCGTGCGATCACTTCGGCGAAGTCGGCGGCATCCTTCAGCGTGACCCCGGCGAGGGCGGCGGCATAGCCGACAGGGTGGAAGTGGGCGTCGCGCAGCCCGGGCACGATCGTGGCGCCCGGGTAGCGCTCCTCTGGCAGACCGAGCGCCCGCAGCGCGCCGGCGTCGCCCACGCTCACGATGCGCCCGTCGCGAAGGTGCAGCGCTCGGCCGGCGATGTGTGCAGCGGTGCGGACTGCGGCCCCGGTGACGATGCGCTCGGTCATCGGCCGTCGATGGTATTCGACGGGCGGAAGGTGCCAATCGGTCCTTGCGCGGGGGCGGTTGCCCCCAATCGAGGGCCCGGCTCGTGCGACACACTGAAAGTGCGCCGAAGGGAGCGACGATGAGCGAAGTGTTCGTCCTGATGCCGTTCGCCGACGAGTTCGACGACGTGTTCATGGTGGTGAAGGACGCCGTGGCCGAGTCGGGGCAGAGCATCCCGGTGGAATTGTCCGCGTACCGCGCCGACGACATCGCCGAGCCTGGGCGGATCACGGACCAGGTGCTGGACGCCATCAAGAGCGCAGATCTCGTGGTGGCCGACCTCACCGGGAACAACCCGAACGTGATGTATGAGTTGGGTTACGCGCACGCTCTCGGTAAACGAACGGTGATCACGAACCAGAGCCTCGACAAGGTCCCCTTCGACGTCCACGGTTGGCGCCAGATCGTGTACGAGCGGACGAAGCTGGGCAAAGAGCTCCGGCCACTCCTGGCGGCGGCGATCACCGACGTCTTCGGCGACCTCCCCCCGCCTCCCGACGATCAGGACAACGAGGATCGAGACGAGCAGCGGCCGTCAGGCGACGGCGGCGGCCCGCCGCTTCGGGTGGGGTCGCGGCTGCTGCGTAAGGTGAGCCAGATCGACCTGAAGCTCCAAGCGGCCGGGCACGATCGCCGGCTCGGCGCCGAACTGGCGAGCGAGCTGAAGTCGCTGCTCGACCGGGTGACGATCGCGACCGCCGGCGACCCTGACGAGGCGCGGGCGATCGCCGGGACCGTCGGCAACTCGGCGGTGCGGCTGGAGCGCATGGAGCTGCTCGAGGAAGCGGAGCCGCTGTACCGGCGGGCGCTCGGGCTCTTCCCCGATTACGCTGGCCTCCACTTCCAGTACGGCGACATGCTGGCGGATGACGACCGCATCGCGGACGCCCAGCGGGAGCTGGAACGAGGCCGGGAGCTGGATCCCACCGATCGCCGCATCAAGCCCCTCACGCTGAAGATCGCTCTGAAGAGGGGTGGTGGTGACGCCGGACCGATCCTCGACGACATCGGGTCCTCACTCCAAGACGACTTCAAGCGTGATCCGACCAACGAGGCCAAGGCCGTCGCGTACCTCGTGTACCTGGACCGGACGGATGCTCCCCTTTCTGAGTTCCAGGCTGCCTGCCGGCTGTGGGAGGAGTCGCTCGAGGACGAGGAGGCCAAGCTGGTGCCGCGGCGGGCGCTCGCGGACAAGCTGGCCAAGTCCGACCGGCCCGAGGACGAGGATCGGGCCCTCGAGCTGTACGGGCAGCTGCTCGAGTCGATCACCGGCGAGGAGCGGGCCCACATCCTGCACAACGTCGCCTCGGTGCACGCCAGCCAGGGCGCCCTATCCGAGGCTCGCGAGAATTGGATCGATGCGTACTGCCGGAACCCTCGGCTGCCCTCGATCCAGACCTCGTTCTCCCGGTTCCTGATGAAGCACGGCGAGCCGGAGTTGGCGCTGCTGGTGGTGGAGGGCAAGCCGATCCCGGACTGCGAGTGAGAGCCGGCGCCTCTAGTCTTGCCCGGGCAGGTTGGCGGCGATCAGGTCCCGCAGCTCACCGTGGAGCCGGCCGTTGGACGCCACGAAGAGCCGCGACTCGGGCGTGGCCGGGGCGCCGTCCGGCGTGGTGACGGTGCCGCCGGCTTCCCGGATCAGCAGCAGGCCGGCGGCCGCGTCCCACGGCGACAGGCCCAGTTCCCAGAACCCGTCCAACCGCCCGCATGCCACCCAGGCGAGGTCGAGCGCCGCCGCCCCGAACCGCCGCACCCCTTGCACCACGCCGAGCACGGCCCGCAGCGGCGGCGTGTAGTCGCGGACCGTGTGGTCGTACGGGAAACCCGTCCCCACCACCGCCCCGGCTAGGGTCTCGCGGCTGCTCACCCGGATCGGCTCGCCGTTGCGGCGCGCTCCCCCGCCGGTGGCGGCGATGAACTCGTCGCCGTGGAAGACGTCGACGACGACGCCGACCAGCGGGTCGTCGTCCTCGTAGAGCGCCACCGATACCGCCACGTGCGGGATGCCCGAGATGAAGTTGACGGTGCCGTCGAGCGGGTCGACGAGCCACCGCCGCGCCCCGCCGGGAGCACCGGCGTCGCCCTCCTCGCCGACGATCGCATCGGCGGGCCGCTCCCGGTGGAGCACCTCGACGACGGCGGCCTGGGCGGCGTGGTCGGCCTCGGTGACGGGGTCGTTGCGGGCCTTGTACTCAGGCCCGCCGATCTTCCCGGCCCAGCTCCGCACGACCGAGGCGCCGGCGCGGGCGGCGGCGAGCGCGAGTTCGAGGTCGTCCACGGCAGGGACTCTACGACGGGGCCCCGGTAGCCTCCACCGCGCATGGCGTATCTCTTCGCGACGCTCGTCGCCGGGCTGCTGACATTCCTGGCGTTCCCCCCCGTCGACTGGGGCTTCCTCGCCTTCGTGGCGCCGGTGCCGTTCCTGTGGTCATTGCGGCGGGTGGAGCTGTCCCGCCAGGCGCTCGGCCTGGGCATCCTCTACGGGGCGGTGGCGTTCGGGCTCATCCTGTACTGGATAGCCGTGCTGGGCGTGGTGGCCTGGTTCCCGCTGACGCTCGGCTTCGCGGGGTACGCCGGTGCGTACGCCGTGGTCGTGTGGTGGGCGCGCACGATGCGGGCATGGCAGTGGTGGGTGGTGGCGGTGGGCGGATGGGCCTTGCTCGAGTTCGCGCGGTCGCGCTGGCCGTTCGGCGGATTCCCGTGGGGCTCCCTCGGCTACGCGGTGTCGTCCATGGCCTGGCCGCGCGGAGCCGCCCAGTGGATCGGCGCGTCGGGATGGACGGTGCTCGCAGTTGCGGTCGCAGCCGGCCTGGCGCTGGCGATCGACGAGCCGCTCCGCCAGGGCTGGTTCGCGGGCTCCATCGTGGCCGTCGCCGTGCTGACCGCCCTCGGCGCCCTGTTCCCGCCGGCGGTCGACGGGTCACCGCTGCGGGTGGTGATCGTCCAGGGCAGCACGCCCTGCCCCCGGGTGCACTGCACCGGCGAAAAGGCCGCGATCTACGACGCCCACCTCGAGCTGACGATGGTGATCCCCGAGGGCTCGACCGACCTCGTGGTGTGGGGTGAGAACAGCCTCGGGGGCGAGTTCGAGCCGTTCGGCAACCCGGAGGTGGCGGTCGCGCTGGCGAGCGAAGCCCGCCGCATCGGCGCGCATCTGCTGGTGAGCGGCACCCGCGGCGAGAGCGACACCGAGTTCGCCAACTTCAACCTGCTGATCTCGCCGGAAGGCGACGCCGTCGGCCAGTACCTGAAGCGGCACCCGGTGCCCTTCGGCGAGTACGTGCCGTTCCGCGAGTACCTCGACTGGATCCCCCAACTCGAACAGGTGCCCCGGGACATGGTCCGCGGCGACGGGCCGGGCGTGTTCGTGTTGGAGGCGCCGGTGGGCGAGGAGACGGCGGTCGCCACGCGGCTGCTCGGCACCGTGATCTCCTTCGAAGGGGCGTTCGCCCGCAAGGCGCGGGAAGCGGCCCGGGCGGGCGCCCAGCTCCTCACGGTCAACACGAACGAGGCCTCGTTCGGCAACTCGCCGGCCTCCGACCAGCTCATCGGCATCACCCGCGTCAGCGCCGCCGAGAACGGGTTCCAGCTCATCCACGCCGCCATCAGCGGCAAGTCGACGCTGATCGAGGCCGACGGCGACGTGGGACCCGCGACCGGCCTCTTCGAGCGCGACCTGCTGGTGGGCACGGTCGAGTGGCGGGAGGGCGGGCGGACCCTCTACACCCGCTTCGGCGACTGGCTGCAGGTCCTGGCGATGGTGGCCGTGGTGGTGCCGCTGGCCATGTGGCGGCCGCGGCGCCGCACCCAGTCGGACTTCATGTTTGCCACCTCGTCGAACCGGGACCCGGTAGGGCTGCGATAGGCCGGTTGGCCCCTGCCCGGCGCCCGAGGCGCGAAGTAGGGTTGCCCAACGAGCCGCACCTGGAGGACCCGCCGTGGCCGATCAGCCACAAGAAGCCATTGAGAACCTGCTGCGCGAGGACCGCCTGTTCCCGCCGCCCGCCGCGTTCGCCGGCCAGGCCAACGCCGGGCCCGGGATCTACGAGGAGGCCGACAAGGACTGGCTCGCCTTCTGGGAGCGCCAGGCCCTGGAGCGCATCACGTGGTTCAAGGAGCCCACGAAGATCCTCGACGACTCGGACCCGCCTTTCTACAAGTGGTTCACCGACGGCGAGCTGAACCTGGCGTACAACTGCCTCGACCGCCACCTCGACAGCCAGGGCGACAAGGTGGCGTACCACTGGATCGGCGAGCCCGGTGACACCCGCACGATCACCTACCGCGACCTCTACGAGGAGGTGTGCCGCTTCGCCAACGCGCTCGCCGGGCTCGGTGTCGCCAAGGGCGACCGGGTGGCCATCTACATGGGGATGATCCCCGAGCTGCCGGTGGCGATGCTGGCCTGCGCTCGCATCGGCGCCGCCCACTCGGTGGTCTTCGGCGGCTTCTCGGCCGACGCGCTGGCGGACCGGATCGTCGATGCCGAGGCCAAGGTCGTGATCACGCAGGACGGCTCGTGGCGCCGCGGCGGTGTCGTGCCGCTGAAGGCCAACACCGACGTCGCCCTGGCTCGCTGCCCGAGCATCGAGCACGCCGTGGTGGTGCGCCGCGCCGAGAACGACGTCGCCATGGAAGAGGGCCGCGACCACTGGTACCACGACCTCGTCGCGGATCAGCCCGCCGAGCGGGAGCCGGAGCGGATGGACGCCGAGGACCTGCTCTACATCCTCTACACGTCCGGCACCACCGCCAAGCCCAAGGGCATCGTCCACACCCAGGCCGGCTACCTCACCGGGATCACCACCACCCACCACTACGTGTTCGACATCAAGCCAGACGACGTGTACTGGTGCGCCGCCGACATCGGCTGGGTCACCGGGCACTCCTACATCGTCTACGGCCCCCTGGCCAACGGGGTCACCGGCGTGATGTACGAGGGGACGCCCGACTTCCCCGACAGGGACCGGCTGTGGAGCATCGTCGAGGAGTACGGCGTCACCGTCTTCTACACGGCGCCCACCGCGATCCGCGCCTTCATGAAATGGGGCGAGGAGTATCCGGGCGGCCACGACCTCACGTCGCTGCGACTGCTGGGCACGGTGGGCGAGCCGATCAATCCGGAGGCGTGGATGTGGTACCACAGCCACATCGGCGGGGAGGGCTGCCCCATCGTCGACACGTGGTGGCAGACCGAGACCGGGTCGATCATTATCACGCCGCTGCCGGGCGCGGTCGCCACGAAGCCGGGCTCGGCGACCCGGCCGTTTCCCGGCATCGAAGCCGACGTCGTCGACGACGACGGCAACTCGGTGCCGCTCGGCGGGGGCGGCTACTTGGTGATCACCCGGCCGTGGCCGTCGATGCTGCGGACGATCTACGGCGACGACGACCGCTACGTGAACACGTACTGGTCGCGCTTCCCGGGCCGCTACTTCGCGGGCGACGGGTGCAAGCGGGACACTGACGGGTACTTCTGGCTGCTGGGTCGCGTCGACGACGTGATGAACGTGTCCGGCCACCGGATCTCCACCACCGAGGTGGAGTCCGCACTGGTCGACCATCCCAAGGTGGCCGAGGCGGCGGTGGTCGGGCGGTCCGACGAGCTCACCGGCGAGGCCATCGCCGCGTTCGTCACGCTGCGGGGCGGCGTCGAAGGCGACGAGGCGCTGCTCGCCGAGCTCCGGGAGCACGTGGCGAAGAAGATCGGGCCGATCGCCCGGCCGAAGAGCATCGTCTTCACCAACGACCTCCCCAAGACGCGCTCGGGCAAGATCATGCGCCGGCTGCTGAAGGACATCTCCGAGCAGCGCCAGCTCGGCGACGTCACCACCCTGGCCAACGCCGACATCGTCGAGGAGATAGCAGCGCAGAGCCAGTAACACTGCCGCCGACCCGGCCCGACGCGGAGAAACCCGCCCCGCGACGACGCGGAGAAACCCGCCCCGCGACGACGCGGCACGTCTCACATTGCATCCCACCCGGGCACGCGTGGTGCGGTGCCGGATGGTGGGGCCCTCTCGGATGCGGGCTGCCGCCGGGGCTGGTCCTACGTCGGGTCTCGGCCGCAGGCCGAGCCTGGAGCCAACCACATACCGCGTCGTCACGCCCGGGTTCTTTCGCGGTTGCTCGACCTCTTGACAGGCCTAGGAATTAGCACTAAATTATGAGGCAAGGAGGTCGACGAGCATGACCAATTCCCTCAGGGCATTCCGGGTCGGCTCCAGCTCGCGGCGGCCCCGCACGTTCTCCGACGGGCGGGTGTGCCAGCGCGAGAGCTGCGACACGGTGCTCTCCCGTTACAACAAGGCGGACTTCTGCCACCGCCATGCGCCCGTGCAGTTCCCGCGGCTGCGGGGCGTGATCACCGAGGCGTAGGCGCTACTGCAGAACCTCGCAGAGGCGGTCCAGCGCAGCAGCCATCTGCTCGCGGCGCTGGGCTCCGTAGCGGGTCACGTCGAGCATGTCGCGCAGGAACTCGATCTGCTCCACCGGTGAGGAACGCATCTTGGGCGTCGCACCGGGGATCTCCTGGTAGGCGTCCGCAAGCTCCTCCACTCGCCCAGCGATGGAGTCGTCGATCAATGCTTCGAGCATCTTGACGTCGGCAAACACCAGCCGCGTCCAGTACTCCTCTTGGGCGTCGCTCCCCAGCAGCGATTCGGCCGCGTCGCGCACCGCCACCAGTTCGGTCTGCGCCTGGTTGGTCTTGCCCAGCAGCCACCGCAGGACGGCGATGTTCCAGCCGTAGCGCGGCCACACCTCGGGGCGGTCCTTGCGTCCCTCCCGCTTCAGGGCGTACCTCTCCTGTGCCTCCTCGTACTCGCGCAGCGCATGACCGAGCAGCTTCTTGCGCTCGACGCCGTCGGCGGTGATGCGGGCGACCCGCTTGTAGATGCTGCCGGCGAGCGCGTGGCGCTCCGGGGTCGGCGCCGCCTTGAGGAGGCCCTTCACCTTGTCGATGGCCGCCAGGCAGTCCTTGCACGCCTTGTCCAGCGTCGCGCCCTCGCCGCCGGCGGCGCGCACCCGGTCGACGGCGTGGCGAGCGACCAGGTTGAGCATCTCGTCGAGGACCTCGAGCGGAGCGCTCGCATCCCACGAGTCGAGCGCCATCCGGTAGTACTTGATCGCCCGGTCGAACCGCCGGAGCTCGCCGAAGCAGCCGCCCAGCGCGTCCAGCACGGCGCCCGTGCTCCACTCGGGGCGCATCTTCACCACCAGGTCGTCCAGCTCCCTGCCGAGCGCCTCGATGCGCGCCTGGTCGTAGGCGTTGCGGGCGCGGGCGGAGAGCTGCCGCAGCTCGGCCTCGTACTCGTGGGCGGCGACCACCCGCACGTCGCCGCCCGTCTCGGCGCCGGGCTCCTTGGCGAGGCGGAAGTCCGGCGACCCGTACACCTGGTAGGCGCCCCACGTGGTGCCCCCGAGCTCGTGGGCAGCCTGGCGAGCCGCCAGCACCGCGTCACCGAGCTTGGCGCCACCCGTGATCCGGTCGTAGAACACCGACGCGAACTGGGCGGCGGCCTCGTCGTCCACGGCCCACCCGGCCGCCACCACCGCGCCGACCCCGATCTCGATGAGCTGCTCGGAGATGCTCGCCGCGAAACGGGTCAGATCGAGACGCTGCCGCCTGTCCAGCTCCCGCTCCTCGTCGGTCCGGCTCGGATCGTCGAACTTGCCGAGGTGGCAGCAGTTGAGGAACACGAGGTCGGGCACCACCCGCAGCTGATCGATCTCGGCCGAGGTCAGGAACTTGCCGTTGCCGATGACGACGCCGCTGCGATGCACGTCGTCGGCGACGAACTGGCCGTGGGCGGCGATGTGGACGATGCTGTATTCCTTGCTCCGGTCGAACAGGCGGGTGATCACGTGGCTCGCCCTGCGCTTCGTGATGTCCTCGTCGACCACCTCGTTGACCTCGTACCCGGCCCTCTTCAGCGCCTCGGCGACGGCCCTGCCCTCTCGCAGTGCGCCCGGGAGCTGGCGGTACCCGGGCATCCCCTCGAGGTCGGGGTCGCCGACGACGAGCGCATGGTGGCCGCGGGGGGACTCGATGCGGCGACGGAAGCGGGCGGTGGTGAGCTGGCGGAGGACGCCGCGCTGGATGGCCAGCGGTTCGTCGCGGCCGTCGGCGCGGTCGGTGAGCATCTCCCACGGGAACGCCGCGGCGACTCGATCGACGACGAGCTGCAGGTTGGCGGGCTCGTTCGACTGCTCCTTCAGCGTGTTGGGCAGCAACAGCTCGAACAGCACCCCGGTGACCACGTCGTCGCCCGAGCCGCCGATCGCGCTCGCCACCAGCTCGTCGATCAGCGCCGATTGCGTCGACCGCTTCGTCTCCTCGGCCCGGGCGCGGTCGGTGAGCGCCTGGAACTTGAGGTCGACGGTGCCGGGGGAGCCGCTGCCGTCGGAGGCGTCCGTGATCTGCAGCCGCCGCCACCAGCCGGTGTCGTACTCGAACGACGAGCGGCCCGGCTGCCCACCGGGCTTCGGCTGCAGCCAGGTCCGGCCGTAGATCTCCTCGGTCTCCTCGGTCGGGAGCCGCACGTGCCGGGCCAGGTCGGCCACGGTGTGGGCGGCCCTCGTCGCGACGTCGAGGTACAGCTCCATGAACTCGAGCTTGTCGATGCGCACCCGGTCCCAGAACCCCAGGTTGCGCAGGGCGCGGTTGGCGAGCACGACGCCCTTCACGATCGCCCCGATCGACGTCTCGATGGTGAGCGCCATGCCGCTGTTGCTGCCCACCAGCAGCGACGAGATCGCCGCCGGCCGCCAGGCCCCCGGCCGCGGCGGGCGCACTGCTTCGCTGTACTCGACCGCGTAGCGCAGCGCCGCCTGGGTGACGCTGCGCGTCAGCTCCGACGCATTGAGCTTGCCGACCTCGCCCAGACCGACCACGATCGCGCCCGGCGGGTGCTGGGCGCCCTCGGTGCCGATCCCCGGGGCCAGCACCACCTCGTGGCTGCCCACGTCCTCGGGGTACACGCCGAGCGCGTGGCGGCTCGACAACCTCCCGCGCAGGCGCCAGTTGAGGAAGGACTCGGCGCCGACGATGGGGTCGCCCTGGTAGTGGCCCACGAGCACCGGGCCGTCGGCGTGCTCGAGGCTGCCGTGGCTGACGGAGACGGTCAGCAGATGGCGCTCCTCGTCCGGCTCGGCGGCCCGCGGCGGCTCCGAGAACAGGGCCGCGGCGACCAGGTCTCGGTCGGTGGGGTACAGGCGCTGGACCATCCACGGCGGCAGAGCCCCCGGCACCGTGCGCAGCTTGGGCGCCGCCTGCGACAGCGTCGAGCACGTGCCGGAGGCGACCAGGTCCTGCACGGCGCGAATGACCTCGGGACGCGACGGGAGGTCGCCGTTGGCGGCTGCCGCCCACCAGGTCTGCTTGCCGATCGCCTGCGACGCATCGAGCGCCAGCCCGTCGCCTTCCGCGGAGCTCGGGAACGACAGGCCGTCGTCGCCGGCGACGACGCCGGCGGGAGTGAAGGCGGCGCGTCCGGCGATCCGCAGCACGTCGTCGGTGTGCTCGCGAACTGCCGCGGCGATCGCGTCCGTCGTGCCCTGCGCCGCTTCGAGCAGGTCGCCGATGCCCTCGGCGCCGTCACCGAGCCAGCGCTGCCACGACTGCGCCGCCCGGGTGGCGGGGTCGGCGGGGAGCGCCTCCACGAGACCCGGCATCGACCGGAACTCCTCGGCCAGCTTGGCGCGCGGCAGCGCCGGGTCGGCAAGCACGGTGTCGAGCGAGTCGAACAGCACGCCCGCCCCCGCCAGGAGCTGCAGGATCCCGTGCGCGCCGCGATCGGGCACGCCGATCATCACGACCCGGCCGTCCCGGGAGCGCAGCCGCCGCCACAGCTCCGGGTCTGCGGCTGCGGCGGCCCATACCGCCAGCCCGCCGATGCCATGCGCTACGACGTGCACGGGGTTGTCGCCCTGGGCGAGGTGGGTGCTCAGCACGGCCCGGAGGGCGGCGGCGGTGTCCGCCAGCGGCCGCCGCCAGTCGAACGGGAAGGCCTGCACCTGGAAGCTGCCGCTCAGCGCCTCGACGAGATCGTGGTACGGGTCGTCGATCACCGCTTCGGCCCGCACGCTATCGCGGTCCATCGCCAGTTCCCACCGCTTGGCGGCGCCGATCGCGTCGGCGTCGAGCCAGACGCGCTCGCCGTCGACCGCCAGGTGGGTGGCGAGCGCCGTCGGCACCAGGACCACCGTGGGGACGGTGGCCTCGGTCGACCGGGTCTTCGGCGCGGTCAGGCCGGCGCTGCCCCGGGTCTGCTGCAGCGGCAGCGCCCCGTCGACCTTGCCACCCTCGGCACGGGTCAGCCATGCATGCAGGTCCTTGCGGCTGTCCCGCCCCCGGAAGTACCCGAAGTGGGTCACGTCGCTGCCGCGGTGGAAGAACATCACCGGCTTGCCGCGGCGGCGCACCCCCTCGGACATCGCGTCGGTGTTGACGACGAGGTCGTGCGGTACCCCGTAGAACAAGTCCGTCGCCCAGATGGCCAGCCGGTTGATGACGCCGCGGCCTTCCACGTCCCCTGCGACCACCGCGAGGTCGTCGCCGGTCGAGACCTCCGGCAGGTTGAGCAGGTGCACGAACGGTGACTTCGGCATCATCGCCTCGATCCCCGGCAGCGACGCCGGGTTGGCGCGCAGCCTGGCCACCTCCAAGGTGAGCGCCTTGACGAACTGGTGGAGGGTCTTCCCGGCGGCACCCATCGGCACGAGGCCCACCAGGTTGGTCAGGATCGACAGCAGCCTGTCGAGGCGCTCGCCGGCGAGCCGGGTGCCGCGAGCCGGGGCGGCGACCCGCACGTACCGGCCGACGTGGGGCTGGAGGCTGGCCAGCTCTGCGCTCAGTCTCTCCAGCGTCTCCTTCTCGCGAGCGACGAACTCGGCGTCGAGCCCGAGCTCGCCGGCGTGGCGGCGGCGCTTGCGATGGAACTTCGTGACGGCCGACTCGGGGATCGCGTCCAGCGACAGGAGGTCCCCGATCAGGCCGCCACGAGAGTGGCTCACCAGGTGCAGCTCGATGCCCGGGACCTTCAGCGCGCCGAGCAGGTCGATCGCGTTGTCGACCGGGCTCTCGCTGAGGGTGTGGTGCTCGAAGGCCAGGATCCGCCCCGCGTACCGCCGGTGAAGGTCGCTCCACTCGGTGGTGGGGCCGCCGCCCTCGCCGGCGAACAGCCCGCTGTAGCTGCCATGCGTGCTCGACGCCGTGCCGTGGAGGAACAGCAGGTAGGGCTGGTCGGTGTCCAGCTCCCCGGGCTCGTCGAGCTTCCCCGACAAGCCCACCCGGTACAGGCCGGGGCCGGGCTCGAGCCGCCCCTCGACCTTGGCGATGGCGGCCTGGACGGCGCGTGGCGCGAGCTCCTCGGCGGCGCGGCCGGTGAGGATGCGGACGCCCTTGACGAACAAGTCGCCGACGCCCCGGTCGGGGTCACCGGGCACGGCGGCGGCGAGATCGAACGCCTCGGCGCCGGGGGCGCCCTGCAGCTCGGCGAGGCGGGCGACCGACACCCACTCCCGCAACCCGTCCTCGTACTCGATCTCGACGACCGCACCGTCGTCGAGGCCCTGCTCCACCGTTGCAGGCTCGGACGCCGCCCGGGTCGGGGCGGTGATCCGGTAGCTGGCCGCCACCTGGACGTCATCGATGAACTGGCCGACCCCGGCGTCCTGATCGTCGGGGACCGGTTCTGCCTTCCCCGGCAGGCGCATGTCGCGAGTTGCCACCTGAACCCCCTAGCTGCTTCGGCACCAAAACGCGATAGTACGCATTTCGCGCTCTCGTCGCGCCGGTGCCCGGTAGCGACCGATTAGCACTAACTTCTGGGCATGGCCGCGACGATGTCACTCCGCCAGGCCGCCGAGCAGCTCGAGGTGCACTACATGACGGTGTACCGCTACGTGCGGCTCGGGATGCTGCCCGCCCGCAAGGAGGGGGCGGCCTGGGTGGTGGACACTGCCGACCTCGAGGCGTTCGCCGAGCCGGACGGAGAGCCCCGCCGCGGTCGCCGCTCCGCCGATTGGAACGCCCGCCTCAAGGCGCGATTGGTCGCCGGCGACGAGCGCGGGTCGTGGGGCGTCGTCGAGGCGGCGCTCGCCTCCGGGCTCGCCCCCGTCGACGTGTACGAGGACGTGCTCCGCCCTGTGCTGAACGCGGTCGGCGACGACTGGGCCGACGGCAGGATCGACGTCGCCGACGAGCACCGCGCCAGCGCGGTGGCCGCCCGGCTCATCGGCCGGCTCGGGCCCCGCTTCGCGCGCCGGGGGCGCAGCCGCGGCACGGTGGTGACCGCCACCCCGCCGGGGGACCTGCACGGGCTCGGCCTCGCCGTGGTCACCGACCTGCTGCGCGGCGCCCGCTTCGAGGTGGTCGACCTGGGGCCCAACACACCCCCCGCCTCCCTGGCCAAGGCCGTGGCCGAGGCCAACCGGCTGATCGCGGTAGCGATCAGCGCGCACGACCCCGACGGCGCAGAGCAGGTCGTCGCCGCCGTGGCAGCCGCCCGCGCCGCTGCCTCCGGCGTGCCGGTGCTGGTAGGCGGGTCGGCGATCGAATGGCCCGACCATGCTCGGGACCTCGGCGCCGACGGCTACGCCGACACCGGCCGGGCCGCGGTGGCGCTGGTCGAGGAGTTGGTAGCGGAAGCCGCTACGGCGTGATCCAGGTGCCGGCCTCGCCCCTGAGGGCTTTGGCGAGCGCGTCGACGCTGGTGATGAGCGCCGCTCGCTCGAGCTCGCGGGCGTAGAGCGCGCT
>JBFJZV010000048.1:0-17511 GCA_041621915.1 Acidimicrobiia bacterium | reverse complement strand
GGCGAGCTTGCCGTCGTGGAAGTAGAAGGTCATCTCGTCGTAGCCGCCGGCGGGGTCCTTGTCGAGCTTGCCCCACTCGCAGTCCGACAGGATGATCGGGATGGTCCCGCCGCCGAGGGGATAGCCCCACAGCGCCGCGGCATGAGCCCGCACCTTCGCTCCCGGGAAACCGATGACCTGGGCGAAGAACGGGGCGAAGATCGTCGAGCCGCCCGCCTGCTCGGTGTGTGTGATCACGCGGACGGTCTGCGCCGACGTATCGAGCGCCAGCTCGTCGACGCCCGCCAGGAGATCGCGGGCGTTGGCGTCGGCATAGCGGTCGGCGGTGGCCATCGCCGTGGCGTTGTCGCACGGCAGGCCCTGGCCGCAGTCCTCGGCGACCGCCAGCACTGCTGCGTCGGCGCCGCTCTGCAGCTCGCGCCGCTCGGCGTACAGCGCCCCGGCGTCCACGGCGAGCGCCACGAGTGCGAGCAGTGCGATCAGCAGCACGGCGACGAACACGGCGGCCATGCCGTCGTCGCCCCGGGCCTGGGCATTCATCCACCGCATCGCATCACCCCCGTAGCGTGCATGGTCCTGGTGGCCGACCCGAAGAACGGGATGTCGTACTCGAAGGGGTAGCTGACGCGCATCTCGGTCGGCAGGCCGGGGTCGCAAGCGGTGCCGGTGATCGTCATCTGCCCCGGGTCGAGCCCCGATGCCGAGTTCTGGGCGGCGGCTTTGCCCTGCCCGAAGTCGCGGGACACCGCGTACTCCCGCACGCCCTCGCGGGCCGCATGCGTGAGCGTGACTTGAGTGTTGAACGCACGGGCGAACTCGGCAAGGCCGAAGACCAGCAGCGCCAGGAGCGGCAGCACGATCGCTGCCTCCACCAGGGCCGCTCCCCGTTCGCGGCGAACGCGAGGCTCGCTCATCAGGTGATCCCGGGTGGAGCCACTCCGATGAAGGCCAGCACGAACGCCAGAACGAGCGGAACGATCAGCATGCCGAGAATCGCGAGGAGCACGGCGTGCTCCTCAGCGGTATCCCCGGGCAGCATCCGCAGCTTCGCCCATTCCTGTTGCCACCACAGCCACATTGTCGGCTCCCCGAAAGTCGAGAGAATTTTCGAGATCTCCCGAGCTGGCGCCGGGCCGGCGGCCACGCGGCCGCCGCCCGGCGACGCCTCAGAAGATCTTGCCTGCGATGTCCGTGAACCGGTTGGTGACGGCCGTGCCGACGTCGCTGGTCGCAGCGAACGCGGCTACGGCGATCAAGGTCACCACCAGCGCGTACTCGGGCATGGTGGCGCCGCGGTCGCTATCGCGCACCGACCACCACCAGGTCTGGAGTCGAACGAACATTCCGACATCCCTCCTCTCCATGTCCCCGATCGGTGATCGGGCTATCTGCGACGATGCATCGGGGCGCGCCGCGGCGCCACGTCAAAATTGACTGTTTCGTCAGAAGAGGGAGGCGAACTGCAGGAAACGGCCGATCACGGCGTCGCCGACTTCGCTGATCGCACCGATGGAGACGATCGCGATGAGACCCACCACCAGCCCCCACTCGGCCATCGTGGCGCCTCGCTCGGAGCGCGCCACCGCCAATGCGATGGCCCGCGCTGTTTCCCGGAGACCGCTCACGTGCTCCAACATGCCTGAAGCCGGAGCGGGGGGCTACGTCAATTTTGACCGATTCAGGGCAGCCACCCGGCTTCGCGGGCCAACGCCACGGCGGCGAGTTGGGAGCCGACCCCCAGCTTCGTGAGTACCGACCGGATGTGGCCGCGTACCGTGAATATCGAGACGTATTGCAGGTCGGCGATCTCGGCCGCGCTGCGGCCCTCGCCGAGGCGCACCAGCACGTCCTGCTCGCGAGGCGTGAGCTGCCGGAACGGCTCGAGCCGAGCCGTCTCGTCGGCCCTGGCCACCCGCAGATCGGCCAGCCACTCGAACCGCTCCCCATCCGACATCAGCCGTCCCTGCTCGGCGGTGGTCCGCACCGCGTCGATCACCACGTCCATCGGCTCCGCCTTGTCGACGACCCCCACCGCGCCCCGCTCCACGCATTCCGCCAGCATCCGTCGGTCGCGCACGCCGGACAACATGACGACCGCCCTGGCCGCCGAGCACAGCGGCTCGATGAGCGGCATGGCGAGGCCGGCAACGGGGCCGAGGTCCAGGTCGAGCAGCACCACGTGGGGTTCCATGGCGGTGGCCTGCTCGACGACGTCGTCGAAGCGCGGGCCGGTGGCCAGGTCGGCCTCCATGCCCTCGGCCCGCAGCACCACGACCAGCGCCTGGGCGATGGACCGGTGATCCTCGACGACGAGCACCCGCGTCGGACCGGTCTCGTCGGGGCCGCCACCTGCGCCCCGCCGCGCCTGCTGCGCGACCCCCGTCACCCCGCTCCGCCCCACTGCCCGGCCCCGGGCCTGTCACCCGCAGGGACCCAACGGAGTGGGTCCCGATGCCTGATCTCCTCAACCTCCCTGTGCGAAGGGCTCGCCGCCCCTCATGCCTCCGACTCCTCGTCCCACAGCCATCTCCGCCGCGTCGTGCATCTCGGGCCCGGCGGCTCCCAGCGCCAGCCGGAACGAGGCGCCGCCGCCATCGGCCTCCTGCACCCAGAGGTGGCCCCGCTGCTCCTGCGCCAGCCGGGCCGCGATGTACAAGCCCAGTCCTCGCCCGCCGGCGCTGGTCGGGTGGCCGCCATCGTGGCCCCGCTTGAAGATGACCGTCCTCCGCTCGGGCGGCACGCCGGGGCCCTCGTCGTCGACCCGCACGATCACGAACGGCCCCCGCTGCGCGGCCTCGACCCACACCCGCGAGCCGAAGGCGTGCCGCCGGGCATTCTCCAGCAGGCACTGGACGACTTCCGCGGTGGCGGCCACCGACCCGAACGCCATCAGCCGCTCCGGCGCCGCCAGCTCCGCGTCGATCCCGCTGGCGGCTTCGGCCGCCACGATGCCCCTCACCACCCTGGTCACGTCGAAGCTGTCGAGCTGCGTGACCCGTCCGGGCATCGTGATCAGCCGTCGCAACAGCTCGACCTCGGTCACCATCGCCAGCTCGAGCTGCTCCAGGTCCTCCTGGCGAACGTGCGCCCCGCGGCTCCGCAGTGCGTGGGCCGTGTACTCGATGGCAGCCAGCGCCGAGCGCGCCTCATGATCGCGCTCCTCCAGCGACCGCTGCACGGCATCGGTGATCGCACGCAGGTCGGCCATCACGGCCTCACCGATGTCGAGTGCCTGGCGCTGCCGCCACTGCCGGACCTCCAGCTCGCCGACGAGCCCGGCGAGCATCATCAGCACGCCCATCACCCGCACGACCCCGGCCGCGATGCCCCAGAGCTCGGGGTCGGCCACTGCCGAGCGGGCGACGTCGCCGAGCATCAGCCCGAGGAGGCCCAATGCGATCCACCAGCGGTGTGGCTGACCGTTCCTGATAAAGGCGTAGCCATGAGCTAGCACGACGGCGAGCCAGCCGGCCATGAGAAGCAGCTCCGGCGGTTGGAACTGCTGGCCGGGAAGCAGCGTTCCCGTGAGCGCGATCAACAGCACACTGGCGGGAAGCGCCATCAATCGCTGGCCGGCCCGGGAGCCGAGCTCGTCCGAAAGCCCCAATGCGAACGCCGCAAGCGCCCCCAACAAGCTCCACTGGCGAAGCGCGTCCACCGAGCGGTCCTCGACGGACGCGATCAGGGGCGCCAGCTCCGCCGTCCCCAACGTGACGAGTGCCAGCATCAGCGCGCCGGCAGCCATCGCGATGCCGGCCTGCCGGCCCTCGTGGCGCGCGCGCAGGAGGAAGAAGACGGCGACCGGCAGCAGCAGCGCTGCGGCGGTGGTCGTGAGCACAGTGTCGGCGTCGTGGGCGAACTCCGCGCCGATCCGCGGTCCGAGCCAGGCCGCCAGCGCGAACGCCGCAAAGACTGCGGACAGCGCGACCGCCGAGATCAGGGCGGCGTGTAAGAGCCGTGTGCCCGACGCTCCCGGACCCGCCTGCATCTCGTCAGGCCGCGGCCCGGGGTGAAGAGTACCTGCCAATCTCGCATCCCCGGCTCCCCCCCGTACTGGATCGCCACCAATAGCGATATTCGACTGGGACGCGCCCACCGTCTCCATGTGAATACCCGACGTGTCAACACGCAGAGTAGTCACCTCTGTCGCACAGCGCAACATGCTATTTCGCGAGCAGTACACCTTTCGATTCGTCGTCGCGGGCGCGAATGGCAAATCTTACTAGGACCGAACGGACTTCACCCGGCGGCGTGGAGCGCCACCCCGGCGAGGATGTCGTTCTCGCTGACCAGCGCCGGCTGGTCGCCCGCGCTGCGAAGCGCCTCGCGAGCGACGATCGCGCCGCCCAGCAACACGGGCGCCCGGTCGGGATCGAGCGACGGGATCCCCGCGGTCTCCTCGACGGTCATCGCCGCCAGCCGGGCCACCAGGTCGTCCAACTCGGCCGGCGCGATCATCGACCGGTGCACCCGCTCGGGGACGTACTGCTCCAACCCGGCGACGATCGCCGCCAGCGCCGTGAACGTGCCACCCACCCCGACCACGGTGCCCACTCGAGTCGGCAACTCGACCTCGGCGAAGGCCCGCTGCGCCTCGCTTCGAGCGGCCTCGACCTGCGAACCGGACGCCGGGTGGTCCGGTAGGCAGCGGTCGGTGAGGCGCACCGAGCCCATACGGGTGCTCACGACGTACGCGGGGCGCTCGGCGCCGAGCACGAACTCGGTGCTGCCGCCGCCGGGATCGATGACCAGGTAGGGGGGAGTGGCGTCCAGGTCGCTCGTGACGCCGGCGAACGACAGCCACGCCTCCTCGTCGCCGGTGACGACCGCCGGGCGCACCCCGAGCACCTGCGTCGCCCGCGCCAGGAAGTCCTCGCGGTTCTCCGCCTCCCGCGTGGCCGCGGTCGCCACCACGCCGAGGCCGTCGACGTCCCACGTGCCGATCTCCGCGGCGTAGTCGCGCAGCACGTCGACGGTCCTATCCATCCGCTCCTCGGCGATGCGCCCGGTCGCGTCGAGGCCCCAACCCAGCCCAGTGACGGTGGCCCGGCGGTGCAGCCACGCCAGCCGCCCGTCGGGCGTCACCGATGCCACCAGCAGCCGGGTGGTGTTGGTGCCGATGTCGACGGCGGCGACCGTGCGGGTCATCGCGGCTCCTGCCAGGCGGGGTTGCGGCGCCCGTCGACGACGCACGGCGTCTCGTCGTCGAGCGGGTCGACCCAGGGGGCGACGAGGGCGCCGATCGGGTTGGCGTTGCCGGCCGCGTGGTCGGCGTAGTGGGCGTGCAGGCACTTGACCCCGCCTCCGGCGATGCCGGCCACTCCGCCGGTTGGGCGCATCCCGGCGTCCGGCGGCACGGCGGCGTCGCGGTCGGCCGCGTACCGGGCGTGGGCATCGTCGAGGCCTGCCCGGAGCATCGGGTCGGCGTCGACGTGCCGCGCCATCTGCCGCACCCCGCCCGCGCCCTCCAGCCGGTCGATGCGCAGCACCGCCAGCGGGCAGGTCAGCCAGTACCGGGTGGGGAACGGCGTGCCGTCGTCCAGCAGCGGCGCCATGCGGATGACCACCGGGAGCTCCAGGTGGCAGCGTGCGACGACCTCGAACGAGCCGCGGGACGGCCGCTCGATCTGCGCCTCGACCGCAGCCCGGTCAGCCTCCTGCGCCATCACGGCCGGACACGAAGTCCCACACCCGCTCCCACCACCGACGGTCGTCGGGGGGCGGCAGCGTCGGCTCGGGTGCCGGCTCGACGTCGACCCACTCGACCACGTAGCCGACCTCGCCCTCCTGGACCAGGCCGAACCGCTCGCGCGCCAGCCGGGCGATCTCCTCGTCGGTCTGCAGCCGGGCCACGGCCTTGTCGAGGCGGGCATTCTCGCCGACCAGCGCGTCGAGCTTCTCCTTGGTCAGCTCCACCTGACGGTCGGCGGCGATGATCTGGCGGAACGGGAACACCACGACGACCGTCGCCGCCAACGCCACCAGCAGCACCAGCACGCCGAGCCCGGACAGGCGGCGGCCGCTCACCGCGGGCCGCCGAACGCCTGCCAGCCGGCGTACCGGGCCTGGTCGCCGAGCTGCTCCTCTATCCGCAGCAGCTGGTTGTACTTGGCGGTGCGCTCGCCGCGGGCAGGGGCGCCGCTCTTGATCTGCCCGGCGTTGGTCGCAACGACCAGATGACTGATGAACGTGTCCTCGGTCTCGCCGGAGCGGTGGCTCACCATCCGCCCGTAGCGGTTGCGGAGCGCAAGCTCCATCGTGTGGAGCGTCTCCGACAGCGACCCGATCTGATTGACCTTGATGAGGATGGCGTTGGCGACACCCTCGCCGATGCCGCGCCGCAGCAAGTCCTCGTTGGTGACGAACAGGTCGTCGCCGACGAGTTGGGCCTTGCTGCCGAGCCGCTCGGTGAGGTGCGCCCACCCCTCCCAGTCGGCCTCGTCGAGACCGTCCTCGATCGACACGAGCGGGAACTCGTCGACCAGGCCGGCAAGGTAGTCGGTCATCTCCTCGGCGGTGAGGTGGCGGCCCTCCAGCTCGTAGCGGCCCTCCCGGTGGAACTCGGTGGCGGCGACGTCCAACGCAAATGCGATGTCGGTCCCCACCCCGTAGCCGGCGGCCTCCACCGCCTCCACGAGCACCTCCAGCGCGCCCCGATTGGCGGCCAGGTTGGGGGCGAAGCCGCCCTCGTCGCCGACGTTGGTGGAGAGGCCCCGCCCAGCCAGCACCTTGCGGAGGGCGTGGTAGGTCTCGACCCCGGCCCGCAGCGCCTCCCGGAACGTGGGCAGCCCGGCGGGCACCAGCATGAACTCTTGGATGTCCACCGAGTTCGCGGCGTGCGCCCCGCCGTTGAGGACGTTGAGGCACGGCACCGGCAGCACCCGCGCTGCCGGCCCTCCCAGGTAGCGGAACAGCGGCATCCCCGCCTCCACAGCCGCGGCCCGGGCCACCGCCAACGACGCGGCGAGGATGGCGTTGGCGCCGAGGCGCTCCTTGTTGGGGGTGCCGTCGAGGTCGAGCATCGCCTGGTCGACACCCTCCTGGTCGAAGGCGTCCCGGCCCAACAGCGTGTCGGCGATCTCGGTGTTGACGAAGTCGACGGCCCGCGCCACGCCCTTCCCGCCGTAGCGGGTACCGCCGTCCCGAAGCTCCACCGCTTCGAGCGCCCCCGTCGACGCCCCGGATGGCACTGCGGCCCGGCCGAACGCTCCTCCAGCCAGGAGCACTTCGGCCTCAACGGTCGGATTGCCCCGGGAGTCGAGGACCTCGCGGGCCCGGATGCTGTCTATGCGGCTCATCGGGGCCCTCCTTCTGTGGGCGGGAATCTAGCGGAGGGCGGCGCCGGCGCCGGGCATCACGCCGGCTCGGCGGCCTTGGCCCGCTCCCACATATCGTCGAGGCGCTCCAGGCCGAGGTCCGCCAGCACCAGCCCTTCGGCGGCGGCGACGGCCTCCATCGCCCGGAAACGGGCCACGAACCGGTCGGCGGAGCGCCGCAGCGCCAGCTCGGGGTCGACGGCGAGGTGGCGGGCCAAGTTGACGACGGAGAACAGCAGGTCGCCCAGCTCGTCGGCCGCCCGCGCCGGGTCGGAGAGGTCGGCACGCAGCTCGCCGGCTTCCTCCACGACCTTGTCGAGCACCGACGCGGCGTCGCCCCAGTCGAAGCCCACGGCCCGCGCCCGCTCCTGGAACTTGGCGGCCCGGCCCAGGGCCGGCACCGAGCGGGCCACCCCGTCCATCAACGATTCCCGGCCCTTCTCTTCCTGCTTGCTGGCTTCCCAGTTGCTGACCACATGGGCGGCCGTGGCCGCGTCGGCGTCCCCGAAGACGTGGGGATGGCGCAGCACCAGCTTGCGACGGATGCCTTCGGCGACCTCGTCGACATCGAAGGCGCCCGTCTCCGCGGCCAGCGTCGAGTGGAACACCACTTGCAGCAGCAGGTCGCCCAGCTCCTCCTCGACCTCGGCGTAGGCGCCGAAGTCCGCCTCCCCGTCCGGGGCGGTGACGGGTAGCGCGGAGATCGCCTCCACCAGCTCGTAGGACTCCTCCACGAGGTGCTTGACGAGCGAGTGATGGGTCTGCTCGCGGTCCCACGGACATTCGGCGCGCAGCCGGCGGTTCACCGCGACCAGCCCGGTGAGGCCCGCCGGCGGCGGGTCCAGGAACAGCGTCGTACGTGGCCCCACCTCCTGCCGCAGCAGCTGGCCGAGCGCCACGGTGTGCACCGCCTGGTCGGGCCCGCCGGCACCGTGCACCACGGTCACGGGCACATCGGGCTCGAGCGTGCGAGCCAGAGCGTCGTGGACGCCGGCGAGCACCATCGGGCGGTCGACCTGGGCGACCAGCGTCGGCAGGTGCAGGACCAGCGGGTCGGGCAGGTGGCGGGCGTCGAGCACCTGGACGCCGCGCTCCAGGGGGTCGAGCCCCACGGCAGCGAGGACGGCGGGGAGGAACGACTCCCCCGCCACGACTTCCACGTCGATCCCGGCGGCGGCGGCCCGCTCGCGGACCAGCACGACCGAGCGCTCCCCCACCAGCGGGCTGCCCGGCACTGCATAGACGGTGTCGGCGCCTGCCGCCGCGCCGACGACCCAGTCGGCAAGCGCCGGGTACAGGTCCTCGAAACCACCGGCGGTGTCGTAGAGCGCGTCGCCGGCCTCGACGTCGCGCTGGGCGGCCAGCTCGGCGGCGGCGGGGTGGTGGGCGGTGCGGACCAGCACCCGACGGGCCGGGTCGTCCAACAGGCGGCGGACGGCCGCAGGAACCCGGTCGAGGCCGGCCGGCCCGAGCCCGACGACGGTGAGCCGGGCCATCAGCCCGGCGGGAGGATGCCCGGGCCGTCGGGGAACCACGTGCCGACCCGCGACAGCACCGACACGTCGGCCTGGTCAACCTGATCGTTGAACCAGTTGTTGAACTCGCTCTGGAGCAGGTCGGCGGGCAGCGCCGCCAGTGGATCGGCGGAGATCGACTCCAAGGTCGGCTGCTCGCGTGACTCGACGACGATCAGGTGGAAGCCGAACTCGGTCTGCACCGGTCCGAACACCGTCCCGAGCGGCGCCACCAGCGTCGCCTGGGCGAACTCGGGCACGAAACGTCCGGCCACCGAGCAGCCCAGGTCGCCGCCCGCCGCCGGGTCGGCGGACACCTCGTCGGCCACCGCGGCGAAGTCCTCGCCGGCGGCGAGGCGTTCCGCGGCCGCCTGCGCGTCGGCTTCGGTCTCGGTGAGGATGTGGCGGGCGCACACGGTGGTGACCAGCTCGGGCGTCTCGCTGGTGATCTCGTCGACGAAGTCCTCCCGGCTGGCCAGCGCCGCAGTGGCCCGCTCGCCCAGCAGACCCGAGTAGACGATGCGGAGCAGCCGCTCCCGGGTGGCGGCGGGATCCTGGAGCGAGGCGATCGCCTCGTCCTCCGTGATCCCGGACTCCTCGAGCCGGTCGGCCAGCTCCGCTTCGACGTCGTCAGGCGAGATCGTGATGTCGAAGTCGTCGGCGAGGGCGCTGACCACCACCTCTTGGGCGATGACGTTGAACAGCTCGTTGCGGAACTCCGAGGAGTCGACCCGCACCGCATCGGGATCGACGGAGCGCAGCTCGAGCACCTCCGACTGGTGGATGTCGCGTCCGTTGACCGTCGCCACCACGGGGTCGGCGCCGGCGCACGCTGCGCCCACCAGGGCGAGCAGCAGCACGGCGGCGATCGGGCGCAATGGGGTCACTCCTTGGAGAGAGGCCACATCGTACCGAGGAAGTCCAGCAGCCACGGCACGACCGGCGCCTCGCGGGGCGGGATGCCGTCGCGGGGTACGGGAAGGAACAGCGCCTGCTCGCGGGGACGGAGCACCGCCCGGGGCGCCAGCCGCTGCAGCCGCACCTCCTGGCTCTGGCTGAGCGCCACGGGCGCCAGCCGCACCTCGTTGCGCAGCTTGACGATCTCGGCGAGGCCGATGCGGATGGCCTCGGCCCGCAGCCGGGCCACCTGGATCAGCGCCTCGGCCTCGGGCGGCGGCTCGCCGTAGCGGTCGGCCCACTCGGCCACCACCTCGTCGACCGCGGCCGGGGTCTCGGCGGTGGCGAGCCGCCGGTAGGCCTCCAGCCGGGCGGCCTGCTCGGCGACGTAGTCGTCGGGCAGGTGGGCGTCGACCGGGAGGTCGATCCGCACCTCCTTCGGCGGCTCCCCTGGCTCGGCGGTCCCCTTGAGCTCGGCGACGGCCTCGGCCACCAGGTTGGCGTACAGGTCGAAGCCGACCGCGGCGATGTGGCCCGATTGGACCTCCCCGAGGATGCTGCCCGCCCCGCGGATCTGCAGGTCGCGGCGGGCCAGCTCGAAGCCGCTTCCCAGGTCGCTGTACTCGCCGATGGCCTCGAGCCGGCGGTAGGCGTCCTCGGTGAGCGTCTGCTCCGGCGGGTGGAACAGGTAGGCGTAGGCCCGTTGGCTGGACCGGCCCACCCGCCCGCGGAGCTGGTAGAGCTGGGCAAGGCCCAGCAGGTCGGCCCGCTCCACGATCAGCGTGTTCACCTGGGGCAGGTCGAGCCCCGACTCGATGATGGTGGTGGCCACCAGCACGTCGTAGTCGCGGTTCCAGAAGTCGAGCATCACCTGCTCGAGCTGGCCCTCGCTCATCCGCCCGTGCGCCGCCGCGTAGCGGGCGTCGGGCACCAGCCGCCGCAGCTTGACGACGGCCTGGTCGATGGTGGCGATGCGGTTGTGGACGTAGAACACCTGACCTTCGCGCAGCATCTCGCGCCGGATCGCCGCCGACACGGCCTGGTCGTCGTATGGGCCTACGTAGGTGAGGATCGGGTGGCGATCCTCGGGCGGGGTGCGGATGTGGCTCACCTCCCGCACCCCGGTGAGCGCCATTTCCAGGGTGCGCGGGATGGGGGTGGCGGTCAGCGTCACGACGTCCACGGACGTCCGCAGCTCCTTGATGCGGTCCTTGGCGGCGACGCCAAACCGTTGCTCCTCGTCGACCACCAGCAAGCCGAGGTCCCGGAACACGATGTCCTCGGACAGCAGCCGGTGGGTGCCGATGACCACGTCGACCTCGCCGCTCGCCAGCCCCCGGATGATGGGCCGCTGCTGGGCGGCGGTGAGGAAGCGGCTCAGCATCTCCACCCGCACCGGGTAGGGGTCGAACCGCTCCGAGAACGTCTGGAAGTGCTGCTGGGCCAACAGGGTGGTGGGCACCAGGATCGCCGCCTGCTTGCCCTCCTGCACCGCTTTGAACACGGCCCGCAGCGCCACCTCGGTCTTGCCGTAGCCGACGTCGCCGAAGACGAGGCGGTCCATCGGCGGGGTGGCCTCCATGTCGGCCTTCACATCGGCGATGGCGGTGAGCTGGTCGGGGGTCTCCTCGAAGGGGAACGCCGCCTCGACCTCTCTCTGCCAGGGGGTGTCGGGGCCGTAGGCGTGGCCGGGGGCGACCGCTCGCTGCCGATGGAGGTCGACGACCCGCTCGGCCACCACCGCGACCTCCTTGCGTACCCGGTTGCGGGTGGCGGCCCAGTCGGCGCCGCCCATGCGGCTGAGCCGGGGCGCCTCGCCGCCGGTATAGCGGGCTATCGAGGCGAGCTGGTCGGTGGGGACGTACAGCCGATCGTCGCCGGCGTACGCGATGAGCAGGTAGTCGCGCTCCACCCCTGCCACGGTCTGGGTGACGAGGCCCTCGAATCGCCCGATCCCGTGGCGAGCGTGGACGACGTAGTCGCCGGTGCTGAGGTCGTGGTAGCCGGGCCCGCCGGCGGCGGCGCGGCGTCCGGCGCGGCGGTGGGCACGGCGGCGGCCCGCGATCTCCTGTTCGCCGAGCACCGCGACGCCGAGGTTGGGAGCGACGAAGCCGCGGTGGATACCGGCGGCGAGCACCGCGTTGCCCGCTTGAGCAAGGGTGGTGCGGCGGGGCAGCTCGATACCGGCCTCGCCGAGCAGGCGGGCCACCCGGTCGGCGGCAGGCTCGCCGTCCATCGCCACCACCACGTCGACGCCTTTGCGCCGCCACCGGCCCAGCGCCTTGGCCACCGAGTCGGGGTCGCCGGGCACCGCGTCGAGGCTGCGGACCTCCAGCGCGGGATCACCCGGCCCGGCCGCCTGGGGGGGCGCCTCCAGGATCGGGCGGCCCTCCAGCGCGCCGTCGAGGTCGAGGTAGAGCGGCGGGTGGTCGCCGGCCTCGGGGGCGCCGTGACCCCACGTTGGAGCCAGAGCGGCGGCGAGCTCCGCCTCCTCCTTCACCAGCTCCCGGCTGCGGTCGCGGGCCCGCACGGGGTCGAAGAGCACGACGCTGGTGCCCGCCGGGGCCTCGTCGACGACGGTGCGCTCGGGCGCCAGCCACGACAGCCACGACTCCATCCCGGCGAAGGTCACACCCTCGGCGAGCCGGTCCCACGTGGCGGCCGCCCAAGGCTCGGACTCCAGGAAGGCGGCCGCCCGCTCCCGCACCGGGTGGTCCGGGCGGAACTCGCGGGCCGGGAACGCCCGCAGCTCGGCCAGCGCTTCGGTGGAGCGCTGCGAGCCGATCTCGAACGTCCGCACCTCCTCGACCGTGTCGCCCCAGAAGTCGATGCGGGCCGGGCGGGCGCCCTGGGCCGGGAACACGTCGACGATGCCGCCCCGCACTGCGAACTCTCCACGCGATTCGACCCGGTCGGTACGGTGGTAGCCGAAGTCGGCGAGGATCGTGATCAGCTCGTCCCGGTCGACCTCGTCGGCGGCGGCGACGACCACCGGGTTCACCGGCGAGGTGCTCACCCGCTGCGTGGCGGCCCGGACGCTGGCGACCACCAGCAGGCCCTGCTCGCCCTGAGAGAGGGCGTAGCGCGCCTCGGCCCGGTGGGCCATCGTCGCCACGTTGGGCGAGACGTGCTCGAACGGGAGCGTCTCCCAGGCCGGCAGCGCCAGGACCCGGTCGTGGAACAGCTCGGCGTCGTCGACGAGTTCCTCGGCGTCCCGCTCGCCGGGGACGACCACGAGGACGGGGCCGTCCTGGTGGGTGGCGGCCAGCCCGGCGGCGAGGTAGGCGCGCAGGCCGGGCGGCACGACCAGCCGCCCGGGGGTGGAGGGCAGCAGATCGGCCGACCAGCGTTCGACGAAGGGCGCCAGCGGGGCGGGCATGCGGACCCGCAATCGTACCGGCAGTCGCATGGCCATTCGGCAGCCATACGGCCCTACGGCCACCGGTGGCTCCTGTCTTACGCTGGAAGCCAGGCGGATGAGGAGGGGGTGGGCCGGCGAGGACTGACTACCTGCCGCCGGGAGCCCGTTACGGCGACCCCGGCGACCCGACGCGGGAGCGACTGACATGATCGGACCGGGACCCGAGTACACAGCGCGAACCGAGCACGCCGTCAAGGTGTACGGCTCGGGCCACACGGAGGTGCGCGCCCTCGACGGCGTGACCGTTGCCTTCCCCAAGGGCGAGTTCAGCGCCATCATGGGCCCGTCGGGTTCGGGCAAGTCGACGCTCTTGCACGTGATGGCGGGGCTCGACAGCCTGACCGAGGGCCGCACGTTCATCGGCGACGTCGATCTCACGACGCTGAGCGAGAAGAAGCGCACCCTGCTGCGCCGCGACAGCGTCGGGTTCGTGTTCCAGGCCTACAACCTGATCCCGACACTCACCGCCCGCGAGAACATCCTCCTCCCGCTCTCCATCGCCGGTGCCAAGCCCGACGACCGGTGGTACCGGCAGGTGATCGAGGCGCTCGGCATCGAGGACCGGCTGCGCCACCGCCCGTCCGAGCTGTCGGGCGGGCAGCAGCAGCGGGTGGCTGCGGCTCGCGCCCTGGCGAGCCGGCCCGAGATCGTGTTCGCCGACGAGCCGAGCGGGAACCTCGACTCCAAGTCGGGCGCCGAGCTGCTCCGGTTCATGCGGCACGCCGTCGCCGAGTTCGGGCAGACCATCGTGATGGTGACCCACGACCCGTCGGCGGCGAGCTACGCGGACCGGGTGATCTTCCTCAAGGACGGGCGCATCGTCGACGAGCTGCTGGCGCCCACCCGGGAGGGGATCTTCGATCGCATCAAGAAGCTGGAGGTGGGCGGTGGTTAGGGCTGCGTTCAAATCGCTCTTCGCACGAAAGGCGCGCCTGCTGCTCACCGCCTTCTCGATCGTCCTCGGCGTGGGCTTCGTAGCGGGCACGTACATCTTCACCGACACGATCCAGAAGACCTTCGACGAGCTGTTCGCCGACCTGTTCGGCGACACCGACGTCGTGGTCCAGCGGGAGCTCGACTTCGGCGAGGGCCAGATGGCGTCGCCCCCCTTCGACGCCGCGACCCTGGACGCCGTGCTCGCAGTGCCCGGCGTCGAGGCGGCCGAGGGCGGCGTCAGCGGCCTGGCCACGATCGTCAAGCCCGACGGGGAGGCGATCATCGGGCTCGGCGGCGCTCCCAGCCTGGCCGTGTCCATCACTCCAGGCACGGACATGCCGAGCGCCGGGGAGACGCGGGAAGGCCGGGAGCCGAGGGGGCCCGGCGAGATCATGATCGACGCCGCCACCGCCGAGCTGCACGAGTTGGCCGTCGGGGACCGGGTCGACCTCGAGGTCCCGATCGGACGGACCCAGGCCGAGATCGTGGGGATCTTCGGGTTCGGCGACAGCGACAACCTGGCGGGCGCGGTGGTCGTCGGGTTCGAGACTGCGGAGGCGCAGCGCCTCCTCGACGTCGAGGGCCAGTATCACTCCATCGGCGTGATCGGGACCGGCGAGGTCGGCGAGCAGGCGCTGCGGGAGCGGATCGCGACGGTGCTGCCCGAGGGCGTCGAGGCGGTGGTGGCCGCCGAGCAGGCGGAGACGCTGTCCGACGAAGTCGGAGATGCGCTGGCGCCACTTACCAACGCGCTGCTCGCTTTCGCGGCGGTCGCGCTGCTGACCGGGGCGTTCATCATCCAGAACACGTTCCGCATCCTGATGTCGCAACGCACCCAGGAGCTGGCGCTCATGCGGGCGGTCGGGGCGAGCGGGCGTCAGGTGGTGACAATGGTCGTCGTCGAGGCGCTCGTCGTCGCGGTCGCGGCGTCGGCCGCCGGCATCCTGTTCGGGATGCTGGTCGCGAACCTCATCATGTCGATGTTCGCCGCCATCGGCCTGGAGATCGCCACGGTGTCGGCGCCGCTGCTGCCCCGCACGATCATCGTCGGGTTCGTCGTCGGGATCGGCGTGACGCTGGGGTCGGTGCTGCCGGCGGCAGTCCGAGCCTCGCGGATCCCGCCGCTCGCCGCGCTGCGGGAGGCCACCGCGCCGACGGGCAGCCTGCGCCGCCGCGGGATCCTCGGAGGGCTGGTCGTCGCCACCGGCCTGGCGGTGACGCTGAACGCGCTCTTCGGTGACGTGCCCGACGTGTGGCTCCTGAACGAGGACGTCTCGATCCTGGGCGGCGCGCTCGTCGTGTTCATCGGCGTCTCGATCGTGAGCCCGACCTTCGTGCGGCCGTTCGCCATGGCGGTGGCGGCGCCGATCAAGCGCCTCGGGCGGATCACCGGGCGACTCGCCCGTGAGAACTCGATCCGCCGGCCCCGCCGCACCGCAGCCACCGCGGCGGCGCTGATGATCGGGCTGGCTTCCATCACCTTCTTCGGGATCTTCCAGGCGTCCAACTCGGCCGCCGTGGAGGCCGCGATCGACGACACCATGCGGGCCGACTTCCTCCTCACGGCCGGGATCCAGGGAGTGTCGCCCGACCTCGGTGACGAGCTGGCGGCCGCCACCGGCGTCGAGGACGTGCTGGCGGTCCGGATGGGGATGTGGGACGACGGCGGCTCGGTCCGCACGCTGGCCGCGGCCGACCCGTCCGTCCTGCCGGAGGTCCTCGAGCTCGAGATCCGGGATGGCAGCATCGACGGGCTGACCGGCAACGGCGTGCTGGTGGATGCCGCCGTCGCCGGCGACAAGCGCTGGGCCGTCGGCGACACGCTCGAGATGGGCTTCGCCCTCACCGGCCGCACCTCGGTGGAGGTGGTGGGCACCTTCGACAGCGCCTTCGCCCCGGCGCCGTACCTGATCGGGATGGACCTGTACGAGGCGAACTACACGGACCGGGTCGTGCACCAGTTCTACGTCGCCCGCGCCGAGGGCGCGTCCGACGTCACCAGCCGTGCTGCCGTCGACGCCGCGGCCAACGGGTTCGCCAGCGTCGACGTGTACGACGTGGCCGAGCTGAAAGCAGAGGTCCAGCAAAACCTCGACGAGGCGCTGCTCTTCGTCACCGGGCTCCTGGTGTTCGCCGTGATCATCGCCCTACTCGGGATCGCCAACACGCTCGTGCTGTCGGTGATCGAGCGGACCAGGGAGATCGGCCTGCTGCGGGCGGTGGGCATGAGCCGGCGCCAAGTGCGCCGCATGGTGCGCTGGGAGGCGCTCATCGTGGCCCTGCTCGGCGGCGTGCTCGGGATCGCAGTCGGCGGGTTCTTCGGCGTGCTGATCGTGCTCGGCGACCCGGCGCTCGGTCTGGCGACGCTGCGGGTCCCGATCGGGATGCTCGTCACGGTCCTGATGGGCGCGGTCGTCGCGGGCATGCTGGCGTCGGTCGGCCCCGCCCGCAAGGCCGCCCGCCAGGACATCCTGCGAGCCATCGCCTACGAGTAGGAGCCGGGGGCGGCCGCCGGGCCGCCCCCGTAGCATGCCGCAGCGTGGACGTGCCCGAAGAGATCATCCGCCACTACGAGTCGGAGGTCGACGAGGACAGCCGGCTGCGGGAGGGGGCCGGGCGGTTGGAGCTGGTCCGCACGGCCGAGATCGTGCGGCGGTGGCTGCCCGGCGGGCCGTGCCGGGTGCTCGACGTGGGGGGAGCCACCGGGGTGCACGCCGAGTGGCTGCTCGCCGAGGGCCACGTGGTCCACCTGGTCGATCCGGTGGCGTCGCAGGTGGAGCGGGCGATGCGGTCGTTCGCAGGCTATCCGGGCTTCACCGCCGAGGTGGGCGACGCCCGGTCACTGGGTTTCGATGACGGCTCGTTCGACGCCGTCCTGTTGCTCGGGCCCTTGTACCACTTGACGGACCGCGACGACCGGGTGCGGGCCTGGGCGGAAGCCGGCCGGGTGGTGCGCCCGGGCGGCATAGTGTTCGGGGCCGCGATCTCCCGGTTCGCGTCGCTGCTCGACGGGCTGGACACGGGCGCGCTGTTCGACCCGGCGTTCCGGGCGCTGGTCACGAACGACCTGGCCACCGGCCAGCACCGCAACCCGGACGCCGTGCCCGGCTGGTTCACCACGGCCTACGTGCACCGGCCGGAGGAGCTGCCCGGCGAGGTCGCGGATGCTGGGTTGGAGCTGGTCGAGGTGGTCGGTGTCGAGGGCCCGGCGGCCTGGTTCGAGCATCTGTGGGAGCGCTGGGCCGGCAACGCCGAGAGCATCCTCGAGTCGGCCCGGGCCGTCGAGTCGGAGCCGTCGATGCTCGGCGCCAGCCCCCACCTCGTCGCCGTGGCCCGGCGGCCCAGATAGGCCGAAGGGCCCTTGACGCCCGGTCCCCGGCCCGATTGGCTGGAAGCGGAGGGCTGAGATGATCGCAGGTCTCTCGTT
>JBFJZV010000047.1:0-17799 GCA_041621915.1 Acidimicrobiia bacterium | reverse complement strand
CTAGCAGTCCGCCAGACGCTCCTCGCATTCGGCGGCGAGCTGCACTTCGGTGAACCGAAGACCAAGAGCGGCAGGAGGCAGATCGCCCTCGACTCGGCGACGGTCGCCTCACTGCGCGCCCACCGAAAACGCCAGATGGAGGAAGGCTCCGTGCGGGGCCTGCATGGGCGGACTCTGGGCTCGTGTTCACAGATGAGGTGGGAAACCCCTTACATCCGGACGGTGTCACCCGAACATCCGCCGCACGAGCGCGTGAGGCCGGTCAGCCGCGCATCCGACTTCACGATCTTCGGCACGGATGGGCCACCCTGGCACTGAAGGCGGGGGTCCACGCCAAGGTCGTGAGCGAGGTGCTCGGACACTCGAGCATCAGTCTGACGCTCGATACCTACAGCCATGTCCTCCCCGGGATGCAGGAGTCGGCGGTCGAGACCGTGGCAGGGCTCATCCGGGGAGGGGCTCGGTAGCAGCTGGATAGCACATCGGTCGGCGACCTGCTGCATCGCGCGTCCGTGGTCGGCGAGCCTGACCCCGGAAACCCCTGACATCAGTTGACGCTTGGCGGAGGGAGTGGGATTCGAACCCACGGGACCCGTCACCGGGCCCAGCAGTTTTCAAGACTGCCGCCTTTGTCCGCTCGGCCATCCCTCCGGCCCGCATCGTAGGGACCCGCGAGGTGCCGAAGCCGCGTCGACGGCAGCGCGCACGGCTACCCCGCGGAACGGGGTTGGATCCAGGCTCGGCCTGCAGCCGAGCCACGACGTGGGACCGGCGCAGGCGGCAGCCCCGCCGATCGCCCGCCCCATGCGTGCGCCACGCCAAACGCAGCGCGGCCGGCTCAACACGGCACGGGGTTGGCGCCAGGCGAGCGCTCGCGCGAGCCACGACGTGGGACCGGCGCGGGCGGCAGCCCACCGATCGGCCGGCCCCAATCGCACCAAGACCTCGCGCGCGCCGGCCGATCGGCAAGACAGCAGAGCGGAGGGGGCGGGATTTGAACCCGCGAGGCGTGTAACCGCCTACACGCTTTCCAGGCGTGCGCACTAGGCCAGACTATGCGACCCCTCCCGGGATGCCAGAGTGTAGGGGAGTGGATATGGCACCGACGATGGGGCGGGCACTCGACGAGGCCCGGGCAGCCCTCGGGCGCGGCGACGTGCCGGTGGGTGCGGTGCTGCTCGGCCCGGACGGCGAGGTGGTGGCCGCCGACCACAACCGCCGGGAGGAGCGGCAGGACCCCACCGCCCACGCCGAGATGCTCGTGCTGGTCGCCGGGGCCAGGGCGGCGGGCTCGTGGCGGCTGGCCGGCCATACGCTGGTGGTCACCCTGGAGCCGTGCGCGATGTGCGCGATGGCGGCGGTGTGGGCACGGCTGGAGCGCATCGTCTACGGGGCGGCCGACCCGAAGGCCGGGGCGGCGTGGAGCCTGTACAACATCCCGCAGGACGCCCGGTTGAACCACCGCATCGACCTGGTGCACGGCGTGAGGGAGGCCGAATGCGCCGCCCTGCTGGAGGACTTCTTCAGAGCCCGGAGGGGAGCTACCCCGTGACTGCCAGGTCGGCCTCCATGCCGGCGGCGAAGTGGCCAGGGATGTCACAGATCACCTGGTAGTCGCCGGCAGCAGGCGCCGTGAACGTGACCGTGCCGGAGTCGCCCGCCAGAGCCGTCGCCTCCGCCAGGTAGCTGCCCTCGTCGAGCTCATCCTCGGAGCGGATGGGCTCGGCCAGCAGCACCCAGTTGTGCTCGAGGGCGCCCTCGTTGGTGAGGGTCACCGTGACCTCCGAGCCGGTGCCGACCGTGTACGTCGCCGGTGTGAAGACGAAGTCGGTGGCGATCACGGCGATCTGGGTGCCGTCGCCACCATCGCCGCCGTTGCCATCGCCGCCGTTGCCGTCGCCGCCGCTGTCACCGCAGGCGGCGAGCGCCAGGGCGACCGCGAGCGCCACATGTGCGAAACGAATCACCTTCGACGACCTCCTACCTCTTACTCTGTCAGACCGTGCGCCCCTGCCCTCGAACTCCGGCCCCCGGCGCGTCCCGGGTCGCCGGCTCCAGCCAGGCGCCCCTACGGCGCCCGAAGCGTACCGCTTAGGGCTGCTTCCTCCCGGACCTGACACGGTTCACGGCGCTCCGCCGCGTAGGACCCAGCCTTCAACGCCACGTGCCCGGCGCTGGTCCCGGAAACCGGTGGCCCTCGGGCAGGGATTCGGCCCCGCATGAAGGGGATTTCGGGTACAGGGCACCCCTAGCGCCCCGCCTAGCACGGTCTGGGGGGCATGGTACCGGCGAATGGGCCGCTCGTTACAATCCGTCCCGGAGGGATCGCATAGTCTGGCCTAGTGCGCGGCACTCGAAATGCCGTGAGGCGGTTACCCCGCCTCCGTGGGTTCGAATCCCACTCCCTCCGCTCTACTGGCTTGCCGATCGGCCGGCAAGCGCGAGGTCTTGGTGCGATTGGGGCACCGGCCGATCGACGGGGCTGCCGCCCGCGCCGGACCTACATCGTGGCTCGCGCGAGCGCTCGCCTGGAGCCAACCCCGTACCGCGCACAGTGCGGCTCCACTTCTCCGACCGAGCCGTTGTGTGAGCTGCCGAGGGTGCCTCCCCCGCACAGCGGGGGAGCAAGCTCTGCCCTAGCCGCCGCGTTCTTCCTTGGCGACCTCCTCCATCTTCTTGCGGAGGCTGAGGGGGCGCATGTCGGTCCACACCTCTTCGATGTAGTCCAGGCACTCCTGCTTGGTGCCGGTCTTGCCGACCGCCTTCCAGCCCGCCGGAACCTCTCGGTCGGCGAACCAGATCGAGTACTGCTCCTCGTGGTTGATCACGACCGTGTACCGCCGGTCGTCTTCCATGTCGTCGTAGCCTCGGTTCGTCAAGTGAGCCTCCTCACGGTCGCATGTCGGTCCAGACCTCCCGCGGCGTCTTGTCGACGGACCCGAACTCGTCCAACGCCTTACGAAGGCTCAGCGGCCGCATGTCGGTCCACACCTCTTCGATGTAGGCCTGACACTCGGCGCGCGGCCCTTTGAACCCCACCTCACGCCAGCCCTCCCTGGCCGGTGCTCGCGCCGGCCAGAGCGAGTACTGCTCCTCGTGGTTGATGACCACCGTGTACAGGGTCTCGTCCCCGTCGGACAGCTTGACCCAACTCATAGGATCCCCCTTTCCCAGGTCACGGTTTGCGCAGCAGCGCTCCGTAGACGAAACCTAGCGGCCCCATCCGCCAGGTGCTCAGCAACTCGAGCGGACCGTGGGCGAACATCACCTCGGGGGCGGGGAGCTTGTCGAGCGTGCGGTGCAGGTAGGCGTACTCCCCGGGCGCCCCGATGCTGAGCCCGGCCAGCGGCAGCACCACCGCGGTGCCCGCCCGGTGGGCGAGCCGGGCAGCCGGGTGGTCGGGGCGCCCCAGATCGACGATGCCGGCCACCCCGCCCGGCCGCAGCACCCGGTGGATCTCCTCGAGGGTGGCCGGGACCGACTCCAGGTTTCGGAACACGTAGGCCGAGAAGACCCCGTCGAAGCTGCCGGCGGCGAACGGGAGCCGCTCGCCGGCTGCGGCGACCCGCCGCCGCGCCGGGTTCAGGGCCAGCATCTCGCCGCTGGGATCGAGCGCCACCACCTCCCGATCCTCGAAGATCGGGTTGGCCGCACCGGTGCCGGCCCCGAGGTCGAGCACCCGGCCGGGCGGGAGGTGCATGCTCGCGGTCTGGCGCCACCGCAGGTCCTGCCCGAGCGAGAGGATGCGGTTGAGGCGGTCGTAGCGGCGGGCGATGCGGGAGAACACCTCCCGGCCCGCGGCCACGGTCAGCTCTCCGGGCCGATGAGGTCGAAGCCGGTGTAGGGGCGGAGCACCTCGGGCACCGCCACCGAGCCGTCGGCCTGCTGGTAGACCTCGAGGATCATCAGCAGGGTCCGGCTGCTGGTGACGGCGGTGCCGTTGAGGGTGTGCACGACCCGGTTCGTCCCGTCCTCGTCCTTGAACCGGATGCGCAGCCGCCGGGCCTGGTAGTCGGTGGTGTTGGAGCACGACGTCAGCTCGCGGTACGCGCCCTGGCCGGGCACCCAGCCTTCGATGTCGTACTTGCGAGCCGCCGACGCCCCGAGGTCGCCGGTGCACACGTCCACCACCCGGTACGGCAGGCCGAGCGCCTGGACCAGCCGCTGCTCGAGCCCGAACAGGTACTCGTGCTCCTCCCACGACCGGTCGGGATGGCAGAAGCTGAACATCTCCACCTTGTCGAACTGATGGACCCGGAAGATGCCGCGGGTGTCCTTGCCGTAGGTGCCGGCCTCCCGCCGGAAGCACGGCGAGAACCCCACGTACCGCATCGGCAGGTCGGCGCCGTCGAGGATCTCGTCGCTGTGCATCGCCGCCAGCGGGACCTCGGCCGTGCCGGCGAGGAACAACTCGTCCTCGGGCACGGCGTACACCTGCTCGCGAGCCTCGGGGAAGAACCCGGTGCCGAACAGCGCCTCCTCCCGCACGAGCACGGGCGGCACAACCGGGGTGAACCCCTCCCCGACGAGCTCGTCCATCGCCCAGCGCATCAGCGCGAACTCGAGGAGCGCCGCCTTGCCCTTGAGGTAGTGGAAGCGCGAACCCGACACCTTCGCGCCCCGCTCCTTGTCGATGATGCCCAGCGCCTCGCCGAGGTCCTGGTGGTCGCGAGCCTCGAAACCGAAGTCGGGCGGCTCACCCCAGCGCAGGATCTCGAGGTTGTCCTCCTCGCCGCCACCCGTCGGCACGGCCTCGTGGACGAGGTTGGGCAGCGGCACCCACCGCGCGTCGAACTCGGCGTCGAGGGCGTCGGCCTCGGCGAGAGCGGACTTGTAGGCGTCGGCCAGCTCCTGGGTGCGGGCGATGGCGGCCTGCTTGGCTTCTCCCGCCAGCGTGGCGATCTCCTTGCCGGCGGAGCGCTGGTCGGCTCGCATCTGCTCGGCGGAGGCCCGCACCTGGCGGCGGCGCTCGTCGAGCGCGGCCAGCGCGTCGATGTCGACGTCGAGGCCTCGCTTCTCGAGCGCGGCCGCGAGCCGTTCCCGTTCGCTGCGGAGCAGGGCCACGTCGAGCATCCGGGCATGGTAACGACGCGCCGCCGGGCGGCCGCTGGGAGTCCGCGCTAAGAGCTCAGCGCCTGGCGGACCGCCGCCTTCTCCTCGGGAGACAGCGGCTCGGCGCCCCCGCCCGACCGCACCAGCTTGGTGAACCAGCGCGTCTCGTCCCGGGAGACGAGCAGGGAGACCACCACGCCGTCGCCGTTGCCGTCGAGCAGCGCGATGGAGCGCGACAGGTGGCCGGCGATGTCGTCGAACGCGTCGTACGCCACCACGCCGGTGTGCTGGATCGCGCGCGGCAGCCGGCCCTCGACGGCGGCGAGCCGCGGTCCCATGTCGGCCACTGCCGTCTCGACTGCGGCCAGGTCGTCGTCGAGCCGCCGCAGGCCCTGGTAGATGCCGCCGTCCTCCGGCACCGCCGCCACGACCTGGCGGATCCGGATGACCTGCGCCATCAGCCACATCACCAGCACGAGCGTGACGACGGACAGCGCCAGCGCCACGATGGTCACTCGGAGCTGCCCCAGATGAAGACCTTCCGCAGCTCGTTGCTGGCGGCGTCGGCGTCGTCGGCGAGCGCAGCCCGGGCTATCAGCTCGTACATCACGCCCTGCTCGACGGGCAACTCGGTGAACGACAGCGTCTGCGCCTGGCCGGGCTCCAGCACCTCGATCTCGCGGGACTCCGACGCCACCGACGAGCCGCCGTCCAGGCGCAGCAGCACGAGCTCGAAGGCGACCGCCGCCTCCGGCTCGTTCCCGCGGTTGATCACCGTCACCTGGGCCTCCAGGCCCTCGCCGGCGGGGATCACCGGCACCCCCTGGTCGTCGCCGACCGGCTGGGGCAGGAAGCTGATGTCGGCCACCGCGACGTCGTGGCGGGCCGACAGCTCGGCCATGGCGAGGATGCGGCCCGAGAGCAGCTCGGCGTCGTAGACGATGGCGCTGCCGGCCGGCACGAACGCGACCTCGGGAAACGTGAATCCGACCAGCTCGTCGTCGAGTTGACCGACGGCGTCCAGGAAACGGTCGTAGGCGCGGTCGCCCACCCGCATGTCGAGGAACACGTCGTCGAGCTGCGCCGCCATGGCCCGGTCCTCCGGGGCGTCGAGGAGCTGCGCCAGCGTGCTCTGGAAGAGCGCCAGCGAATCCTTCCACGACGCCGACGCCGCGGCCATGAATCCGCCCACCGAGCCCGAGGCCGACGGCGGCTCGGCTTCGGCCAGCCGCCGGTCAGCCTCGGCGGCCGCCGCCACTGCGTCTTCCAGCGTCGCCAGCACGGTCGGCCGCTGCTGGCCCTCCAGGTCGGTGACGATCATCTCGACGTCGATGGCCAGCTCCTTGTACGTCTGCGCGGCGGCGTGGGCGACCTCGAGGTAGTCGCCCACGCGGCGCCGATCGGTCCGGAGCTGCACCACGAGCACGGCGATCAGCACCAGCACCGAACCGACGACGAGGGTCCACAGCAAGCGGCGGCGCCGGCGGCGCCGCACGGTGGGGGGATAGACCATGGGGGCCGCGCAGTGTAACGGTGGCGCTGCGCCGCCCGACTTCAGACGACGTCGACGCCGTGGTCGACCAGCTCCTTCACCACCCGGTCGGGGTCCTGGCCTCTCGCGGCGGCGCCGATGGCCCGGGTCGCGGCGCGCGGGACGATGGTGTCGTACCCGCGTGCCGCCGCGTCGAGCGCGGTGTGCTTGACGACGAAGTCGAGCGCGAGGCCGACGACCACGACCTTCTCGACGCCGCGTTCCCGCAAGAGCCGGTCGAGCTCGGTGGGGACCTCCGCCTTGGTCACGGGGTGGGTCATCATGAACCCGGAGTACCCGTCCTCGCCGTTGCTCCCCTTGCGAACCGACGGCCCGGCCCCGCTGTTGAGCTTGGGATGGAAGCGGGCGCCCCACGTGCCGCCGATGCAGTGGACCGGCCACTTGCCACCGTACTGCTCGAAGTGCGGGGAGCGTTTCGGGTGCCAGTCCTGGGTGTACACCACGTACGCGCCGGCCGCGACCGCCGCGTCGATGTGCTCGTTGACGTCGTCCACCACCTCGTCGCCGCCCGGCACCGCCAGCGTGCCCGACTCCTGGTCGGCGAAGTCGTTCTGCATGTCGACGACCAGCAGCGCGGTGCGCGCGTCGTACTCCGCGCCGCTCTTGGTGCGGCGGTGGTAGCGGCGCTCCACCTTGGCCGAGGGCGCCGACTGGCCCGACTCGACCGGGGCGGCGAGCCTGGCCAGCAGGCTCTGCTCAAGCGAGCCGGAGACGATCCAGCCGTCGGGGTCGATCTCCACGGACGTCACCGGCCCGGTGTGGCCGGTGAGGGTGCGGCGCTCCTCGCCGGTGCGGAGGTCCCACATCTTCAGCGTGGTGTCGTCGGACGCCGAGACCACCGTGTCGCCGGCCGGCGAGACGGCGACGGCCCGCACCCATCCGGTGTGGTCGCTCAACACCAGCGGGTCGCCGCCGGAGAGGTTCCACACCCGGACGTCGCGGTCGGCCGAGCCCGACACCACCGTCGACCCGTCGGCGGCCACCGCGACGCCGAGCACCGGTGCGGTGTGGCCCTCGAGGGAACGGACGTCACCCGAATCGAGGGCCCACACCCGCACGACCCCGTCGGTGCACCCGGTCACCACGGCGGTCCCGTCCGGCGACATGGCCACCGAGAGCACCGGGGCGCCGTGATCGTGGAGCAGGCTCGACTCGCCTGCCTGCGCGTCCCACACGCACACGGTGCCGTCCCAGCTCGCCGAGGCCACGCGGGTGCGGCCGTCCGGCGTGCGGCCGGCCGTCACGGCCAGCACCTCACCCTCGTGGCCGCCGAGCTCGTGCGCCTTGCCGGCGTCGAGGTCGTGGAGCCACACCTTCCCCAAGCTCGACCCGGTCACCACGCCGCCGCCGGTGGTCATCGCCACGGCGACCACATCGTCGCCCGGCAGGTGGTGCAGCTCCTCGCCGGTTCGCAGGTCACGGACCTTCACGCTGCCGTCGCCGCAGGCCGACGCCACCACGGCCGTCCCGTCGGCGGTGCGGCCGGGCGCCACCGCGACCACGCCTCGGGTGCCCGCTTGGCTGCGGACCTGGTCGCCGGTCTTCGGGTGCCACACGCGCACCGCGCCCTCCCGGGCGTGCTCCGAGTCGGCGAGCGTGTGCTGGAACCAGGACAGCACCTCGCTCTTCGCCGTGGCGAAGTGGCGAGGCTCGAAGCGGGTGGTGTGGCCCACCCACTCCGCCCACCTCTCCTCCTGGGCGGCGAGCAGCTCCTGCTGGTCGTAGCGCACCCACGGCTCGATGCGCGGGTCCGGCGGGTCCTCGCCGTCGAGCGCCGCCGCGTACGCCGCGTAGAGCTCGGCGCCGATCCCAGGCTTACCGAAGATCGCGTCGAGGCGCTGCCGCAGCTCCTCGGGACCGACCTCGCCGAGCTGCGATTTGCGCCACCAGGGCCGCTTCCCGTACTCCTTGGCGCCCTGCAGCGCCCGCACGAACACGCTCTCGTGGATGATCGGCCACGGCTCGGGGAGCTTGTCCGGGCGGTCGAGGGCCCGCGCCTTCGGCCCGAAGTACAGCGCCCGGGTCACCGGCGTGCCCCGCGAGTTGTGCATGGCGTCGAGGGGGTCCTCGGTCAGGGTGACCCCGCCCGGGTCGAGCAGGATCCCCGACTCGTGGGCGGCCCGCAGCATCCAGGCGAGCGCGATGTCGGCTAGGCCCCGCTCCAGGTAGCCGCCGCCGACGTCGGTGTGCATCCCGTTGAACCACACCTGGCGCACCGTCTGGTGCGGGTACGTCTTCTCCCACAGCGTCGGAGCGAACGGGCGCCGCTCGTCGTCGAGGGCGAGCGCGTGGTACGCGTTGCGGACGCTCCACGTGAGGCTGAGGTCGTGGAATTTGGTCTGGACGATGGGGATGCGGTACAGCGCCGCGACCGTGTCGAACACACCCAGGAACTCGATCTTGGGGTGGTGGGTGTAGCTGGCGGCGATGAACTCCCGGGCCTGCGACTCGAGCAGGAACTGCCGCATGAACTCGCGCGGGTTCTTCGGGAGCCCCTCGGGGCACTGCGGCCGGGCGGCGGCGTCCGACCACCCGGGGCAATGGAGATCCAGCAGCCGCTCTGCGAACTCGCCGTTCCACTCCTCCTGGGCGCCGAGCCGGTCGCTCTCGGCGGCGGAGAGGAACGTGGCGACCCGCCGGGCGGCGGCGTCGAGCACCTCCGACTGCTCCCCCTCGCCCCGGGCCGCTTCCTCCTTGGTGGGCGGGACGGCGGCGACCGCCGCCGCCAGCTCGTCGGGCCGGCGGAGGTCGAAGGTGCCGTTGCCGACCCCGAGCGTCTTGAGGGTCCGCGACAGCCACGAGCCCTTGGCGTAGCGCTGGATCCGCTTGCGGGCCCACCACGACGACTGCGGGGCCCGCGTCTTGTAGATCTGGTAGGCCCGGTGGATCAGATCCGGGCGCGACCTGGGGAGGATCCCGAACTTGTCGAGCATCCCGGCGACGCTGCGCACCGTGGTGGCGCCCCGGCTGAACCCCATCAGGTAGATGCGGTCGCCGACCTCGTAGTTGTCGAAGATGAAGCGGTACGCCTCCCGGACGTTGCGGGAGATGCCCGCCCCGAACGCGTTGCCCGTGACCTTGCGCCAGCCGGTGCCCAGCCCTGGGTCGTAGAACACGAGCTGGCGGTCGGTGCGGTCCTCCAGCATCGTGAACATCTTGTAGACGTTGGTGTTGCGGTCGGCCCCTTTGCCGCCCTCCTGTCCGGTCCCGTCGGACAGCACCACGATGTTCTTCGGCATGCAGATCCCCCTGTGCTCGTGCGCCGAAGATACCCGCGCACCAGGCCCGCTGCCAGGGTGCACGCCCGCCGCGGGCTCCCGACCCGCCCGCCGGTAGTACACTGCCCGGTCCCAGGGCGAGTGGCGGAATTGGCAGACGCGCAGGGTTCAGGACCCTGTGAGCATTGCGCTCGTGGGGGTTCAAGTCCCCCCTCGCCCACCCTCCGATCGCTCAGGTAGATGGGCGTTCCGCGAGGCGACCGTACGCCGCCAGCACCTGGAGCGCGTGCAGCGTCCGGATGGCCCGCCACTCGTACCGTGTCGCTTCGCTCACCGGCTGCCACGTGATCGGCCAGCCGCCGTCGTCCTGCTGGTCCCGCTCGAGCCGGTCGAGGTGGGCGACGATCACCGAGTCGGAGAACCACGACCTGGCCAAGCTCGCGGGCGACGGGGCGAACTCGAGGGGTGTCACGCCGTAGTCGTCGGAATCGGGATCCATCTTCGCAAAGCGGGCACCCGCCAGCGCGGAGCCCAGTCGCTCGGACGCGTTGCGCCTGCGAGGCAGGTCGGGGGTGCTCGCGGCGAGCTTGCTCAGCGCCAACAGCGTGTGGGCCTCGTCGGGCACGTGGCCGTCCTCGAGCGCGGAGAAGCAGTGGTCCGCGGCGCGGTCGACCCACGGATGGGATACGCCCAGGGCGAGGGCGTGCGCGGCGATCGCCGCCGTGGGGTTGAGCCCCGGCGGGTAGTTCGTGGCGGCGAAGTGCTCGGCGCGGGGGTATCCGGCGATCGAGGGGAGCAGGATCGGCACGGCACCCGATGGGTCCGCCACCGTCGCCAGCCAGTCGCACGCCCGGGTCACGAGGTCGGCGGCTGCGGCCCCGGCCATCACCAGGCGTTCGAGCGCGATCTCGACGTCCAGCGGCTGGCTCGCGGGGACCCGCTTGTCGGGTTCCAGCCCGTGACCGAACCCGCCGTCGTCGTTGCGATACGCCACGAGCGCCCTCACGACGGCATCGGCGTCGCCGCCCTCGAACATCGCGGCATACACCTGCTGCTCGACGAGCCGGGCGTTCGCCTGCAGGAAGGTGCGTGCCGCGGCGATTCCCCTCGCCGTCGGTTCGGATGCCATGACGGAGCATGTTCCCACATGCCCGGAGCCGGCGGGTCGCCGTAGACTCCGCCCCCATGAAGCTGGCCCGCAACCTGGAGCGGCGCCTGGAGCGTCTCGTTGAGGGGTTAGCCGGTCGGCTGTTCCCCGGGGACCTCGGCGCGACCGAGCTCGCGAGCCGCGTCGTGCGGGAGGCCGATCTGGCGCTGACCCCGGGCCCGGCCGGGAACGTCGCTCCCAACGGGTTCGAGCTGGCCGTCCACCCGGGCGACATCGACCTCGCCTCCGCCGGCCCCCTGGAGCGGGAGCTGGGAGCAGTGCTCGCCGCCACCGCCGCCGACCGGGGGTGGCGGCTGGAGGGCCCGCCCCGGGTGGCGATCGTCGCTGACGCTCGCCAGGCGCCGGGCACGGTTGGATGCGCGACCGCCGTCGAGCCCGGGCCACAGCCTGCGTGGGCGCGGCTGGTGGAGACGCCGGGAAGCGGGACGATCGACATCTGCCCCAACCGGGCGCTGGTCGGTCGGTCGGAGAGCGCCGACGCCGTCGTCCCCGACGGCAAGGTGTCCCGCTTCCACGCGCTCGTCTGGCGGGAGGGCGGCCAGGCATGGGTGGCCGACCTCGACTCCTCCAACGGCACGTACCTCAACGGGCGCCCGGTCACCCAGCCCGAGCCCGTCGGGCACGGCGACACCCTCCGGTTCGGGCCGGCGCTGTTCGAGTTCGTGGCAGGCTGATCCGTGCCGGCGCTGTTCCTGAACTCGCTGAAGCTGATCTTCATCGCCCTGGTCTACCTGTTCCTGTGGCAGGTCGCCCGCGCCATCGGGGCCCACCTCGGCGGCGGACCCGCGCTGCGAAGACCCCGGCGCGCCGCCGAGATCGTGATGGTCCGCTCCGAGTCGCAAGCCGGCACGCGGTTCATGCTCAAGGGCGTCGTGGTGGTGGGGCGCAGCCCCGAAGCCGACGTGCAGCTCGACGACCCCTACGCTTCGGACTTCCACCTCCGGCTGACATTGGCCGACGACGAGGTCACCCTGCAGGACCTCGGCAGCACCAACGGGACGTACGTGAACGGGCGGAGGGTGACGGCGCCGGTGCCGCTCAGCCGGGGCGACGCGGTGCAGGTCGGGAAGACCATCATGGAGGTCCGATGAGATACGACTGGGCCACTGCGACCCACGTCGGGCGGGTGCGCTCCGGCAACGAGGATGCAGTGTTCCCCGCGGACGGCGGGTCGGGCGAGGGCCCGGTGCTGGTCGGTGTGGCCGACGGCATGGGCGGGCACGTGGGGGGCGAGGTCGCCAGCCGCACCGCGATCGATGCCGCCAGCAGCACCGACGGCGACGTGGTTGCGCGGGTCAAGGCCGCCAACGGCGCAGTAGTGGCCCGGGCGCTGGAGAACAAGGAGCTGGTCGGCATGGGCACCACGCTCACGCTCGCCGAGATCCAGGGCGCCTCGTGCGAGATCGCCCACGTCGGCGACAGCCGCGCCTACCTGTACCGCGACGGCGAGCTGCACCAGATCACCACCGACCATTCGCTGATCGCCGAGCTGCTGGCATCCGGCCGGATCACGGAGGACGACGTCGCCACCCATCCCCAGCGGAGCGTGGTCACCCGGGCGCTCGGCATGGCGAGGTCGGTGCGGGTGGATCGCTTCCACCAGGAGCTGCGGCCAGGCGACCGGCTGCTGCTCTGCTCCGACGGGCTGACCACGATGATCGATGACGACGCCATCGCCGGGGTGCTCGCCGAGGAGCGGGACCCCGAAGCGGTGGCCTGGGCGCTGATCGAGGCGGCGAACCTCGCCGGCGGCGTGGACAACATCACGGTCGCGGTGGTGGACGCCGCGGCATGACCAGGGCCGCTGAGGCGGCGCTGCTGGCCGCCGCGGCACTCGTCGCGGCGCTCGGGGTGGCGCTCGTCAACCTGGCGGGGACCGGTGGCGTCGACGCCCAGGTCGGGCTGTCGTTCGTGGTGTTCGCCATGGCGTTCGGCGGCGTCCACTGGGCGATCCGGAGCTGGGCGCCTGCCGCCAGCCCGTACCTCTACCCGCTGGCGGCCCTCCTCACCGCCGTGGGGATCACCGAGGTGTACCGCATCGATCCCCGCCTCGGGTCGGCACAGCGATGGTGGCTGCTCACCGCCGCCGGCGGCGCCGTCCTGGTGCTGTTCGCACTTCGCGACCGGGGCGTCGCCCTCCTGCGGCGGTACCGCTACCTGTTCCTCGCCGTCGCGCTGGGACTCCTCCTGCTGCCGCTACTGCCGGGCGGCTGGCCCCTCCACGGCGCCACCGTCAACGGCTCCCGGCTGTGGGTGCGGGTGGACGTGCCGGTGACCGGCGGGGAGATCGGCTTCCAGCCCGGCGAGATCGCCAAGCTGCTGCTGGTGGTCTTCCTCGCGTCGTACCTGGCGGAGCGCCACGAGGCGCTGCGTGCGATGAGCCGGCGGCTGGGCCCGGTCCACCTCCCCGAGCCTCGCCAACTCCTGCCCATCTTCCTCGCCGGCGGCGCCGCCTTCGCGGTGCTCGTGTACCAGCGCGACCTCGGGGCGTCGCTGCTGCTGTTCGGCGTGTTCGTGACGATGCTGTACGCAGCCACCGCCCGTCACGCCTACCTGGTGGCCGGTGGGCTGTTCGTCGCCGTCGGCGGCGCCGCCGCCCACCTGATGTTCGGCCACGTCCGGGTGCGGGTGCAGGCCTGGCTCGACCCGTTCGAGGACTTCCTGGGCACCGGGTACCAGGTCGCCCAGTCGCTCTTCGCCATCGGCAGCGGATCGCTCACCGGCACCGGTCTCGGAGTGGGTCGGCCCGACCTGATCCCGGCGGCGGCCACCGACTTCGTCTTCGCAGCGGTCGCCGAGGAGACCGGCCTCGCCGGCGCGGTGGCGGTGCTGGCCGCCTATGCCCTCCTGGTGGCGGCCGGGCTCGGCATCGCGCTGCGTTCCCGCGACCTGTTCCGCAAGCTGCTGGCGGCAGGCCTCGCTCTGACGCTGGGCCTGCAGACGCTGCTCATCGTCGCCGGTGTTGTGCGGCTGCTGCCCGTGACCGGCATCGCCCTGCCATTCATGTCGTACGGCGGGTCGTCGCTGGTCGCCAACATGGCGCTGCTGGCGCTGCTCGCCCGCATCTCCCACGAGGAGCGGGCATGAACCGGGCCATCCGCCGCCTGGCCCTGGTCGTGTTCGCCGGGTTCGGGGTCATCGTGCTGGCGCTCACGTGGGTGCAGGGGGTCGCCGCCGACCGGTACCGGGACGACCCCCGCAACGCCCGCCTGTCGCTCGGCCAAGCCGGGCGGGAACGGGGCCTGATCCTGTCCGCCGACAACGTGATCCTCGCCCGCAGCGCCGCCTCCGCCGGCGATCCCCGCTCGTTCACCCGGGTCTACCCGCAGGAGGACCGCTACGCGCACGTGGTCGGGTACGCGTCGGTGCTGTTCGGCGACGCCGGGCTCGAGGAGACCGAGGCGTCGACGCTGGTCTCGAAACAGGACTCGACGATCTCGGGGCTGCTCGCCGTGCTCACCGGCGGCGACCTGCGGGCCCGCGGGCTGCGGCTGACCATCGACGACGACCTCCAGCGCATCGCGGTCGCCGCCCTGGCCGACCAGGACGGGGCGGTGGTGGCGCTCGACCCCCGCACCGGGGCGGTGCTGGCGCTCGCTTCGTCGCCCTCGTTCGACCCGAACCGGCTGGTCGGCATCGACGGCGCCGGGGCCGGCGACGAGATCGCCGCCGACCCGGCGCGGCCGCGGGTGTCGCGCGCCCGCCAGGAGATCTACCCGCCGGGGTCGGTGTTCAAGATCGTGACCGCGGCCGCCGCTCTGGAAGTGGGCGCCGCGAACCCCGCGACCACGTTCCCCGACCCGGCGGAGCTGGAGCTGCCGGGCTCGACCGCCACCATCCGCAACTTCGACCGCCAACCGTGCCGGGACGGCTCGTCGGTGGACCTGGCCGACGGATTCGCCCGCTCGTGCAACACGGTGTTCGGCCAGCTCGGGATGGTGCTCGGCGGCGACACGCTGGTGGCGCAGGCCGAGGCGCTCGGCTTCAACGCCGACATCCCGTTCGAGCTGCCGGTGGCGAGGTCGCAGATCCCGGCGGCGGCCGAGCTGTCCGGCGACCTGCCGGCGGTCGCGCAGACCGCCCTCGGCCAGCGCGACGTGCGGGCGACGCCGCTGCACATGGCGCTGATCGCCGGCGGCGTGGCCAACCAGGGCACGATCATGGCGCCGTACGTGGTGGCCGAGACGATCGACGCCGATGGCGAGGTGGTCGACACCACGATCTCGGCCGAATGGCGGCGGGCGGTGAGCCCGGCGACCGCCGCGGTGCTCACCGAGCTGATGGAGCGTGTGGTGACGTCCGGCACCGGACGCCGCGCCGCGGTACCCGGCGTGCGGGTCGCGGGCAAGACCGGCACCGCCGAGGTCCCCGGCGGCCCGCCACATGCTTGGTTCGCGGGCTTCGCCCCGGTGGCCGCCGGGCCGGAGGAGCGCCAGATAGCCGTCGCGGTGCTGGTCGAGTCGGGCGGCGAGGTGGGCGAGGAGGCCACGGGCGGCAGCGTCGCCGCCCCCATAGCCGCCGAAGTGATAGCCGCCTGGCTAGGCGTGTGACCCGTAGTGCCTCCCCCGCGCATGCGGTGGAGCAACCGAACCGCACGCGGGAGGCAATCCCCACGAGGCCGCACAGCCACCTCGCCTGCGACCGCAGGTCGCAGGCCGAAACTACAGCCACCAGTACCATCGCTCCGATCGTGACCTCCCAACGCACCCTTGCGGGCCGGTACCGGCTCGTGGCCCACCTCGCACGCGGCGGCATGGCCGACGTGTTCGAGGCCGAGGACCACCTGCTGGGCCGCCGCGTCGCGATCAAGGTGCTCCACCCGCAATTCGCTTCCGACCGTGCGTTCGTCGAGCGCTTCCGGCGGGAGGCCCAAGCGGCGGCCAACCTCAGCCACCCCAACATCGTCGCGATCTACGACTGGGCGCAGGAGAACGGCACGTACTTCATCGTGATGGAGCTGATCGAGGGACGGACTCTCCGCGACGTGCTGCGCACCGAGGGGGCGCTATTGCCCCGGCGGGCGGCCGAGATCATCGTGGAGGCGGCCGCGGCGCTGGCGGTGGCGCACCGCGCCGGATTGTTCCACCGCGACGTCAAGCCCGGCAACATCATGCTGGCCCGCGACGGCAGCGTGAAGGTGACCGACTTCGGCATCGCTCGCGCCCTCGACGACTCGGAGGAGCTGACCCGCACGGGCGCAGTGATCGGCACGGCCTCGTACTTCAGCCCGGAGCAGGCGCAGGGCCTGTCCGCCGACGCCCGCTCCGACATCTACTCGTTGGGCGTGGTGCTGTACGAGCTGCTGGTCGGCGAGCCGCCGTTCAGCGGCGACAGCCCGGTGGCAGTGGCGTACCAGCACGTTTCCGAGCTGCCCGATCCGCCGTCGCTGCGCAACCCCGACATCGACCCGGGGCTCGAGGCGATCGTGATGAAGGCGATCACCAAGGACCCCGCGGCCCGGCACCAGAGCGCGCTGGAGTTGCGGGCCGACCTGCTCCGCTACCTCAGCGGGGAGCCGCCCGCCGCCGTCGCCGCCGCGGTGTCCGCTCCGCTGCCGGAGGCGGCGACGGTGATGATGACCGGCGGCGCGCTGCCGCCCGCCACGGTGCCCCCCGAGGAGACCGCCCGCCACGTCGCCTACACCGCCGTCGAGGAACGCGAGCCGATCCAGCCGGCGTTCGTGCTGGGCGTCGTAGCGCTGGTGGTGGCGCTGCTGGTGGGGATCTTCGTGCTGGTCCGGCTGCTGTCGTCGGGCGGGGCCCCGCAGCTCGTCACCGTCCCCGAGCTGGTCGGCCAGACCGCCGCCGAGGCGTTCGACCGGCTCCAAGAGCTCAACCTGCGGGTCCGCCAGAGCGAGCAGCCCAACGCCGAGGTGCCGGCCGGGCTGGTGGTGACGACCGATCCCGCCCCGGGCAGCCAGGTGGAGGAGGAGACGGTGGTCACCGTCTTCGTCTCGGCGGGCCCGGAGCAGTTCCCCGTCCCGAGCTTGCTCGGGACCCAGGAGGAGGAGGCGCGCAGCCTCCTGGCTGCCAACAACCTGGAGGTCGGCACCGTCGACTACATCGCCGATCCCGACGTCGAGGAGGGCCTGGTTCTGGACCAGCGGCCCGCCGCCGGCTCCCCGGTGCTGCCCGGCACCGCGGTCGACCTCGTGGTGTCGAGCGGGCCCGACGCCATCACCGTGCCGGACCTGACGGGGCTCACCGAACGCAACGCGCTGTTCCAGCTCATCCAGGCCGGCTTCGACGCCAACGACGAGAACGTCATCGTCGTCGAGGAGTTCTCGCTCGACGTGGCCGCCCAGTCGGTGATCCGCACCGAGCCCGCCGCCGGCGACCTGCTCCCCAGGACCGGAATCATCACGCTATACGTGTCCCGGGGCGCGGCGCTGGTGCCCGACCTCCTCGGCAAGACGGCGGTCGAGGCCCGCACCCTCCTCTCCGAGGTCGACCTGGACCTGGAGGTGAGCCCCGAGACCGTGCCGGTCACGCCGGAGTCCGGCCTGGACGGGGTCATCGCCCAGCAGGACCCGCCGGCCGGCGAGGAGCTGGAGCCGGGCGCGACGATCACCGTCAACCTCGGCCTGGTGCCGCGGGCCGCAGTCCCCGACCTGGTCGGACGCAACGAGGCGCAGGCCCGCTCGGCGGCGGAGGCGGTGGGGCTGGTGTTGCAGGTGAGCGGCACCGTGCCGGTGGAGCTCGACCGGGTCGGGACCGTGGTGTCGCAGGACCCCGAACCGGGGCTCGAGGTGTTCCAGGGCAGCGTCGTGACGGTCGTTGTCGGAGGGGTCACCCGAGTCGACGTGCCCG
>JBFJZV010000046.1:0-17815 GCA_041621915.1 Acidimicrobiia bacterium | reverse complement strand
TGGCAACCTGTCCATCGAGGTACAGCGCCAAGCACTCGTTGAAGCTTGCGTTTGCTGCGTCATCCTGACCAGCGTCGTTGACCAGGTCGACGTAGAAGGTCAGAGCTTCCTTGAACTCTGGCTGATCGATCTGAGCTTCCCTCCGCTTCGCGGCCGGCCCGACGTAGTGCACCACGCGGCGGCAGCGGGTCGCCGACCCCCGACGCGTAAACCGCACCACGATGCCCGGGTCGGCAACACGGCAGCAGCATGCGTAATCCGACGAAGATCTTCAGGGGCCGGGTTTCTCCGTGACTGATCTCATCTTGACTTCGCGCATGGACGCTCACCCGTCCGACTCGCACACGATTGGGCGGTACCTCGACACCGGGGGGTACGAAACGCTGCGGAAGGCGCTCCAGACGATGTCGCCCGAGCAGGTCGCCGCCGAGGTGAAGGCGTCGAACATCCGGGGGAGGGGCGGGGCCAACTTCCCCTGCGGCGTCAAGTGGGGGTTCCTCGCCGACAACGAGCCCCGCTACCTGGTCGTCAACGCCGACGAGTCGGAGCCCGGGACCTTCAAGGACCGCCAGCTCCTGGAGCGCGACCCGCACCAGCTCATCGAGGGCATCGTGCTGTCGGCCTATGCGCTGGGCATCCACCAGGCGTTCGTCTACGTGCGGGGCGAGTACCCCCGCCCTGCCCGGCGGGTGGAGCGTGCGATCGCCGAGGCCTACCAGGCCGGCTTCCTCGGGCCCGACATCCTCGCCTCCGGCTTCGGATGCGACGTGGTCCTCCACATGGGTGCCGGCGCTTACATCTGCGGCGAGGAGACCGCGCTGCTCAACAGCCTCGAGGGCCGGCGCGGCGAGCCCCGCATCAAGCCGCCGTTCCCCGCGGTGGAGGGCCTCTACGCCAAGCCGACGATCGTCAACAACGTCGAGACGCTGTCCAACGTGCCGTGGATCGTTGCCAACGGCGGGGCGGCGTACTCGATCATCGGCCCGGAGACCTCGGCCGGCACCCGCATGTTCAGCCTGTCGGGCCATGTGAAGAACCCCGGCAACTACGAGCTGGTGATGGGCCTCTCATGGCGTGAGTTCATCTACGGGCTCGGCGGCGGCATCCGCAACGACAACGAGCTGAAGGCGTGGATCCCCGGCGGCGCGTCGGCCCCCTGGTTCGCCCCGGACGAACACCTCGACACCGCCGTGGAGATCGACGAGGTCGGCAGGCTCGGCTCGATGCTCGGGTCGGGGGCGGTGGTCGTCATGGACGACACGACCTGTGTGGTGCGGGCGGCGCTCAGCATCGTGAAGTTCTTTGCGCACGAGTCGTGTGGCCAGTGCACCCCGTGCCGGGAGGGGACGAGCTGGATGGAGCGCATCCTGTGGCGCATCGAGCATGGCGCCGGCCGCCAGATCGACCTCGACCTGCTGCTCGACATCGGCGACAACATCAGCCCGGGGCTGCGGTGGCCGCCGGCGATGACCACGATCTGCCCGCTGGGTCCCTCGGCGGTCGCCCCGATCACCTCGATCATGGACCACTTCCGCGACGAGGTGGCCGCTCACGTCACCGGGGGAGGGTGCCCGCTGTGACCGACCGGGTGACCATCAACGTGGACGGCCGGGAGATGAAGGTGCCGGCCGGGTCGCTGCTGATCGAGGCGGCGCAGGACGAGGGCGTCTACATCCCCCGGTTCTGCTGGCACAAGCGGATGCAGCCGGTGGGGATGTGCCGCATGTGCCTCGTGGAGATCGAGGGGCCGCGCGGCAAGCTGCTCACCACCTCGTGCACCGTCCGGGTCAACGACGGGATGGTGGTCGACACGCGCTCCGACGTCGTCAAGAAGGCGCAGGAGGGCGTGCTCGAGTTCCTGCTCATCAACCACCCGCTCGACTGCCCGGTTTGCGACCGCGGCGGCGAGTGCCCCCTCCAGGACCAGACGATGGCGTACGGTCCGGGGGAGAGCCGCTTCGTCGAGGAGAAGCGCCACTTCGAGAAGCCCATCGACATCTCGGAGCTGGTGAAGCTCGACCGCGAGCGCTGCATCCTGTGCGCCCGCTGCACCCGCTTCTCCGAGGAGATCTCCGGCGACCCGCTCATCGAGTTCGTCGACCGTGGCTACGGCACGCAGGTGCTCACGTTCCCCGACGAGCCGTTCGCCTCGTACTTCTCGGGCAACACCGTCCAGATCTGCCCAGTGGGCGCCCTCACCGCCACGCCGTACCGCTTCCGGGCGCGGCCGTGGGACTTGGAGGCCGTCGAGAGCACATGCGTCACCTGCTCGGTGGGGTGCCGGGTGTCGCTCCAGTCCAGCCAGAACGTGATCATCCGCCTCAACGGCGTCGACAATGACGCCACCAACCACGGCTGGCTGTGCGACAAGGGCCGGTTCACGTTCGAGTACCTGTCGTCGCCGGAGCGCGTCACCTCGCCGCTCGTCAAGCAGGCCGACGGGACGTTCGCAGTGGCCAGTTGGGGCGAGGCGCTCGATCTCGTGGCCGCCAGGCTGCGCGACCTCCCCGGCGACCGGGTCGCCGGGCTCGGCGGGGCGCGATCCACCAACGAGGAGGCGTACGCCTTCGGCAAGTTTGCCCGGATGACGCTCTCCAGTCCCCACCTCGACGCCCAGCTCGGCGACGGCCTCGACCCCCGGTTCGCGGTCGGCGTCACGCCCCGGGCGGGGATCCCCGACCTGGAGCGGGCCAAGGCGATCCTGCTGTGGGGGCCCGACCTCAAGGAGGAGCTGCCGGTGCTGTACCTGCGGGTGCGGCGCGCCGCCGAGGAACTCGGGGCGAAGCTGGTGGTGGTCCACCCCCGCCGCACCGGGTTGGACGACGTCGCCGCCCACAAGGTCACGTACCGTCCCGGCCAGGGACCGAGCCTTCTCCGGCGGCTCGCCTCCGGCGAAGGGGATCTGGCCGAGGTGCGCGCCGCGCTCGCCGAAGGCCCAGTGGTCGCGCTGGTCGGGCGGCCGGGGCTCGCGGAGGACCGCCGGCTGGCCGAGGCGGTCGCGGCCTTCGCCGCGACCCTGCCGGACGCCGGGATCATGCCACTGGTGCGGCGGGGGAACGTGATGGGAGCGCTCGACATGGGCCTCTCGCCGGCGCTGCTGCCAGGGCGCGTGGCGACGGACGACGCAGCGGGCCGAGCCGCCTTGGAGGAAGCTTGGGGCGGGGAGCTCCCGGCGGGGGAGGGCATGGACGCGGCCGCAATCCTCGCGGCGGGTGCCGACGGCGGGCTCGACCTCCTGCTGCTGTTCGGATCCGACCCCGCCGACGACTTCCCTTCCGGCGCCGTCGCCGACGCGGCGCTCGAAGCCACGCCGTTCGTGGTGGCGTTCGACCTGTTCCGCACCGACAGCTCCCGCCAGGCCGACGTGATATTGCCGGTGGCGGGCTTCGGCGAATCGGAGGGCACGGTCACCAACGTGGAAGGCCGGGTCCAGAAGGTGAACCGGCTGGTGCCCGCCCCCGGCCGCGCCCGCCCGTCCTGGTCGGTCCTGGAGGACCTGGCCGTGCGGCTCGGCGGCTCGATCGGGGCTGTCTCGGCCGAAGCGGTCGCGAAGGAGATCGCCCAGGTCGCCCCGGCGTACGGCGGCATCACCTGGGACCTGCTCGACTTCGGTGACGGACGCGAGGGCGTCGTGGTGCCGGGACCGGACGGCGAGCAGCCGCTCCGGCACGAGCCCGCCGACCCGGCGCTCCAGCCTCAGGCCCGGGACCTGGTGCTCCACCTCGCCCGGGTGCTCTACGACGACGGCGTGCACGTGCGGTTCGGGCCGTCACTGTCCCGCGTCGTGCCGGTGGCGGCAGCCCACGTCCATCCCAGCGACGCCAAGCGCCTGGGCCTGACCCCAAGCACGCTCGTCAGGGTCAGCGGCGATGGCGGTGAGATCGCCCTGCCGCTGGCGCTGGACGCGAGCCTCGAGCCGGGCACCGTGTACGTGCCGTTCAACCTCGACGAGACCACCGAGCTTGGCAACGACCTCGAGGTCACCGTCGAGCCGGCGGCGGGCGGGGAGAGCTGATGGACACGTTCATCGAAGCGGCGATCAAGGTGGTCGCCGCCTTCGCGCTGCTGCTGCTCAACACGCTGCTGCTGGTGTGGGCGGAGCGCAAGATCGTCGCCGACATGCAGAACCGGGTCGGCCCCGATAGGGCGGGACCGTTCGGGATCCTGCAGACCGTCGCAGACGGGCTCAAGCTGTTCTTCAAGGAGAACGTCACCCCCCGGCGCGTGGAGCTGGGCACCTACCTGCTCGCCCCGGTGGCCGCGATGTTGCCGGCGCTGCTGGTGTTCATGGTGATCCCGATCGGGCGGCCGTTCCACATCGGCGACCGGCTGATCACGCTCCAGGGCACCGACCTGAACGTCGGGCTCCTCTTCTTCGTCGCCATGTCGTCGATCGCGGTGTACGCGGTGGTGCTGGCCGGGTGGTCGTCCGGGTCGAAGTACCCGCTGCTGGGCGGGGTGCGGGCGACGGCACAGGCGATCTCCTACGAGGCTGCGATGGGGTTGGCGCTGGTGCCGGTGGTGGTGTTCGCCGGGACCACCTCGCTGGCCGAGTTCGTCAACGTGCAGGCGGGGACGTTCGGCGGCATCCTCCCCCGCTGGTACCTGTTCGCGCTGCCGCCCTCGTTCATCATCTTCTTCATCGCCGGCGTCGCCGAGACCAACCGGGCGCCGTTCGACCTGGTCGAGGCCGAGTCGGAGATCGTCGGCGGGTACCACACCGAGTACAGCTCGGTGCGCTTCGCGCTGTTCTTCCTGGCCGAGTACATCAACATGTTCAACGTGTCCGCCATCGCGGTGACGCTGTTCCTGGGCGGGTGGAACGGGCCGACATGGGACTCGGTCCTGCCGGCGTTCGTCAGCGGGTTGCTGCCGGTGTTCTGGTTCCTGCTGAAGACCTGGGCGCTGCTGTTCATCTTCATCTGGCTGCGGGCCACGCTGCCCCGCATGCGCTACGACCAGCTCATGTCCTTCGGCTGGAAGCGGCTCATTCCGGCGGCGCTCGGCTGGCTGGTGCTGGCGACGCTCGCCACGGCTGTCCGACGCTTCGGAGTGCCATGGACCTGATACCCATTGCGCTGAGTGGCGAGCGTCGCATGCTTGCCTGCGCCGCCCCCGCTCGGTGTCGTGTTCCGGTGCTCCTGCCCTCGGCGGCGCGGTGGTTGCCCGCACGCCGTCGTGGCGGCCCGGACAGTGGCCCAGGACTGTGCTCGCTGGCGCCGCCCCCGCTCGGAGTCGTGGTGCGCGTCTCGTGCCCTCGGCGGCGCGGAGGTTGCCGTGATGCGCTTTGAGCGGCCTCTGCACTCGGCCCAGGTCTGGTGCGGCGTGACTGGACGGCTAGGGGTGATCGCATGAGTGTGTTCGGGGATCTCTTCAAGCCGTTTGCGGGGTTCGGGGTGACCTTGCGGCAGATGTTCCGCAAGCGGGTCACTCGCGAGTACCCGAAGGAGAAACGCGAGAAGCCGCAGCGGTTCCACGGGCGGCACGTGCTGAACCGCTACCCGGACGGGATGGAGAAGTGCATCGGCTGCGAGCTGTGCGCCGGGGTGTGCCCGGCCCGCTGCATCTACGTGCGGGGTGCCGACAACCCGCCAGACGAGCCGGTGAGCCCCGGTGAGCGGTACGGGTTCGTCTACGACATCAACATGCTGCGGTGCATCTTCTGCGGCCTGTGCGTGGAGGCGTGCCCCACCGAGGCGATCACGATGACCCATCTGTTCGAGTTCTCGATCACCAACCGCGACGACGCCATCTACACCAAGGACGAGCTGCTGGTGCGGCCCGACGGCACCCCCAACCACCCGCAAGAGCCCAACGAGCTGTGGACGGACGTAGACCTCCGCCGCGGCGACGGCTGGCTGCGCGCCACCGCCCCCGCCGGCCGCGCCGCATACGAGGGCGTGGTGTCGTGGACCCCCAGCGCCGGCATAGGCACGAGACCGCCCGAGAAAGGCCAGAGCGAGCCAACCCCTGACGCGACCGGTGACGCGCCCAAGGCCGACGCAACGACCTCCGACGCGAAAGAAACCTCCGACGCATGAACGCGCTCGCACACGCCGACGCGGCACGGGGTTGGCTGGAGGCTCGGCCGGCGGCCGAGCCCCGATCCAGGACCAGCCTCGGCGGCAGCAGGCACGTCGGCGAGCTGCAACCCGATCGCACCGCAACACGACGCGAGTCCGACGTGCAAGGCAGCGACGTGCAAGGCAGCACAGCATGAGCTTCGAGGTCGTCGAGACGGTGCTGTTCGTGATCTTCGCCGCCGTGGCGGTGGCGGGGGGGCTGGTGATGATCTGGGCGGCCAACCCGGTGCACAGCGCGCTGGGGCTGCTGGCGGCCATGTTCTCCATCGCCGTCTTCTACGTGCTCGGCGCCGGGCACTTCATCGCCGTGGTCCAGGTGATCGTCTACGCCGGGGCGGTGCTGACGCTGTTCCTGTTCGTGGTGATGCTGATCGGTGTGGACAAGGCCGAAGACCGATCAGAGCGGCTGCCGTTCCAGCGGCAGGCTGCGGTGATCCTCGCGGTGCTGCTGTCGGCGGCGGTACTGGTCGCCGGCCGAGCGGCGTGGGTCACCGGCGCTCGCAACCCGGTGGAGCCGGAGGGGAGCATCGAGGCGATCTCCGATGCGCTGTTCGAGACCTGGGTGCTGCCGTTCGAGATCACCGGCCTGCTCTTCATCGTGGCCGCGGCCGGCACGATCGCGCTGGCGCAGTACCGCACACGTGAGCGGGAGCAGGAGCAGGCATGACCGTCACCCCGGGCTGGTATATGGCGCTGGCGGCGGTGCTGTTCTCCATCGGCACCGCCGGGATCCTCGTGCGGCGCAACGCGCTGGTCATGTTCATGTCGGTGGAGCTGATGCTCAACGCCGTCAACCTGTCGTTCGTCGCGGCAGGGCGGGAGGTCGGCGTGATCACCGGCCAGGTGGCCGTGCTGTTCGTGATGGTGGTGGCCGCAGCCGAGGTCGTGGTGGGGCTGGCGATCATCGTCGCAGTGTTCCGGACCCGGGCCACCGCCTCGGTCGACGAGCTCGCGAGCCTGCGGGGTTGATGCGATGGTCGACCTGATCTGGCTCGCGATAGCGCTGCCGCTGGCCGGGGCGCTGCTGCTGCTCACGTTCGGGCGCCGGATCGGCGAGCCTGCGTCGGGGTGGATCGCCTCGTCCACGATCGGCGCCGGCTTCATCCTGGCCGCGGTCAACGCCATCGACTTCGTCCAGGGCGGCGAGCACGGCGAGACGGTGCGCCTCTTCGAATGGATGCCCGGGCTCGGCCTCGACGCTGCGCTCCTGTGGGACCCGTTGGCGGCGATGATGACGCTCATCGTCACGGGGGTGGGGACGCTGATCCACGTGTACTCGATCGGCTACATGCACGGCGACCCCCGCTACGGGCGGTTCTTCGCCTACCTCAACCTCTTCGCGGCGTCGATGCTGATCCTGGTGCTCGGCGCCAACTTCGGACTGCTGTTCGTCGGCTGGGAGTTGGTGGGCCTCAGCTCGTACCTGCTGATCTCGTTCTGGTTCGAGCGGCCGTCGGCGGCGGCGGCCGGCAAGAAGGCGTTCGTCGTCAATCGCATCGGCGACTTCGGGTTCCTCATCGGGTTGATGGTGGTCTTCGCCAGCTTCGGGACGTTCTCCTACGGCACCGTGTTCGAGGAGGCCGCCGAGGTGCTCACCACGGGCACCGCCACCGCGATCACGCTGCTGCTGGTGGTCGGCGCGGCCGGCAAGTCGGCACAGCTCCCGCTGCACGTGTGGCTGCCCGACGCGATGGAGGGCCCCACGCCGGTGTCGGCGCTGATTCACGCCGCCACGATGGTCACCGCCGGCGTGTACATGGTGGCCCGCACCGGCGCGCTCTTCGAGCTCGCGCCGTTCTCGTCCGGCCTCGTTGCCACGCTGGGCGCCGCCACCGCGCTGGTCGCCGCCACCATCGCGCTGGCCCAGTGGGACATCAAGCGAGTGCTGGCCTGGTCCACGATCAGCCAGCTCGGCTACATGTTCCTCGGCGTCGGCGCCACCGCGTACGTCGCCGGCATGTTCCACCTCATGACGCACGCCTTCTTCAAAGCGCTGCTGTTCCTGGGCGCAGGCTCCGTGATCCACGGCCTCGCCGACCAACAGGACATGCGCAAGATGGGCGGGCTCCGCAAGGCCATGCCGGTGACCTTCGCCACCATGGCGATCGCCTGGCTCGCGATCAGCGGCATCCCGCCGTTCGCCGGGTTCTGGTCGAAGGACGAGATCCTCGCGGTGACGTTCGAGCAGGGCGGCTGGTACGTGGTGCTCTGGGGGGTCGGCATCGTCACCGCGCTCCTGACCGCCTTCTACATGACCAGGCTGATCTACCTCACGTTCTTCGGCAAGCCGCGCTGGGACGAGGGGGTCCACGCCCATGAATCGCCGCTCGTGATGACCGGCCCGCTGCTGGCGCTCGCCGGACTGTCGGCGGTGGGCGGTCTGGTCAACACGCCCTGGCGGCTGACGCTGGAGCATTTCCTGGAGCCGGCATTCGAGCTCGTCTCGCTGGGCCATCCCCCCGAGAACCTGACGCCGTGGGTGCTGGCCGGGGTGTCGGTGCTCGCCGCGCTGGCCGGCATCGCGCTGGCCTGGCGGCGCTACGCCTCGCGTGACGAGGTGCCCGAGGAGGCGTCGTTGTCATGGCGGGTGCTGCGGGGCGGCTACTACCTCGACGACGTCTACGGCAACACCCTGGTCCTGCCGGGCAAGCTCGCCTCGGCGTGGCTCGCCTTCGTCGCCGACCAGCGGGTGGTCGACGGCGCGGTCAACGGCGTCGGCGTGCTGGTGCGCCGGATCGGCGCCGCGTTGAAGCCGGTGCAGAGCGGCTTCGTCCGCAACTACGCCGTCATCCTCCTCGGCGGCACGATCGGCGTCCTCGCCTGGATGCTGATGAGGAGCGGGCTGTGACTCTTGCGGCGCCCCCGCTCGGAGTCGGGTTGCAGTGGGGGGGCCCTCGGCGCCGCGGAGGGTTGCCGCTGCGCGGTGGTGGCGGCCCGGGCAGTGGCCCAGGTCTGCGGTGGGCGCCCCAGCTCGGAGTCGGGTTGCAGTGGGGGGGCCCTCGGCGCCGCGGAGGGTTGCCGCTGCGCGGTGGTGGGGGGGCAGGCGCGCACGCGTCGACGCAGCCGCGCTCCCGGGGAGCTCGACCATGACGTTCCCGATCCTCTCCGCGCTCATCTTGCTGCCGGTCTTGGGAGCGGTGGTGGTGGCACTCGTGCCGCGCAGCAGGTCCGAGCTGCTGCTGCCCGTGGCGTTCGCGGTATCGCTGCTGCCGCTCGCGGCGAGCGGGTACATCCTGTGGGAATACGAGACGATCTCCGGGTTCCAGTTCGTCGAGCGGGTGTCGTGGTACGAGCCGTGGGGCGTGGCGTACCACGTCGGCATCGACGGCATCTCGCTGCTGTTGGTGGCGCTGACGGCCTTCCTGGTGCCGATCTCGATCCTCGCCAGCGCCAAGGTCGACAAGCAGCCGAAGGCCTACATGGCGTCGATGCTGTTGCTGGAGGCGGGGCTGCTGGGCGTCTTCGTGTCGCTCGACCTGTTGCTGTTCTTCGTGTTCTGGGAAGTGATGCTCGTGCCGATGTACTTCCTCATCGGCGTATGGGGAGGCGAGCGCCGCGTGTACGCCGCGGTGAAGTTCTTCCTCTACACCGCCATCGGCTCTGCGCTGATGCTGGCGGGGATCCTGGCGTTGGCGATCATCGCCGGCGACGACCTCGGCGTCCCCACCTTCGACTACACGGCGCTGCTCGGCGTCGACCTCACCCGCACCGCCCAGTTCTGGCTGTTCGGCGCCTTTGCGGCGTCGTTCGCGGTGAAGGTACCGATCTTCCCCCTCCACACCTGGCTCCCGGACGCGCACGTGGAGGCGCCCACCGCCGGGTCGGTGCTGCTGGCCGGGGTGCTGCTGAAGATGGGCGTCTACGGGTTCCTGCGCTTCAACCTGACCCTGTTCCCGGAGGCCACCGTCGACCTGGTCCCGGTGCTCGCCACGCTGGCCGTCATAGGGATCATCTACGGGGCCGTGGTCGCGATCGTCCAGCCCGACCTGAAGCGGCTGGTCGCCTACTCGTCGGTGAGCCACCTCGGCTTCGTCGTGCTCGGCATCTTCGCGCTCACCCGCCAGGGTCTCCAGGGAGGCGTGATCCAGTCGGTCAACCACGGGCTCACCACCGGCGCGCTCTTCCTCCTCGTCGGCATGATCTACGAGCGCCGCCACACTCGGATGATCTCCGACTATGGCGGGCTGGCGCGCGTGATGCCGATCTTCGCCGGCGCGTTCCTCTTCATGGCGTTCGCCTCGATCGGGCTGCCTGGCCTCAACGGGTTCATCGGCGAATTCCTGGTGCTGGTCGGCAGCTACCTGTCGCTCCCCGTCTGGGCGATCATTGCCGCGTTCGGGGTGGTGCTCGCCGCGGTCTACATGCTGTGGGCGTACGAGCGGATCTTCACCGGCCCCGTAGACAAGCCCGAGAACGAGGTCCTTGCCGACCTCGACCTGCGGGAGAAGCTGGTGCTGGCGCCGCTGGTGGTGCTGATCGTGTTCCTCGGCGTCTACCCGAAGCCGGCGCTCGACCGCATCGAGCCGGCGGTGACCGACATCCTCACCCGCATAGAAGCGACGACGGACTACGACGTCCCCGAGTTCGGCGGCGGCGACCCGGTGGCAGAGGAGTGAGGGCGCGCTGATGGAGAACATGGACTTCCTGGCGATCGCCCCCGAGGTGGCCCTCGGCGTGGGCGCGCTGGCCGTGCTGCTGGTGGAGATCGTGTGGTCACCTCGCCCCAGGGGCTGGGCGTGGCCGGCCGGGGCGTCGCTGCTGGTGACCGCCGTCTTTCTCGCCTTCCAGTGGCGGGAGGTGGTCGGCGAGGCCGGTGAGCCGGCGCTCCACTTCTCCGGGATGCTGGCCGTGGACGGGTTCGCGGTCCTCGGGGGCCTGCTGGCGGTGATCGTCGCCGGGCTGGGCCTCGCCGCCGCGTGGCCGCTGGTCGAGACGCTGGGGCGGCGCGGCGCCGAGTTCGTTTCGCTGGTGCTGGTGGCCGCGGCCGGCGCGCACCTCATGGCGGCGGCGGCCGACCTCGTGTTCGTGTTCCTCAGCCTCGAGGTGATGTCGATCAGCCTCTACGTGCTCGCCGGCTTCACCCGCGAGCGGGCGGAGGCCGACGAGTCCGCCCTCAAGTACTTCCTGCTGGGGGCCTTCGCTTCGGCGGTGTTCCTCTACGGCGTGGCGCTGTTCTTCGCCTCCACCGGCACCACGTCGCTGTACGACGGCGCCGCCTTCCTCACCGCCAACCTGATCCTGGAGCCGGCGATCCTGCTGGTCGCGATCGGGCTGATGATCGTCGGCCTCGGCTTCAAGGTGAGCGCGGCGCCGTTCCACATGTGGGCGCCGGACGTCTACCAGGGCGCTCCCGGTGGAGCGGTCGGGTTCATCGCCGCGGCCGCCAAGCTGGGCGGCTTCGTGGCGCTCGCCCGCATCCTGGCGGTGCCGCTCGCCGCCTACATCGACGACTGGGCCCCGGTGGTCGCCGCGCTGGCCGCGGTGTCGGTGGTGGTGGGAACGGTGCTCGCCATCGCCCAGACCGATCTCAAGCGGCTCCTCGCCTACTCGTCGGTGGCCCATGCCGGGTTCATGCTCATGGCCCTGGTGGCCGGCGGCGACGGGATCGATGCGCTGTGGTTCTACCTCGCCACGTACCTGTTCCAGGTGGTTGGTGCGTTCGCGGCGGCCTCGGTGCTGTCGGGCCCGGCCGGCGGCAGCACCGCCCTTACCGACCTGGCGGGCCTCGGCGCCCGGTCGCCGCTCCTGGCCGGCTCGGTGATGGTGCTGATGCTGGCGATGGGCGGCATCCCACTCACAGCCGGGTTCGCCGGCAAGGTGGCCGTGTTCCAGACCGCCATCGACGCCGACTACCTGTGGCTGGTCGTGGTGGGCGTCGTCGCCGCCACCGCAGGCCTGTTCTTCTATCTACGGGTCATCGTCCTGATGTACATGCAGGCGCCTGCCCATGCCCCGGCGCCGGGCACCGCCCGGGCCGAGCCCGAGCCGCCGCTGCCCATCCGGTTCGTGCTACTGGTGACCGTGGCCGTGACAGTCGCCTTCGGGGTCTACCCGTGGGCGCTACTGCGGGCTGCCGCGGATGCGCTCCCGCTCTAGCCGGCTCTTGGCGCTCGCCTTCGTGGGCGTGGTGCTCGTCCCACTGCCCCGGCTGATCCCGACCGTGGCGCAAGCCACCACCGTCATCATCCAGGAAGGTGACGTCCAGCGGGAGGACCTCTATGCCTTCGGGAGCCGGGTGCTCATCGAAGGGGTCGTGGAGGGCGACCTGGTGTTTGCCGCCCGCGACGTGATCGTCACCGGGCGGGTGGAGGGCGACCTCCTCGGGGTCGCCTGGGACCAGGTGGTCGTGGCCGGCGAGGTCACGGGGTCGCTCCGGGTCGCCAGCCGCAACGTGACGGTGGCCCCGGGTGGCCGGGTGGGTGACGACGTCGCCGTGCTCGGGTGGTCGGCGAACGTCGGTGGGGACGTCGGCCGCGACGTGTTGGCCACGGCCGGCGGGCTGGGGATCACCGGCGAGGTCGGGCGCGACGTGCGCGGCCAGGTCGGCAGCGTTCGGGTCGGCGGCGCGATCGGCCGGAGCCTGGACGTGGCAGTGCGCTCTCTGGCGCTCGGCGGCTCGGCGCGGGTGGGCGGCGACGTGGCGTACCGCGCCGACGACGAGGCAGCCATCGAGAGCGGCGCTGAGGTCGCAGGCCAGGTGTTCCGCAGGGATGCCCGGGCGACGCTGTGGCGGCGAGCCGCCGGTCGGGTGACCGGGATCTTCAGCGTGCTCGGCCTGGTGGTGGCAGGGGTCGTGCTGGCGTGGCTGCTGCGGCGCACCTGGCTCCGGGCCGCGACCAGCGCCGGCGCCCGGCCGTGGGCTGCGCTGGGGGCCGGCCTCGCCTTCGCCGCGCTCGCGCCGGTCGTTGCGATCGGCCTGGCACTCACGATCGTCGGCATCCCGTTGGCGGTGCTGCTCGCCGCCATGTGGCTGGGCGCGTTGTTCTTCGGCCCGATCCCGGCGCTGGCGGCCGCCGGGACCTGGCTGCTGCGCCGCCGGGGCGGCCTACTCGCCGGCTTCGTCGTGGCCGCCCTGGGGTGGCGGGCGGTCATATGGCTGCTGCCCGTGGGCGGGCTCGCGCTGTACCTGGTGGTAGCCGTCTGGGGGAGCGGCGCATGGCTGCTGGGCGGGTGGGCTGCGCGGGCGGAGGCGCGTCCCGGCCCGGACGATCCGTTCCTGCTGCCCCCACCTCGCGACGAGCCGCCGCCGGCCGGCTGGGAGCCGCCGCTGGCGCCGGGACCACCCTCCTAGGCCCCGAACGCGACGGCCTGCTCGACCGCCACCGACACGCGCTCCCCGGGCAGCAGCGTCGGCGCAGGGCCGAGCCGCGACTGGATGCGAACTCCTCCCGCCAGCTCCACCGTGACGAGCTGGTCGTGGCCGTAGAACTCCCGATCGACCACCTGTCCGGCGCCGTCGGCGGCCACTGCCAGCCGCACCGCTTCGGGCCGCACCAACACCTCCACCTCGCCGTGGGCCGGCGCGGTCAGCGGGAGCAGCCCCACCGCGGTCTCGACCACGTCCCCCCGGGCGAGCCCGTCCAGTACCAGCCCCTCCCCGAGGAACCGGGCCACCCACGCGTCGACCGGGCGCCGGTACACCTCGTCGGGCGGAGCCACCTGCACCACTCGGCCGGCCCGCATCACCGCCACCACGTCGCTGGTGGCGAGGGCGTCCTCCTGGTCGTGGGTGACGAACACGGCCGTGGTGCGGGCCTCCACGAGGATGGTGCGGACCTCCCGCCGCATCCGGTCCCGCTGCGGAGCGTCCAGATTGGAGAAGGGCTCGTCGAGGAGGATCGCCTCCGGCTGCGGCGCCAGGGCTCGCGCCAGCGCCACCCGCTGCTGCTCGCCGCCCGACAGCTCGTGTGGCATCGCCGAGCCGTGCCCGGCGAGGCCGACCAGGTCGAGCGCCTCCACCACCCGCGCCGCCTGGTTGCCGCGCGGCAGCCCGTAGCCGACGTTGCGGGCCACGGTGAGGTGCGGGAACAGCGCATAGTCCTGGAACACCATGCCCACCCTCCGCAGCTCCGGCGGCACCGCCAGGTCCGGGCCGACGACCGGGCGGCCGCCGATGGCGACGGCGCCCGCGTCGGGCAGCTCGAATCCGGCGATCACCCGCAATGCGGTGGTCTTGCCGCAGCCCGACGGGCCGAGCAGGCCGAGGATCGTGCCGGCGCCCACGGACAGGTCGAAGCCGTCGAGCGCGGCCACGTCGCCGAACCGCTTCACGAGCCCGGAGGCGGTGATGTGCGCGGCCGGCGCCTCAGGCCGCATACCGGCGCCCCACGACGAGGTACAGCGGCAGCGCCGACACCGCCACGAGCAGCAGCGCCGGTGCAGCCGCCCGGGCGAAGAACCCCTCGCTCGCCGCCTGCCAGATGTCGACCGCCAGGGTGTCGAAGCCCGTGGGCCGCAGCAGCAGCGTGGCGGGCAGCTCCTTCATCGTGGTGAGAAACACCAGCGCTCCGCCGGCCAGCAGCCCCCGCCCGATCAGCGGCACGGTGACCTCGGCGATGGTCCTCAGGGGCCCGCGCCCGAGACTGCGGGCCGCTTCCTCGAGGTGGGGGTTGACCTGCTCCAGCGCGGCCCGAGCCGCCCCGCTCGCCTGCGGCATGAACAGGGCTGCGTACGTGACGATCAGCACCGTGAAGCCCTGGTACAGCGGGCCGAGGTAGGTGACCGCGAAGAAGACCATCGCCAGCGCCACCGTGATGTGCGGAAGCGCGAACACCCCGTACACCGACCGGTCGAGCGCCACAGACGCCCGTGATCGGTAGCGGACGACCAGCACGGCGATCGGCACCGCCGCCACGAGCGCGACGGCTGCCGCGGCCGCCGACACCCAGATCGAGCCCCACGCGGCGTCCCACGGGATGGCGGGGGCGTCGCCGCGCCGGGCGCCGCGAACCACCCAGGCGGCGAGCGTGCCGAGCGGCAGCACCAGGGCGACGGCGACCACTGCGGACAGGAAGGTGACGGCAACGGCCCGAGCCCGGCGGGACAGCGCGACCGCCCGCGCCGGGCGGGCGGGACGGTGTGAGTAGTACGCCGCCCGGCCGCGGCTGCGCGCCTCGGCCCACAGCACCACGCCGGCCACCACGATGAGCACTGCGGCGAGCACCGCGGCAGGCGTCCGGTCGAGCCGCCCCTGGTACTGGGCGTAGATCACGCGGGTGAACGCGTCGAAGCGCATCAGCGAGACGGCCCCGAAGTCGGAGAGCGTGTACAGCGACACCAACAGCGAGGCAGCCGCCAGCGCCGGGCGGAGCTGCGGGAGCACGACGGTGCGGAACGCCCGCCATCGGCCCGCTCCGAGCCCGCGGGCGGCCTCCTCGTGAGCAGGGTCGAGCTTGCGCAGTGCCGCCGACACGATGAGGTGCACATAGGGGTACGTGGCGATCGTCAGCGCCAGCCAGGCGCCCACCGCCCCCGAGGCGGCGGGGAGCGCATCGAGCCCGGCGACGCCGGCCAGCAGCCCGCCCGCCCCGAACGCGGCGATCAGCGTCAGCGCGATCACGTAGGAGGGCAGCACCAGCGGTAGCGCGGCCAGTGTCGACCACACGCGGCGCCCCGGCAGATCGGTGCGCGTCGTGAGCCACGCGGTGGCCACCCCTACGGCGGCGGCCGCCACGGTCACCGTCGCCGTGAGGGCGAGCGTCTGTGCGAGCAGCCGGACGGTGCGCATCGACCACAGCACCGCCCCTGCATCGCCTGCGTCGCCCAGCAGCCGCCCGAACATGGCGCCGAGAGGCACCGCCACCGGCAGCAGCACCGCCAACGCGACGGCCCAGAGCGCCCAGGGGGCGCGGTGGCGGCGTGCTCGCGGCGGCGGGGGCGCGGGGCGGACCGGCGCGTCGAGGACGGTGACGTCGCCTGGCGAGGTCACAGCAGCCCGGACTGCGCGACCAGCTCGGTGGCCAGGTCGAGGGTCGTGGCGAGCTTGGAGAGGTCGACGTCCAGACCGGCCACGTCGTCGAGGGGGGGCAGGCCGGCGGCGGGGGCGATCCCTGTCCGCAGCGGGTACTCGAACGTCTCCTCGGCGAAGTAGCGCTGGGCCTCGGCCGAGAGGAGGTACTCCACGAACCGGGCCGCGGCGTCGGGGTCGTCGCTCGAGGCGAGCGTCCCCGCCCCAGCCGGCATCACCAGCGCTCCCGGGTCGCTCGGGTCGAGAAAGTGGTTGGCGGCGGGCACGTCGCCCTGCTCGGCGATCGCCCGCAGCAGGTAGTAGTGGTTGACGAGCCCGGCGTCGACCTCACCACGGATCACCGCGTCGACGATCGAAGAGTTGTTGGCGTACTTCTGCGGCTCGTTGGCGGCGATCCCCTCGAGCCATGCCCGGGTGGCGTCCTCCCCGTCCGTGAGCAGCATGGCCGCCACGAACGCCAAGAACGATCCGTTGGACGGCGCGATGCCGAGCCGGCCCTCCCACTCGGGAGCGGTGAGGTCGGCGACCGAGCCCACCCCTTCGACACCTGCGCCGACGACCATCACGCGGACCCGTCCGGACACCCCCACCCAGCGGCCCTCCGCGTCGGCGAACCGCGCCGGAACCGTCCCGACGATTGCTTCGGGAAGCGGCTCGAACAGGCCGGCCAGCGCCACGGCGCCCAGCGACGCCGGGTCCTGGGCGAAGAACACGTCGGCCGGCGAGCGGTCCCCCTCCTCGAGCAGGGTCGCCGCCAGTTCCGTGCTGCCCGCGTACCGGACGGTCACGCCGATGCCTTCCGCGTCCTCGAACTGAGCGATCAGCGGCCCCACCAGGTCCTCGCTGCGGCCCGAGTACACGGTCAGCTCACCGCCGTTCGACCCGCACGCCGCGCCGACCAGCGCCACTGCCGCGAGCCATGTGATCGTGCGCCTCATAGGGTCCTCTATTCCCACTACGCCGATGATGCAAAGAAGCCTAACGCTTGGTGGTAGGCGCGCCTAACAGACGGCCGGGCTACGATCGGTGGGTGGAATCCAGCACCTACCGGGCGACTTACCGCGAGTACGTGGAAGCCATCTACGAGCTCGAGGAGGAAGACATCGACGTCATCCAGGCCCGGATCGCCGACTGGCTCGGGGTCAGCCGGCCCAGCGTGTCGGAGATGCTCCGCAAGATGGCGGCCGACGGCCTGGTCGACACGGACGGCGGCATCCGGCTCACGGCCGAGGGACGCCACCTGGCCGAGGTGGTGGTCCGGCGCCACCGCCTCGCGGAGAGGTTCTTGGCCGAGGTCCTCAAGTTGCCGTGGGCAAAGGTCCACGAGGAAGCAGCGGTGTGGGAGCACACCATCTCCGACGACGTCGAGGCGGCGATGTGGGCGGTCATGGACGACCCGAAGACCTGCCCGCACGGCAACCCGATCCCAGGCGCCGGCTACCGGCCACCGAAGATGCGGTCGCTCGCCGAGCTCGAGCCCGGCGAAGGGCGGCCGCTGGAGCGCATCTCGGAGGAACTGGAGCTGGACCAGGAGATGATGGGCTTCCTCGACGAGGCGGGGCTCCGCCCGGGTGCCCGCGTGACGGTCGTGCAGCGAGCGCCGCACGGGACGCTCACCGTGGACGTCGACGGCCACCGATCGGTTGGTGTCGGCTTGTTCGCGGCTGAGCGCCTCTTCGTCGCCATCGAGTGACTAGGCACACCACGCGTGCCGGGTTTGTGCTTCTGGTGGCGCTCATGACGATGGTGCCCGCGGCCATGGCGG
>JBFJZV010000045.1:0-18408 GCA_041621915.1 Acidimicrobiia bacterium | reverse complement strand
AGGGCTTGAATTGAATCCATTACGACTTGTGCTCGCTATGGAGTGCTCGAGGTGTCGAGTGCTCACACCTTTTCGGTGGCGATTGCGGCGGGGACCCACCCGTTCCCATTCCGAACACGGAAGTTAAGCCCGCCAGCGCCGATGGTACTTGGGGCGGGAGCCCCCGGGAGAGTAGGTCGCCGCCGGTTCTTATCATTGGAGCCGCCCAAAGGGGCGGCTCCAATCGCGTCAGGAGAACCACGGTGAACGACGACAGCGGCCAAGCCCGGTCACGCCGTGACGGGAAGGGTGGGAAGCCACCAGGGCGCGCCCCACGCTCGGGCCCTCCGCCCCGCAAAGGGAGCGCCGCGGCCGCGATCGCCAAGAGTGGATCGGTGCAGCTTCCCCGCTGGGTCCACGAGAGCCTCGTTCGGGTCACCCCCAAGGCGCGAGTGGCCGGAGCGCTGGCAGCCCTGCAGGAGGCCGCCACCGCCTTCGTCGAGGGCCGCCACCGGCGTGCCCTGCAGCGGGCGGAGGCTGCGAAGACGCTGTCGCCGCGTGACGCCACCGTCCGCGAGCTGCTCGGCCTCTCGGCCTACCGGCTGGGGCGGTGGGACCTGGCGTTGAAGGAGCTCCGCACCTACCGGCGCCTCTCGGGCGACACGACCCACATGCCCGTGGAGATGGACGTGCTGCGTGCGCTGGGCCGCGACGACGATATCGACGAGGTGTGGCGCCTCCTCCAGCACCACGGTGCCAGCCCCGCCACGATGAAGGAAGGCCGGGTCGTGTACGCCTCACACCTGCTCGATCGGGAGCGGGCGCGGGAGGCGTGGGAGGTCGTCAACCCCAAGCGGATCGTCGCCGAGCCCTTCGAGGAGGATCTGCGCCTGTGGTATGTCGCGGCCCGCGCCGCAGCCACCCTCGACGACCGGGACGCCGCCGACCGGCTGCGCACGGCGATCGCTCGCCACGACCCGTCGTTCCCGGGGCTCGAGGAACTGGACGCCGCCATCGATCGTTGACAATGTGGAGCGACCGGCCGATGGGCGGGTAGGGTGCGAACCAGCAGGACGAAGGACCACCACTCCGCCGAGGAGGAGCGCCGGTGACCCACTTCGCCGCCATCATCCTGGCCGTCGCCTCGCTCTTCCCGTCGGGCGAGGGGCCTCCCGACGCCGTGCCCGCTCCGCCCACGGCCGTCACCGCCCTCGAGTTGGGGGCGGAAGGCACCCATGTCGCTCGCCTGCAGCGCCGGCTCACCGCGGCCGGCTTCCGTCCGGGCGAGACCGACGGCCGCTTCGGGGGAGCCACGCACCAGGCGGTGCTCGCGTTCCAGAAGCACCACGGGCTGGAGCGCGACGGCGTCTTCAGGCCGAGCGACTGGGCCCTCCTCTCCGAGCGGCCCACCGTGCGAGCGCGCAGCGAGGCGGACCGCATCGAGATCGACCTGGACCGGCAGGTGCTGTACTACGTCACCGCCAACCGGGTCGAGTTCGTGCTGCCGGTCTCCTCGGGCAACGGCGGCACCTTCACCAACTACGCCGGCAACCAGGTTCGGGCCCGGACCCCCGAGGGCCGCTTCGAGTTCTACTTCGAGCGGCCCTACCACCACACGTCGTACCTCGGTGCCATGTACAAGCCGTACTACTTCCGGGGCGGCTATGCGATCCACGGCTCGCCCAGCGTGCCGCCGTGGCCCGCGTCACACGGCTGCATCCGGGTGACCAACACCGACATGGACTTCCTCCGCACGCACCTCGAGCTGGGCATGGCGATCTACGTGTACGGGCTGCGGACTCCCGAGCCGGCGGGCCTGACCGGTGCCGGGCCCTCTTCGTCGTACGCGGCCTAGTGTTCCCGCTGAGCGAGCCAGCGCTGGATGCCGGTCACGTGCATCGGCCAGTAGGTGTTGACGTCGTAGGTGGCGAGCATGGCGTCGTCGTGGCCCTCGGCCCGGTAACCCGCCAGGACCCACTCCCGCAGTAGCCGGGCTGCAGCGTCGAGATCGTCGGCGGGCAGGGTCTCCGCGAACCGAACCCAGTCCCACAGACGCTCCTCGGCCTCGGCGAGCGCCCGACCCGGGTCGGTGTGCTCACCGAAGTGGGCGAAGCCGAGGAACCGGGGATCCCGGCGCGCCATGCGCCGCAGCTGCACCGTGATCAGATGTGGGTCGAACTCCGGAGGCGGGCTGTTCGGTTGGACGACGTGCCCGTGCGGGAACACGATGCCGACGGCGTCGCCCACGAAGCACCCGCCCGAGTCCTCCTCTAGGAAGGCCACGTGGTGACTGGCATGGCCAGGCGTGTACATCACCTCGATCGCGCGTCCACCACCGAGCGGCACCCGGTCGCCCTCGTCGAGGATCAGCAGCCGGTCCTCGGCCACCGGCTCCATCGGCCCCCACATCGTCCGCATGCCCTCCTCGCCGTAGATGCGCGTCGCCGACGCCCACAGCCGGCTCGGATCCACGAGGTGCCTGGCGCCCGCTCCATGCACACCGATCCGGGCGCCCGGGTAGCGGGCGGCCAAGTGGCCGGCGGCGCCGGAGTGGTCGAGGTGGATGTGCGTCACCACGATCGCCGCCAGATCGTCGACCCCGAGCTCGTCGAGCGCAGCCACGAGGGGACCGCGGCTGACCGAAGGGCCGCACTCGACCAGGACCGGTTCTGGCGTGTCGAAGTAGTAACAGGCCAGCCGCTGAGGCTCGCCATGCATGCCCGCGTCGATGAGGTAGAGGCGGTCGGAGAGCTGGCGATAGGACACATCCACGGGCAGGGACTCTAGGTCCCGCGTTCTCGTCACACCCGCCTCGTACCTTGATCGTCGCTCCCGCACCTCCCCGGAACAGGGGATGTCATGGACCACAACATCGTCGTGCTGGCCGGCCACCTCGCCGCCCCTCCCGAGCTGCGGGAGCTGGAAGGAGGCGGCCGGCTCGTCCGCTACCTGGTAACCACCCGTTCCGCATCGCCACACAAGCGCATCGACGTCGTGCCGGTGATCCTGTGGGACCCGGCGGACTCCCTGCTCGCCGAGGACCCGAAGCCCGGGCATCCCATCTTCGTCGCCGCCACCGTGCAGCGGCGGTTCTGGGAGGGGAAAGGCGGCCGGCGCAGCCGGGTGGAGATCGTCGCCAGCCAGGTGTGCCTGCGCGACCCGCCCGACATCGAGCCATTCGTCGGGCCCGCCGGGGACCCCGGCCCATGAGCGGGCACCGGTCCCCGGCTACCCTGGCCCGTCATGCGCAGGGTCACGGTGGCTGCCGGCTCGCAGATCTCTGCCGAGGCCGGCGCCGGCGTCGCCGACCACGGCGGCAACGCCATCGACGCCGCAGTCGCCGCCGCGCTGGTGTCGCTGTGCACCGAACCGGGGTTAGTAGCGCCCGCCGCCAGCGGCTTCATCACCGTCTGGCCCGCTGGCGGCGATCCCGTCGTGATCGACGCGTACGCCGAGATGCCCGGCCGCGACGCGCCACCGGAGCGCTTCGGCGGCGGGGCCATCGACGTCGAGATGGCATACGGCGGCGGCATGACAACCATCGTCGGCTACGGCTCCGTCGCCACCCCGGGCGCGTTCGCGGGCCTGGGCCTGGCTTCGGAGCGCTTCGGAGCGCTCCCGTGGCCGGCGGTGGTCGAGCCGGCCATCGACTGGGCAGAGCGCGGCTTCCCGCTGCCGATGGCGTCGGCGGAGTACTTCGCGTACGCCGCCGAGCCGATTTTCGGCTGGCACCCCGACAGCCGGGCGGTGATCCACCACCCGGACGGCACCCGGCTCGCTGCGGGGGAGCGCATGCACGTTCCCCACCTCGAGCACAGCTTGCGCCTGCTGGCCGAGCAAGGCGCGGCGTCCTTCTACACCGGCACGTTGGGACGCCAGATCGCCCACGACGTCGCCGCCAACGGCGGGCTGCTGACCGCGACCGACCTGGCGGAGTACGAAGCCGTGGCCCGGCAGCCGATCGTGGTGGAACTCGACGACTGGACGGTCGCCGCCAACCCGCCGCCTGCCATCGGCGGCGCGACGATGGCGGCGATGGTGATGCTGCTCGACCGCCTCGAGTTCCGGCAGTGGGATGCGAGCACGACCTCCACCATGGTCGACGTCCAGGCGGCCGTGCTCGACTATCGCCGGCATCAGCTGGACGGCACCACCGACGTCGCCGGGCCGGTGGCAGCGTTGCTCGAGCATGCGCGACTGGGGGAGTTGGGAGCGTTGCTCGCGTCGCCCTCCACGATCCATGTGTCGGCGGTCGACAGCGACGGCAACGCGTGCGCCACCACCATGTCGGCCGGTTACGGTTCGGGCGTCATGGTGCCGGGCACTGGGTTGTGGCTGAACAACTCGCTCGGCGAGGTCGAGCTGCACCCCGAGGGGTACCACGCGCTTCCTCCCGGCACCCGGCTGCCGTCCAACATGGCGCCGACCGTGGCCCGCCGCGCCGACGGCGCAGTGCTCGCCATCGGCTCACCCGGCGCGGATCGCATAACGACGGCCATCACGCAGGTCCTCGTGAACTTCGTCCATCTCAACATGGCGCTCACCGAGGCCGTCGAACACCCCCGGCTCCACGTGGAGGTGTTCGACGGCGAGCCGACCGTGGCGTTCGAGCCGGGCGTGCCCGTCACCAGGGGAGCGGAGCGGGTGCTGCGACCCTTCCCCGACCTGTCGATGTATTTCGGTGGGGTTCAGGCCGCCATGTGGGACCCCCGGGCGGGCCTGTTCGGCGCCGCCGACCCCCGGCGGGCGGGCGCAGTCGCCCGCGGCGGCTGACCGCCCGGCGCCTCAGTACGGTGGCCAGGGGAGTGCGGGCCGGTCCTCGGGAGGCGGCGGGTGGACGGGGTGCGCCACGAGGGCAGCGACCCGCGATGCCGTGGCGCGCGCCGCCTCCTTCCCGATCAGCTCGGCGATGCGCGCTCCCAATGCGCCGTCGAGCTCTGCCGCCCCTCGCCGCAGCGCCTCCACATAGACATCGGGCAACTGCGCGCCGGAGAAGTTCCACAGCACCGTCCGCAGCTTCTCGTCCGGGTGGAACGTCAGGCCGTGATCGACCCCGAAGATCCGCCCACCGGCCCGCATCAGATGGCCGGCTTTGCGATCGGCGTTGTTGCAGACCAGGTCGAGCACCGCCACCGGCCACAGCACGGGGTCGGGCCCAGCGAGGAGCTCGACCGGCTCGAAGTCGTCGTCCACGTCGACGAATCGCTGGATCGAGCCCGGCCCGAGCGGGCCATCGCCGAGCACGGTCTCCGGCACCACCCCGAAGCCGAGTGCCTCGCTGACCTCGTAGGTCAGCGCCTCCCGGGCGGCGAGCGTATCGGGCGGAAAGTCCCACAGGGGACGCTCGCCGGCGGTCGGCTTGTAGATCACCAGGTCACCCGCGGCGGTGCGAGCGAGGAACGTGGCATTGCTCGCCCGGCGGAAGCGGCCGACGACCTCGCCGATCTCCGGCGCCCAGCCACTCACCGGCGGCGGCGCAGATCCCCGTTCGACGCGGGGCACACGTGGCCGGCGGGGTCCTCCGGCAGCCCGCACCGCGGGCACCGCGGGCGGCCGGCCCCCACTGCTTCCAGCGCCGGGCCCGCCATGGCGGCGACGACGCCCGCCGCCGCCTCGAACTCGAGGGGCTCGGGCTCGTCGTCTTCGCCGTCGGGCACGACGACGAAGTGGAACACCCCGTCGCGATACCCGACCCGCATCTCGGCGACCCGGACCGCATCGACGCCGGGCGGCGACAGGTGAACGCCCGGGCCCTCCGTCTCGTATCCCTCCCGCCGCAGAGTCGCCAGCGCTTCCCTGGCGAGCGCGGCCACCTGCTCCTTCTCGAGCACGAACCAATGGGTGGACGCCAAAGCGCCGACCTCCAGGTAGAAGGTCCGCGCGCCCGGCTCGCCGACGGCGCCGGCGGCCAGCCGCTCGACGGGACCGAGATCGGTCACGAGGCCGGCCCCGAGGCGTTGATGGCGAGCACGCGGGGCGGGCCCTGCGCCGGCAGCTCCAGCGCCGACACGCTGGCCGGCCCGACCTCCAGCCGCTGATAGAGGTCGAGCGGCGCCCCGAGGTAGTGGTTGAGCACGGTGCGGATCACGTCGGCGTGGGTGACCGCCACCACCCGGCGCCCGGCATGCCGTTGCGACAGCTCCTCGCAGGCCGCCACCGCTCGAAGCTGCACCTCCGGCAGGGACTCGCCGCCCGGGAACCTGATGCGGGAGGGGGTCACGTGGAGCCACCGCCACGCCTTGGTTCGCCGGAGCGAGGCGAGCGACCGCCCCGCCCATGAGCCGTAGTCGACCTCGGCGAGGCTGCGGTAGGGCACCGGCCGCAGCCCGAGCGCTTGCTCGAGGCCGCGGGCGGTCTCCCGGCACCGCAGCACCGGGGACGTGTACAGCGCCTCGACCTCGAGGCCGTCCAGGCGCTCGGCCAGCCTGGCCACCTGCTGGCGACCCTCGGCCGACAAGCCGACGCCTGGCAAGCGACCCGTGAGGCGCTTGCCAGTTTCGGCGGTGGTCCCGTGGCGGACGAGCAAGAGGCGCACCGGTCGAGGTTACCCCACGCTCTGCACCCACCGGGGGGCGGTACGCTGCTGGTATGCCGACTCCCGCCGAGGTCCTGCGCGCGGTCGCCGACCCGGTCCGGCTGGCCGTGCTGGGCCACGCCGCAACCGGGCCAGTCGACGTGGATGCGCTCGCGGCGTCGCTCGGCGTCGCCACGAGAGACGTGCTGAGTGCGGTCGGGCGGCTGCGAGGCATCGGCCTGCTCCGGGACGACCTCGCCCTCGACACGGGAGCGCTGCGGCAGCTCGGCGCGGCCCTCCCCAGCGCTGAGCCGCCCTCGGCAGGGGCGCTGGCCGGGCCGTGGACCGACGAGGAGGGAGAGGTGCTCGCCCGGTTCTTCTCCGGCGACCGCCTGCACACGATCCCTACCAACCGCAACAAGCGCCTCGTGGTGCTCGAACGCCTTGCCCAGGAGTTCGAGCTCGGCGTCCGGTACCAGGAGCGGCAGGTGAACTTCACGCTCCAGCTCTTCCATCCCGACTATGCGGCGTTGCGTCGCTACCTCGTCGACGAAGGCTTCCTCACCCGGGCCGACGGCGTCTACTGGCGCACCGGCGGCCGGGTCGACCAGCTTCGCTGAGGACGGCAGGTGACGGCACCCGGGATCCACGTCGTGCGGCGGCCCATCTGGATCGCCGGGGCGCTGGTCGCGGTGTTGGCGGCTGCGCTCTTCGTCAGGCTGGGGATCTGGCAGCTCGACCGCCACGACCAGCGGCGCGAGCTCGACGCGGCGCTCGCTGCGGCGGTCGCCGCGCCCGCGGCGCCGCTGGCAGACGTGCTGGCGGGCGCCGATCCGGAGTACCGGCGGGTGACGGCGGCCGGGGAGTACGTGGCAGGCACCACGGTGCTGCTCCAGAGCCGCACCCACCGCGGCGCCTCGGGCTTCCACGTGCTCGACGCGCTCGACACCGGGGGCGGGGTGCTGCTGGTTGTCGATCGGGGGTGGGTGCCGCTCGCCGTCATCGAGGACCCGGCGCGGGTGAGCCCTCCGCCCGCCGGCCAAGTGAGCCTGGAGGGACGAGTGCGGCTGCCGCGGCGGGCCGGCGCCGTGAGCGCGGCACGCGACGGGCTGCCACCCCGCATCACGCACGTCGACCCCGAGGCGCTGGCCCCCGTGTGGGGCGCCGGCGTGGCCGAGGCATACGTTGAGCTGATCGCGCAGGAACCGCCGGTCCGGCCCGCCGACCCGATCCCGGCGGACCCGCCGGCCCGCGGCTCCGGGCCCCACCTGAGCTACGCGTTCCAATGGTTCGCGTTCGCCACGATCGCAGTGGCCGGGTTCGCCACCCTGGCCATCCGCACGGCGCGGCGGCCGCCGGCGCCCGAGCGGGAGCCGAGCTCTGCCCGGCTGGGGTAAGGTCCCACCACCCGCGACCGAGGAGCGGCAGGTGCACAAGCCCCCGTTCACGATCGGCGTCGAGGAGGAGTACCTCCTCGTCGACCTCGAGTCGCGCAACCTCGTCCGCGACCCGCCGCCGACGATGATGGAGGAGTGCGAGGCCCTTCTCGAGGGCCAGGTCAGCCCCGAGTTCCTCCGGTCCCAGATCGAGGTCGGCACCCGGGTGTGCGACACGGTCGCCGAGGTGCGAGAGGATCTGCGGCGATTGCGGCTCGCAGTCGCGCAGGTCGCCGCCCGCTACGGGTTCGCGCCGATCGCCGCCTCCACCCACCCGTTCGCGTGGTGGCGAGACCAGATCCACACCGACAAGGAGCGCTACAACGTCCTCGCCGAGGACATGGGCGGCATCGTGCGGCGGCTCGTCATCTGCGGGATGCACGTGCATGTCGGCATCGACGACGACGACCTGCGCATCGACCTGATGAACCAGGTGAGCTACTTCCTGCCCCACCTGCTGGCGCTCAGCACCTCGTCACCGTTCTGGCAGGGGCAGAACACCGGGCTCAAGAGCTACCGCCTCAGCGTGTTCGACACCCTGCCCCGCACCGGCCTCCCGTACCAGTTCTCGAGCTGGGGCGAGTACCGGCGCCACGTCGACGTGCTCGTCGAGGCGGGGCTCATCGAGGACGCCAGCAAGATCTGGTGGGACATCCGCCCGTCGGTGCGGTACAGCACAATCGAGATGCGCATAGCGGACATCTCCACCCGTCTGGACGACGTGATGACGGTCGCCGCCAGCTACCTGGCGACCCTGCACATGCTCTTCCGGATGCGGATCGAGAATCAGCGCTGGCGGGCATACAGCAACATGCTCATCGCCGAGAACCGGTGGCGGGCGCAGCGGTACGGCTTCTCCGCCGGCCTCATGGACTTCGGGCGCGGCGAGCTGGTCCCCTTCGAGCAGCTCCTCCAGGAGTTCATCGACCTCGTGCGTCCGGATGCCGAGGAGCTGGGATGCCTCGCCGAGGTCGAGCACTCGTGGGAGATCCTGCGCCGCGGTACCAGCGCAGATCGCCAGATCGCCGTCTACGAGAAGTCGATCGCCAACGGCGCCAGCGAGGAGCAGGCCCTCCGCGACGTGGTCGACCTCCTCATCGAGGAGACGGTTACGGATCTTTGATCCGCAGCCAATCACGCTGCAGCCGGTCGGCTAGCCACCTGGGGCCACCTGGGGGCCGGCGCGAGGCGCCGGTCTTGCGCCAACCACGTGCCGCTTCGCTAGCCGCCCTTCTTCTTCGCTGCCTTCATCTGGCGTTTCTGTTCCCTGAGGGTCGCCACGTCATCGAAGGTGGCGACGTCGGCGATAGATGGCCAGTCGGCGGCGACCTCTTCCCAACCCACGGGCCGTACCCCCAGCCGCTTGCCGAGCACGCCCACGAAGATGCGGGCTTTGGCCTCGCCGAACCCCGGCAGCTCGCGTAGCCGCCGGTACAGCTCCTTGCCGGTCGCGGCTCCTGCCCACAGGCTGGCTGCGTCGCCTCCGTGGTGCTCGACCAGGTGCTGGCACAGGGCGTGGGCGCGCTTGCCCATCGACCCTGGGAACCGGTGCAGGGCGGGGCGCTCGCTGAAGACGGCGCCCACGTCCTCGGGGTCCATCGCGGCGATCGCGCCGGCGTCGAGGGTTCCGCCGAGCCGCTCCCGCAGCACGAAGGGGCTGTAGAAGGCGCGCTCCATCGGGAACTGCTGGTCGAGCAGCATGCCGAGCAGCAGCGCCAGCGGCTCCTGGGCGAGGAACCGGTTGGCCTCGGAATCGTTGGTGAAGTGCAGGGCGTCCGGCGGCACGATGCCACGCTAGCTTCGGCGCGGTGGAGAGCGCCTCCTTCCTCGTCGTCGCCCTGTTCGTGGTGGGGTACGGACTGGTGTCGGCTCGGGTGGAGCGGGCGCCGCTCAGCGCGCCGATGGTGTTCGTCGCCTTCGGTCTGCTCATTGGTGCCGACGGCCTGGGCCTCGTCGATCTCGACGTGGACAACGAGGTGGTGCGGGTCGCCATCGAGCTGACGCTGGTGGTGGTGCTGTTCACGGACGCCTCTCGCATCGACCTGCGGGCGTTGCGCCGGGGTTATGCGCTGCCGCTGCGGTTGCTGGCCATCGGTTTGCCACTGACGATCGTGGCCGGGACCGTGGCGGCGGCCGTGCTGTTCGGCGAGTTCTCGCTCTGGGAGGCGGCGGTACTGGCAGTGGTCCTCGCCCCCACGGACGCGGCTTTGGGCCAGGCCGTGGTCGCCTCCGCCGACGTGCCCGCTCGCATCCGCCAGGCGCTGAACGTGGAGAGCGGGCTCAACGACGGCATCGTCCTCGCACCGCTCACGATCGCGCTGGCGCTTGCGGCCGCGGCCACGGAGGTGGGCTCGGCGGCGTTCTGGACCCGGTTCGCGCTGCAACAGGTGCTCGTGGCCGTCGCGGTGGGCGCGGCCGCCGGGTACGGCGGCGGCCGCGCCGTCGAGCTCGCCACCCGTGCGAAGTGGATGACCCCGACGTTCGAGCGGCTGTCGGCGCTGGGCATCTCGGTGGCGGCCTTCGCCCTGGCCACCCTGTTCGACGGCAGCGGCTTCATCGCCGCCTTCGTCGCCGGGCTCGTGCTCGGCAACGTCGCCCGCCCGATCTGCGGGCAGCTCCACCAGTTCGCGGAGACGGAGGGGCAGCTGCTCACCCTGCTCGTGTTCCTCTTCTTCGGCGGTTCGCTGGTGTGGCCGGCGGTCGAGGCGGCAGGGTGGGAGACGTGGGTGTACGCAGGGCTGAGCTTGACGGTGGTGCGGATGCTCCCTGTCGCGATCAGCCTGGTGGGGGTGAACCTGCGCCCCTACAGCGTCGGCTTCCTGGGGTGGTTCGGGCCGCGCGGGCTCGCTTCGATCGTCTTCGGGCTCGTGGTGCTCGCAGAGCCGGGATTCGACGTCCAGGAGGACGTCTTTGGGATCGTCGTGGTCACCGTGCTGCTCTCGATCGCCGTCCACGGCGTCACGGCCCGACCGGCGGCCGATCGGTACGCCCGCGGCATGGCTCGCGCCGCCGCCGCCGAGCCGGCCATGGCGGAGATGGCGGACGTCCCGGACCTCCCGCTCCGCCACGCGTCGGGCGCATAGCTGCATTCACGGGCGAGATGTGGCATCATGTCGGCACGGAGAAAGGAGGTGGTCCAAGACATGTGTGGTAGTTCTTGCAGGACCCCGGAGGTGGCCGGGCGCTGAGCGGCGCCTGACGTGTCTACTCGAGCGCCGCTCCTTCCCGTGAGGGAAGCGCAGGTGGCGACTCCAACTCGGACCACCGGGACCCGGAGGCCCGCGAGCTGGTCCTCTCGCGGCGGCACCAAGCCGAAGTGCCTCCGGGTTCTACGCGTCTGAGGCCGGATACACTGCCCGCCCTGATGCGCCTTCTCTCCGCCCTCGCCCTCGCCGTCGCCCTCCTGGCGGCCGCGTGCACCGGTGAGACGTTCGTCGAGTATCAGGGCACGGTGGCTGCCGGGGACGTCGCCGCCCACAGCTTCGACGCCGACCCGAACCCGGCCGGGCTGCCGGCCGTGCCGGGCGCCGAGGTCACCTTGTTCGTCTGCTCCGGCGGCTGCGACGGAACGGAAACCGGCCGCCGGGTGACCGCAGGCGCAGCGGGGGAGTGGGGCCCGCTCGACCTCACCTTCGGCGGCGGCTTCGCCGACCACGAGATCCTCGTCGAGGTCACCGCCCCCGGGTTCGACCCCTATCGCTACTCGACCACGTACGAGTCGACGGCCGACCCCACCGCCGGCGAGCGCTACCTCAACGTGGTGCTGGCGCCCTGACCGCCGTTCAGGCGGGTGGCACGCAGGGGGCGCCGCGGTCCTCCTGGCGCTCCTTGCGATGCTCTTCGGTCTGCTCCACGGGCCTCGGCCACCGGAACTTCGGGTTGGCGGTGGGATGCGGCCAGTTGTGGTCGTTGACGTACGCCCAGTACTCGTAGGGGTTGTCGTAGTAGGCGCCGGTCTCGACGAGGCTGTACAGCTTCTCCTGGCGGTTGAACAGCCAGAAGATCGCCCCGGCCAGCGCGCCCAGCCCGAGCCACAGCACGTACACGATCTGGTACAGCGGACCGAACATCCGGTTCTGCCAGATGTGCAGGCCCTCGTGGCGCTCCAGGAACTTGGGGCGCGTGAGGCCGCGGCCGCTGTCGGCGTTGCTGATGACGTTCCCCTGGGTGAAGGCGTAGCCCGGCCGGACGGCGGCACCGCCGAAGAAGACGTGGCGGTTCTGGCGGCGGGAGCAGTCGACGCGGTACTCCACGCCCGGCCAGAACAGGTTGGCAACCAGCAGGATGTCCCCGAGGAACGTGCCGAACATGCCCCACGTCGAGTCGAGGACGAAGGCGACGTTGCCCTGCCAGGTTCGCCAGTGGTAGATCTGCCGGTACCCGCCGAAGGCGCCGTTGACGCCTGCCACCACCGCGAAGATCACCGCGAAGACCGGTCCCAGGAGCGACCCCACGGCGCCACCGAGGATCGCCCCGGCGGCCGCCACCACCACCGCTTCGAGCGTTGCGTTCATGGCCCTCCCCCTCGTGTGACGGTTCCCGCCGACCATTATCGAGGTGTCGAGCGCCATTGACAAGCGGCTGCGCCACCCAACGTGCGCCGGCCCTGACCTGGAGGGAGGGCCAGGTCAGGGCCGGAGGAGCGCACCGGGAATCAGGCGTCGAAACGCCCGGCGATGGGGAGGAAGGTGGTCCGGGCGCCGTCGGGGGCGATCGTGCCCGCCGTGGTGGCGCCGTCCACGTGGAAGTCGCGGCCTGCGGGCCGGTAGGCGCCGAGGGTGGCCACCCGGTCGCCCGTCCAGTCGCCGGCCACGGCGCGGTCGCCGGCGTGGCCGAACGAGATGGTGTCCTCGGGAGCGTCGGCGGAGTGGCCGTTGCGGATGCGGGCCCGGGCGGCCGCCGCGTCGTGCATGGCGACCGTATCGATGCCGTCGCCGTCGAAGTCGCCGGTCACCGGCACCTCGCCGGCCCGGCCGAACGGGTAGTGGTAGTCGGCGGCGCCCAAACCGCGATCCTCGCTGCCGAGGCGGTTGATCACGTACACCTCACCTTCGCTCGGCCGGTACAGCGAGACGCTGTCGCACCCGTCACCGTCGAAGTCGCCGGCGAGAGGGACGTCGGACGGGTTGCCGAAGTAGAAGCGGATGTCGGCGATGCCCGGCGTGTTCGAGTTGCGCAGGTACACGTAGCCGTCCGACTGGCGGTACAGCCCGGGCGTGTCGATCCCGTCGCAGTCCCAGTCGCCGGTCATCGGGTAGTCGCCGGGGTTGCCGTAGTAGAAGCTCGTGGTGGCGCCGTTCGCGTCCTGGAGGTGCCAGATGCCGGTGGCGGGGTCGACGAGGCCGACCGTGGCGGCATTGGAGGCGGGCAGGTCCGCACCGGCGACCTCGGCCGGCGCGGGCTCCGGCTCAGGGTCGACCGGCTCGCCCGGCCAGGCCTCCATGAACACCACGGTGACCCAGATCTTGTACTCGCTCTCCACCTGGACGCCGATGCCCACGTAGTCCCACTCGCCCATGATGTTGCGGCGGTGGCCTTCGGAGTTCATAAACGCCTCGTGGAGCACTGGTGCATCGGGGCCGACGCCGACGTTCTCGCCCAGCCGCCACCAGCCCTCGGTGACCGACGCCAGGTTCGGGTTGTGGTGGAGGAAGTTCCCGTCGAGCATGACCTGCGAGTGGGACCGGGCGTCGTCGAGGAGGTCGTCGTGAACGTACAACTCGTTGAGCCCGACGGCGGTCCGCTCGGCGTTGAGGAGGTCGAGGAACTCCGCTTCGATACTGGGATCGGCGGCGGTTGCGATGGGCAACGCAGTCGCGCTGAGGGCGGCGACGAGCCCCCCGACGGCGAGGGCCTTGCGAACGGTGATCATGTGCTCCAAACTCCCTTACTCACACTGAGTAGTCCGATTGACCACTTTGAGTATCGGCAGCGGAGCGTCGTCACCTTGAACACCGATTGTGGTGCAAACGACCACGGAGGGTGGCTACACCGACTCAATGCCCGTAACGCCTCGCAGTCGGTACCGTGGGGGCACCAGCACCACGGAGGAGCCCATGACCGCCGAGCCCACGCCCAGCTCCGACCAGGAATGGCTGGCGCGCCTCACGCCCATGCAGTTCAAGGTGACCAGGCGCGGCGGCACGGAGGCGCCGTTCAGCGGTGAGTACTGGGACGAGAAGCGGCCCGGCGAATATCGCTGCGTGTGCTGCGGCGCCCGCCTATTCCGATCCGACGACAAGTTCGAGTCGGGTAGCGGCTGGCCCAGCTTCACGGCCCCGGCCGAGGGGGCAGAGGTGAAGGAGCTCGAGGATCGCAGCCACGGGATGGTCCGCACCGAGGTGCGGTGCGCCGAGTGCGACGCCCACCTCGGGCACGTCTTCCCGGACGGCCCCCGGCCCACCGGGCTGCGCTATTGCATCAACTCGGCTGCGCTCGACCTCGAACCCGACGAAGGCTGACCCGGGAACAGCGGCCAGGCCGCTGGTGTTGGTCTAGCGGTAGCAACATGGAGAGACGATGGCGACCATAGAGGTGACCAAGGACAATTTCGAGGACGTGGTGCTCGGTAGCGACACGGTCCTCGTCGACTTCTGGGCGGAGTGGTGCGGGCCTTGCCGGGCATTCGCGCCGGTGTTCGAGCAGGCGTCGGAGCAGCACTCCGACTTCGTGTTCGCCAAGGTCGACACGGAGACGGAGCAGGAGCTGGCGGCGTATTTCAACATCCGCTCGATCCCGACGCTGATGGTCTTCCGCGACCGCGTGCTGCTGTACTCCCAGCCCGGCGCGCTCCCCGCTCAGCATCTCGACCAGCTCATCACCCAGGTGCGCGACGTCGACATGGACGAGGTGCACCGCCAGATCGCCGAGCAGGAAGAAGCGGGCGAGACGGCGGCGTCCGCCGGGTAGCCGACCCGTCAGGCCGGGGGCGCGGTGGTGCTGCGCACCACGAGGGAAGGCTCGACCACCACTCGCTGTGGCTCGCGGCGACCCTCGAACCGTTCCAGCAGCAGCTCGACGCCCAGCCGGCCCATCTCGCTGCGGGGCTGATCGATGGTCGTGAGGCCGGCCAGGCCGAGCGAGGCCAGCGAGGAGTTGTCGAACCCGACCAGCGACACGTCACCGGGCACTTCGCGGCCGTGCGCCTCGAGCTCCGTCAGGGCGCCGAGCGCAGCCAGGTCGTTGCAGGTGAAGATCGCCGTGGGGGTGCGCTTCCCATCGAGGAGGCTGCGAGTGCCGGCGGCGCCACCGGCCTCTGTGAAGGCGCCGCGGGCGACGCGAACGTACCGCTCGAGACCGTGGGCGCGCATCGCTCGCTCGTACCCTCGCCGGCGGGCCGGGCCGCCCGGGGCGCGACCGGCGTCGACGTGGCCGATGCGGCGATGGCCGAGTTCCACGAGGTGATCGACGGCCATGCGGGCCCCGGCCTCGTCGTTGGTCACCACGGTGTCGAGCGAGCCCACGCGGGAGGTGCGGGTGAGCAGCACGACCGGCACCGATCGGCTGGCCACGGCGATCCGCTTCGCCTCCAAGTGACTGCCGGCCAGGATTATCCCGTCGGCACGGAGGTCGAGCAGCTTGTCGACGGCGGTCGCTTCCCGGGCCGCCGACCGACCTCCCGAGCTGAGGAGCGCCGTGTACCCGGATCGCGACGCAGCCTCCTCGACACCGTCGATCACGTCGGCGAAGAAGGGGTTGTGAAGGTCGGAGATCACCACGCCGATGACCCCGGTGCGCTTGCTCACGAGGCTGCGGGCCACGGCGTTCGGGCGGTAGCCCAACTCGTCGATCGCCTCCCGCACCGCCCGCCGCTTCGCGTCGCTGACGTGAGGAGCGTCGCGCAGCACGAGACTCACCAGCGATTTCGACACGCCGGCCCGCGACGCGACGTCGCGAATGGTGGGTCGAGACATAGGCTCCCTGTTAGGTCGAGCGGATGCCGCGCTGCGCACTGTTGACAGCGCGCAGCGCCGAAGTATACGCTCGATGCTTGGACCGTTCCCAAAGCGTCCCACGGTGGAGGGCATGCGAGTCGGGTTGATCGGGGCGGGCCGCATCGGGGAGCACCACGCCGGGACCCTCGCTGGGCTCGACCGCGTGACAGAGCTGCTGATCACCGACGTCGCCGTCGATCGGGCGGCCGCGACGGCCGCCGCCGTGGGCGCGGGCATCGCCGCCAGCCTCGACGAGTTGCTCCGGCGGGTCGACGCGCTCGTCGTGGCCGCGCCCACCGACCAGCACGCGGAGCTGATCCTCGCCGGCGTCGGCGCCGGCCTGCCGGTCTTCTGCGAGAAGCCGATCGCCCTCGATCTCGCAAGGACCGGCAAGGTGGTGGCGGCCGCCGCGGCGGCCGGGGTGGCGGTCCAGATGGGCTTCCAGCGCCGGTTCGACGCCGGCTTCGCAGAGGCCGCCCGTCTGGTGTCGACCGGCGAGCTCGGCGACCTGTACCTGGTGCGGGCCAGTACCCACGACCCCGAGCCACCGCCGCCCCACTACGTGGCCCGCAGCGGTGGCATCTTCCGCGACATGCTCGTCCACGACTTCGACGCGCTGCGATTCGTCACCGGCCAGGAGGTCGACGAGGTGTACGCCGACGGGTCGGTGCGGGCGTTCGAGCAGTTCGCCGAGCACGACGACGTCGATACCGCCGCCGTCACGCTGCGCTTCTCCGGCGGGACGCTGGGGGTGGTGCTGGGCGCCCGCCACGACCCGCGCGGCTACGACATCCGCCTCGAAGTGTTCGGCTCCGGCGACAGCGTGGCGGTCGGGTGGGACGACCGCACCCCGCTGCGCTCGATCGAGCCGGGCGCGCCGCCGCTCCCCGGCCCGGCCTACCGCTTCTTCCAGGACCGCTTCGCCGCCGCATACCGCGCCGAGCTGGCGGCGTTCATCGAGGTGGCGGCCGGGGAGCGGCCCAGCGCCTGCACCGTGGTCGACGCCGAGTGGGCGCTCCGCATCGCCGAGGCCTGCGAGCTGAGCCGCCGCCAGCACCGCCCGGTGATGTTGACGGAGGTGCCGCCGCAGCGGCCGTAGCCGCCGTGCGCCTACCCGACGATCGGGGCTACCGGGGAGTCGGGGGGGAGATCGCCGGGCTCGACGAGCTGGTCGGTGCTGCACGACTCCGGGTCGCGGTCTGGGCGCCACCGCAGCATCTTGGTCGTGCCCCGGAACCGGCCGGCCGTCGTCCACGTGTACTGCACTTCGACGACCCGCTCGGGCCGCAACGGGATCCAGGAGTGGTCGCGGCCGCTGGCGCCGCTCCAGCGGTTGGGAGCGCCGGGCATCGAGCCGTCGGCGTTCGCCTCGGCGTCCATCCAGTCGGCCCAGGGGTGGCCGGCGTAGTCGTCGAGCTCGAGCGGCTTCACCACGTCGACGAGCTCCTTGCGCTTCTTGGCGGTGAAGCTCGCCGCCACCCCCACGTGCCACAGCCGGCCCTCGGGGCTGAACAGCCCGAGGATCAACGACCCCACCCCGTCGCCGGACTTGTGGATGCGGTAGCCGGCCACCACGCAATCGGCCGTGCGAACGTGCTTGAGCTTGAACTGGGTGCGCTTGTCCGAGACGTACGGGTCGCCGGTGGGCTTGACGATGAGCCCGTCGAGGCCGGCGCCCTCGGTGGTCTCGAACCAGTGCATCGCCACGTCGGGATCCGACGTGGCCGGGGCGAGGTGCACGGGCGGCTCGAACCCGCCGGCGATGCCCTCCAGAGCAGCGCGGCGCTCGGCGAACGGCCGGTCCACGTACGACTCGTCGTCGAGCGCCAGGACGTCGAACGCCACGAAGTCGGCCGGCGTCTCCTTGGCGAGCATCTGCACCCGCGAATCGGCCGGGTGGATGCGCTGGCCGAGGGCGTCGAAGTCGAGCTTGCCGTGGATGCTCACGATCAGCTCGCCGTCGACCACGCACCGCTCCGGTAGCGACAGCCGGAACGGCTCGATCATCTCGGGGAAGTAGCGGTTGAGGGGCCGCTCGTTGCGGGAGCCCATCACCACCTCGTCGCCGTCGCGGAACACGATGCACCGGAAGCCGTCCCACTTCGGCTCGTACGACATGTCACCGCGCGGCAGCTCGGGCACCGGCTTGGCGAGCATCGGCTTGAGCGGCGGCATGACCGGCAGGTCCATGCCGCCAGGGTAGGTCACCGGATCGACCGGCTACTGCGGCCGAACCCCGGCGGGCTGTCGAAGCCGGCGACGCGCGCGCCACAGAAGTCGAAGCCGACGACGCGTACTCGCCCCTCATTCATGACCGTCTCCCTCCTGGCCGCTATTGCGCCGTCCAGCCGCCGTCCACCAGGAGCACCGTCCCGGTGACCATGCCGGCGTCGGGCGACGCCACGTACAGCACGGCGGCGGCGACGTCGGTGGTGGAGGCAACCTTGCCCGCGGGGATGCGAGCCTCGACGCCGGCCCGGTACTCGGGGTCGTCGAGCCGCTCCGCAGTGCCCGGCGTGTAGACGAACGTGGGAGCGATGGCGTT
>JBFJZV010000044.1:0-18679 GCA_041621915.1 Acidimicrobiia bacterium | reverse complement strand
GGTAGCGGCCGGCGTCCGGGGCGCCGAAGAACGCCGCGGTGCCGATGCGGTGCACCTGGATGTGGTCGGGGTGGCCGTAGCCGCCATACGGGTCGTACGCGGTCACCACCTCGGGCCGGTAGTGGCGGATCAGCCGCACCAGGCGGGAGGTGGCCTCGTGGAAGTCGGCGCGCCAGAAGCACTCGGGACGCTCGTTGTCGCCGGTGCCCATCATGCCCGAGTCGCGGTAGCCGAGGAAGTGATGGTGCTCGACGCCCAGCGCGTCGAGGGCTGCCTTCATCTCGACCTCCCGCACGTCGCCGAGCGCCTCCCGGATGGCGCCGGGGTCGTCGTGGTTGTAGATCTCGCCAACCTCGCCACGCGTGGCGGTCACCACGACCACCTGCTCCCCCGCCGCCGCGTACCGTGCGAGCGCAGCGCCCATCGACAGCGACTCGTCGTCGGGGTGGGCGTGGAACGCCAGGAGCCCGGGCATCAGCTCGCCACGGCCATGATCAGGAAGACTGCGCCCCACGCCGCCAAGTTGGTCGACAACCCGCGCATGGAGCCGCGACGCGGCGGCGCCCCGGACGGGCCGTACGGCTGCATCCCCGGCGTCATGCCGGAGTCGTCGGAGTTCAGGGGCCGCACCAGGCCCTTGTTGGCGAGGTTGGTTGGGAACGTCGACGGGACGTGCAGGTACTTGTCCAGGACGTGGCGGGGCGGCGGCTGCTCGGGCAGTAGCCGCGCCACGACGGCCGCGACCAGAAAGGCCGCCGACCACACCAACCCGGGCACGTGAACGGTCACGGCGCGCAGGCTACCCTCGCCGCCATGCCGAGCGAGACCTTCGCCCACCAGGTGCATATCGACGCCTCGCCCGCCGAGGTGTGGGCACGGCTGCAAGTTCCGGAAACATGGACGGGCCTGGGGCCGGTGCAGAAGGTGTGGGACCCGGAGTGGCGGGACGACGGCGTGCTCGCCGCCTACAAGTTCGCCGCGGCCGCCGGACCGCAGCACTTCCAAGGCCAGGCGACCACTCGCGAAGCGGACGCGCCGCAGCGGCTGGTGATCGGCATCGAGGCGAAGAGCTTCGGCGGCGAGCTGCGCGCCGCGCTCCGCCCCAACGCCACCGGAACCCTGGCCGACATCGAGTTGGAGATCGGGACGAGCGACTTCCTCATGTCGCTGGTGTTCGGCGTGGTCGCCGGCACGATCCGGCGGGAGTTCCCGTCGCAGGTGGAAGGCCTGGCCGACCAGATCGAGGCTCAGGCTTGACCGGCCGTGGCGCCACACCTATCGTCGCCCGCCTCATGCGGTTCATGTGTGCGTGTCCGATGACCAGCTCTCGGGTGGCCCACCCGGGAGCGCCGCACGTGCGCTCCTCCGTCTGACCCCAACCGCCACCACCCGAGAGGTCGCCGGAGGCGCCGGGGTCGCCCCGCAACCACCCAACGGAGGAGCGAACCATGACCACGACCGTCCGCCTCTTGCCCGCCCCGCATTGGCGCGGGGCGGGGGCGATCGTGAGCGCGGTCCGAACATCCGCACCCCCCTCGTCCGGCGGCACCACCGCCGGACACTCCCCCCGCTTGCGGGGGGAGAAGTCACATCTCGCGGCGGCGCTTGCTGGTGATGATGCCGGTGTCGAAGCCGCCGAGGTGGAGGCCGCCTGCCCAGCGGGCGTGCTCGATCTTGAGGCAACGGTCCTGGACGACCGCGAGGCCCGCCTCCCGCGCCGCCGCCGCAGCATCGTCGTGGCGGAGGCCGAGCTGGAACCACACCGCCTTGGCGCCCACCTCGATCGCCTCCTCGACCACCCCGGGGAGCTCCTCGCGGCGGCGGAACACGTCGACGATGTCGGGGACCTCGGGGAGGTCGGCGAGCGACGGGTAGCACTTCAGGCCCAGCACCTCCTCGTACCGGGGGTTCACCGGGTAGATCCGGAAGTGGGTGCGGACGAGGTAGCTGGCGACGAAGTTCGACGAGCGGATCGGGTTGGCGGACACGCCGACCAGCGCCACGGATCGGGCACTGCGCATCAGCCGCAGCCGCTCCCGGGCATCGGGATCGACGAGCGTCGTCATCCCCCGGCCCCGAGCGCCTGGTCGAGGTCCCAGAGGATGTCGTCGACCGACTCCAGGCCCACCGAGATCCGGATCATGTCGCCACCCACCCCGGCCCGCTCCCGCTCCTCGACGGGGACCTGCTGATGGGTGGTCGACGCCGGATGGATCACCAGCGTCTTTGCGTCGCCGACATTGGCGAGGTGGCTGGCGAGGCGCACCGACTCGATGAACGTCACGCCGGCCTCGTACCCGCCGTCGAGCCCGAACGTGAACACCGCCCCCGGCCCCTCGGGCAGGTACTTCTCCGCCAGCGGCGTCCACGGGCTGTCGGGGAAGATCGGGAAGCTCACCCAGCTCACCGCCGGGTGCTGGTGGAGGAACTCGGCGACCGCCCGGGCGTTCTCGGCGTGGCGGGCCATCCGCAGCGGCAGCGTCTCCAACCCCAGCAGCAGCAGGAACGCGTTGAACGGGCTGAGCGCCGCCCCGACGTCGCGGAGCAGCTCGACCCGGGCGCGGGTCAAATAGCCGTACTCTCGGAAGTTCTCCCAGAATCGCAGGTCGTGGTACGCCGGCGACGGCTCCACCAGCAGCGGGAACCTGCCGTTGTCGAACGGGAAGCGGCCCGATTCCACGATCACCCCGGCGATCACCGCCCCGTGGCCGCCGATGAACTTCGTCGCCGAATGCACCACGATGTCGGCGCCGTGGGCGATCGGCCGGCACAGGTACGGCGTGGCGAACGTGTTGTCGACGATCAGCGGGACGTCGCGGGTGTGGGCGATCTCCGCCACCGCCGCGATATCGAGCACGTCGGCGCGCGGGTTGCCGATGGTTTCGCCGTACACGGCCTTCGTCCGGTCGTCGATGGCGTCGGCCACGGCGTCGTGGTCGGAGGCGTCGACGAAGGCCACGTCGATGCCCATGCGGCGCAGGGTGACGTCGAACTGCGTGTACGTGCCGCCGTACAGCGAGCGGGCAGCCACCACGCGGTCGCCCTGCTGGGCCAGCGTCAGGATCGCGATGAGCTGGGCCGACTGGCCGGAGGCGGTCGCCAGGGCCCCCAGCCCTCCCTCCAGCGACGCCATGCGCTCCTCGAACGCTGCCGTCGTCGGGTTGCCGATCCGGGTGTAGATGTTCCCGTACGTCTGCAGGGCGAACAGGTCGGCGGCCTGCTGCGTGTCGTCGAACACGAACGACGTGGTCGCGTAGATCGGCATGGCCCGGGCGCCCGTCTCCGGGTCGGGCGGCTGTCCGGCGTGGATGGCCCGGGTGTCGAAGCCGAATGCGTGGTCCATGGCCGTCTCCCGCGGCGGGACAGGCAGTGTAGGAGCGACGCGGACGGCGGCCCCCACCCGCTCCCGGCGAGGGCAACCCTCTCATCATCGACAATCGGCAGGCCAGACTTGAATCGACGAAAGGAAGAGCCATGACCTACCACTTCGAGACACTCCAGGTGCACGCCGGCCAGGAGCCCGCCCCGGGCACCAAGGCCCGGGCGGTGCCGATCTACCAGACGACGTCGTACACGTTCGACGACTCCGACCACGCCGCCCGGCTATTCGGGCTGCAGGAGTTCGGCAACATCTACACCCGGATCATGAACCCCACCACCGACGTGTTCGAGCAGCGCATCGCCGCCCTGGAGGGCGGGTTGGCCGCAGTGGCGACGTCGTCCGGGCAGGCGGCCCAGCTGCTGGCGCTGACGACGCTGGCCCAGGCCGGAGACCAGATCGTCTCGACCAGCTACCTGTACGGCGGCACGTACAACCAGTTCAAAGTGGCGCTCCCCCGCCTCGGCATCGACGTGGCGTTCGTCGACGGCGACGACCCCGACGACTTCCGCGCCGCGATCACCGACAGGACGAAGGCGCTGTACGTCGAGTCGATCGGCAACCCCCGCTACAACGTGCCCGACCTGGCGCGCCTCGCCGAGATCGCCCACGACGCCGGCATACCGCTGGTGGTCGACAACACCTTCGGGGCGGCCGGCTACCTCGTGCGGCCCATCGAGCACGGGGCGGACGTCGTGGTGGCGTCGGCGACCAAGTGGATCGGCGGCCACGGCAACTCGATCGGCGGTGTGATCGTCGACTCGGGCAACTTCGATTGGCGCAACGGTAGGTTCCCCCTGTTCACCGAGCCCGCCCCCGGCTACCACGGGCTGGTGTTCACCGACGTGTTCAACCCCGACAGCGACTTCGGCAACATCGCGTTCGCCATCCGGACGCGGGTGGAGGGGCTGCGCGACTTCGGCGCCGCGTTGAGCCCCTTCAACTCGTTCCTGTTGCTGCAGGGGCTGGAGACGCTGTCGCTGCGGGTGCAGCGCCACGTCGACAACTCGCTCGAGCTGGCCCGCTGGCTGGATGCTCGCGACGATGTCGCCTGGGTGTCGTACCCCGGGCTGGAGGGTCACCCGTCGCACGAGCTCGCCGCCAAGTACCTCCGCAACGGGTACGGCGCGGTGCTGAGCTTCGGCGTGGCCGGCGGCTACGAGGCGGCCCGGCGCTTCATCGACTCGGTGCAGCTCGCCAGCCACCTCGCCAACGTCGGCGACGCCAAGACGCTGGTCATCCACCCGGCTTCGACCACGCACCAGCAGCTCTCCGAGAACGAGCAGCGGGCCGCCGGTGTGGAGCCGGACCTGGTGCGGGTGTCGGTGGGCATCGAACACATCGACGACATCGAGGCCGACTTCGACCAGGCGCTCCGAGCGGCGGCGGTGCGAGCGGCCTGATGACCATCGAGCGCGACCCCAGCATCGGCGCCCGCTACGGCGTCGGCCCCGACACCCGCTGGTTCCAGGCGGGGCGATTCGCGGTCGAGGCGGGCGTCGAGCTGGGGGACGTGCGGGTCGCCTACCGCACGTGGGGCCGCCTGAACGAGGCGCGGGACAACGCGATCCTCGTGTGCCACGCGCTCACCGCCGACCACAACGCCGACCTGTGGTGGGGCAATGCCATCGGGCCCGGCCGGGGCATCGACACCGATCGCTGGTTCGTCGTCTGCGCCAACGTGCTGGGGAGCTGCTACGGCACCACCGGGCCCACGTCGCCCCACCCGGACCGGCCCGGGCAGTGGGGCGGCGACTTCCCCCACGTCACCATCCGCGACATCGTGTCGCTCCAGCACCGCCTCGTCGACCACCTCGGCATCACCCGGCTGGCGCTGGTCGTCGGCGGCTCGATGGGCGGGATGCAGGTGCTGGAGTGGGCGCTCATGCACCCGGAACGTGTGGCGGCGATCGCCCCGATCTCGGTGGGCTCGTACCACTCGCCGTGGTGCATCGGCACGTCGGAGGCTCAGCGGCAGGCGATCTTCGCCGACCCGAACTGGCAGGAAGGGCACTACGACCCGGACCGGCCGCCCTCGGCCGGGCTGGCCGTCGCCCGCCAGATCGCGATCGTGTCCTACCGGAGCCCGGCGTCGTTCAAGGAGAAGTTCGGCCGGCGCCAGGACTACGGCAGCAACGCGGAGGAGGGCCTGTTCGACGTGGAGTCGTACCTCCGCTACCAGGGCCAAGCGCTGGTCGAGCGGTTCGACGCCGCCAGCTACGTGGCCCTGACGTACGCGATGGACTCCCACGACGTCGGCCGGGGCCGCGGCGAGGTGGCGGACGTGCTCGGCAAGGTGGACGTGCCGGCGCTGGTGATCGGGATCAGCAGCGACACCCTCTACCCCGTCGAGGAGCAGCACGAGCTGGCCGATCTCATCCCCGACGCCCGCTACGAGGAGCTGGACGTGCCCCACGGCCACGACGGCTTCCTCATCGAGCACCAGGCCGTGAGCGGGCTTGTCGGCGAGTTCCTGGCGGAGCGGATCGGCTCGGGCTAGGAGGGTGGTCGGCGCCGAGCCACGCCACCACCGTCACGTGCTCGCCGTGGCAGAGAAGGGGCACGACCTAGCCGGCGCCGCCACGCCGTGAAACCAGCGGTTTGGCGCCCTTCCAGCCCGGGTACCCGGCGGTCATGGAAGTGTTCTTCGGATTGCTCGTGCTGGTGCTGCCGGTGGTCTTCGCCAAGTCCCGCCGGCGGGACGACGATCGGGGGGAGGTCAAGGCCGACCGGCCCGCCGGGCCAGGCGCAGAGGCGATGGCCGTACCCGCCGCCGGCGAGATCGGCCCCGCCGCCGAGCCGCCTCGGCAGCGGACCGAGGAGGACTCAGCAGACTCCTAGAGTTGCAGCCTCCTAGAGTCACGGGTCCTGTGACGAACTGGCCCGATCTGCCCTCGCCGATTCGCGTCCTCGCCGGCACCGACCTCGGGCGAGCCTGGGAGGTGTTTGAGCGTTTCGAGGCGCTCCATCACGGAATGTCGATCTGCAACCCGATGTCGGAGGCCGACCTCGATGCCTTGGTGCGTGCACTCCAGCCCCGCCCGGGCCTGCGCGTCATCGACCTGGCTTGCGGGCACGGCGAGCTGCTGTTGCGCTTGGCGGCCGGCGCGCCGATCGCAGGGGTCGGTGTCGACCTCTCGCCCTGGGCCCTGGCCCGAGCCGCCCGAGAGGCGGAGCAACGCGACCTCGACGCTCACATCGAGTGGTGGCTGGCCGACGCCGAAGACCTCGCCGGCGACGCCACCCGCGACGTGGCGTCGGCGCTGGGAGCGTCGTGGATCTGGGGCGGCTACGCCGGGACCGCTCGCGCGCTGGCCGGTTTCGTGCGCCCAGGCGGCACCGTGGTGGTGGGCGACCTGTACCGCCGTCCCGGGGTCGATCCGGCCGACGTCGAGCACTACGGCGATGTGCCCACCCGGGACGAGCTCGACGCTGCGTTCGAGGCAGCCGGGCTGGAGCCGACGTCCGAGATCGAGACCACCGCCGAGTCCTGGAACGACTACCAGCGGCGCATCGCAGCGTCCGCCGACGCCTGGGTCGCCAGCCACCCGGGCCCGGCGGCCGAGGAGTACCGGGCCGACGCGGCGGCCTGGGCCGCCGCCCACCCCCGCGACCCGGAGCTGGTGGGCTGGACTGTGCGCACCGGCCGCAAGCGCTGAGCCCGGGCGCGCCGGGACCCGGCACTAGGCGCGCCGGGTCCGGGAAAGTGGTCGGAGGTGCTTGCTAGAACAGGATGGCCAGCAGCACCAGGATCAGGATGAGGGTGCCAAGCCCGACTCCGATGTACATGGTGGTCTCCTTCCGAAACTCGCTCCGGGCCGACGTACCCTCAGCGCGGCTCGGGCAAACCTTCGGCGTGGGCTACGGGCACGGGCTCCAGGGCGTCGGCCGGCTGGAAGCCGAATACCCGCCCGTAGAACCACAACTCGGCCTCACGCGCCCGCACCTGGTTCTCAGCTCTCCGGAACCCGTGCTGCTCGCCCTCGAATGCGACGTACGCATGCGGCACCCGGTTGCGGTCGAGGGCGGCGACGATCGCCTCTGCTTGCGCCGGGGGGACGATGGCGTCTTCGAGGCCCTGGAGGACCAGCACCGGGCAGCTGATCCGGTCCGCGGCCGACAGCGGCGAGCGTTCCGCGTACAGATCCGCAGCCTCCGGCCACGGGCCGACGAGGCCGTCGAGGTAGCGGGCTTCGAACTTGTGGGTGTGGTGCACGAACGTGGTGAGGTCCCCGACACCGAAGTAGCTGGCCCCAGCCCCGAACACGTCGCGCCAGGCGAGCGCGCCCAGCGTCGTGTAGCCGCCTGCCGAGCCGCCCCGGATCGCCATGCGGTCGGGATCGACCCGGCCCGCAGCCGCCAGGTGGAGGGCGGCGTTGACGCAGTCGTCTACGTCCGCGACCCCCCAGTTGCCCTGCAACGCATCGCGGTAGGCGCGCCCGTAACCCGTGGAGCCGCGGTAGTTGACGTCGACGACCGCGAAGCCCCGGCTGGTCCAGAACGCGTACCCGAAGTCGAGCTCGGGTGTGGCCGCCGAGGTCGGCCCACCGTGGCTGAGCACCAACAGCGGCGGCAGCTCGCCGGCGGGGGCCGTGACGTCCCGGTTCGTGGGCGGGTAGAAGAACGCGTGAGCCACTTCGCCCCCGGCGGTGGGGAACTCGATCGGCTCGGGCCGGCTCAGGTAGCCCGCATCCACCTCCAGGGTCGTCCCGCGCCGTACCACCTCCACGTCGCCGGTCACCGAGTCGATGGCGACCACCGAGGCCGGCAGGTCGGCGTCGCCGGCCACCGCCCACACGCGGGACCCGGCCGCCGCCAGGCGGTACCCGAGGTGGCGGGGGGAGCCCTCCACCACCCGGAGCCCGTTCTCCTCGAGCACCGCCAGCCGGTCGAAGCCGCGTTCCTTGAACATGCAGATCAGGCGGCCGTCGCCCAGCCACCCATAGGTGGAGGAGGCGAACACCCACGCCGGCAGGCCGAACTCGCGCTCGGCCGGGGCGAGCGCGGTGACCGAGCCGTCCGGCTCCCGTCGGTACAGGTTCCACCACCCCGTGGGATCGCTGACGAAGTGCAGCAGGCCGCCCGGCCCCCACTCCGGTTGGTACACGGCCTCGGCAGGCCCGCCCGCCACCTGGCGGGCCGGTCCGAGCGAGCCGTCTGGTCGGACCGGCGCTTCCCAGAGCTCGGTGCCATCCCACGGCATCGCCGGCGCGTCCCACGCCAGCCACGCGAGGCGCTGGCCATCGGCACGCAGGCGAGGCGACGAGTAGAAGTCACGACCGGCCTCCCGCACCTCCGGGGGTGAGCTTTCCGTGATCGGGAACGACACCAGCTCGTTGACCACCTCGTCCCCCTCGTGCCGCTCCCGCACCGCCCAGACCGTGGACCCGTCGTGGCTGATCTCGAGGTCGGCGTACCGGTGCGAGCGGGGCGCCGGCGGCTCAGGGGTGACGGGGAATGGCTCGGCGCCTCCACCGGTCCGGTAGACGCACTGGTCGTCGAAGTGGGTGAAGAGCACCACGCCGTCCCGGACGGCGTAGGACCCGCCTCCGTACTCGTGCACGAGCGTGCGGGCGTTCCAGGGTGGCGGCAGGGCGTCGGCGATGTTGCCGCCGGCGTCGCGGCGGCAGACGACGTAGCGCCCGCCCTCGGAGGGTCGCAGCTCCAGCCAGTAGACCGTGTCCCCGTCGACGCGGACCTCCATGAGCCGGTTGCCGGCGGCCGAGATGGCCGCGGCGTCGAGCGGCGAAGGCCACTCGCCGTATGCGACGGTCCGGGTCAGTGCGCCTCGGCGTCGGCGGCGCTGGCCTCGATCGGCGCCGGCGACGGTTCCGGCTCGCCGATGTCCGGCGACTGGAAGGCCTCGATCTGCTCGAAACCCTTCTCCTCGAGCTCGATCAGGCCGGACACGACCGCGACCTCGTCGAGGGCGCCCTCGGCGAACATCCGCAACCGGCGCTCGAGGTCGCCCACCGCGGTGCGGAGCTGAGCCAGCCGCCGCTCGAGGCGGTCGACCTCGCCCTGGGTGTGCGCCTCGGCGTCCGCTGCCTGCTGCCGGGCCTGCTCGAGCAGATTCTGAGCTTCGGCATTCGCCTCGGACCGGGTGGTCTCGGCGTCGCGCCGGGCAGCCGCCACCATCTGGTCGGCCTCGCGCTGGGCTGCGCTGCGGGCGGATTCGGCGTTCTGGTTGGCCTCGGTGGTCACCCGCTCGGCCTCAGCGTGGGCGGCGGCGGTCACCTTGTCGGCCGCGGACTTCGCTTCCTCTTCCATCTCGCGCTTCGTACGGGAGGCGGCGAGGAAGGTGCGCTTCACGGCCTCTTCGGCGTCCTCCAGCTCCTGGACGCGCTGCTTGGCCTGCGCGATGGCATCATTGGCGCGCGCCAACTCGGCTTCGTAGGCACGGAGCGTGTCCACCACCCGCTGGCGGAAGCTCTCGACCTGGCGCTCTTCGTAGCCCTTGCGCCCCTCACCAAACTGAAACCCCTGCGCTTCCTGGGCGCTGATGGCCATCGTCCCGTCCCTTTCGTATCGTTCCGTGCTCAACCCTAGATCGCCGGCCGGGCCGGTCGTGTGCCCCACATCGTACCGCCACAGATAGTGGTCGTCAACTCACGGAGAATGGTCACCGGTCGCCGGGGGAAGCGCCGCGAGGAATGCCAGCGCGTCGTCGATCGTGTCCACCGAGACGACCTCGATCTCGCCGCCGGCGGCGGTGCGCGCGTCCTCGAAGTTCCGGACTGGCACCAGCACGTACTCGGCGCCGACCCGCCGGGCTGCGTAGACCTTCTGACGGACGCCGCCGATCGCCCCCACGGTGCCATCCCGCTGGATCGTACCGGTGCCGGCCACCCGATGACCGTTGGTGAGGTCGCCCTCGGTGAGGAGGTCGATGATCCCCAGCGTGTACATCATCCCCGACGAGGGGCCCCCGATGTTCTGCGAGTCGATGGCGATGTCCACGGGGAAGTCCGCTGCGAACTCGAACGTGTCGAGGCTCACGCCGATGAAGCCCCGGTCGGGGTCGTCGGGATGCTCGCCGAGCACGATCGGAACCTCGATGGTCCGGTCCTCGCCGTCGTCGCCGAGCCGGTTGACGGTCAAATCGATCTCGGCGCCTGGCCCGAGGCCCTCGAGCGCCTCGACCAGGTCGCCGGCGAGGGCGATCTCGCGGTCGCCGGCGCGCACGATCACGTCGTCCACGGCCAGCGCGCCGTCGGCCGGCGTGTCCGCCACCACGCTGGCCACGAGCGCCCCGGACCCGGTCAGCTCCGGCTCGTAGCCCAGCCGGGTCAGCGCCACGAAGATCGCCCGCTGCTGCGCCTCCGTCTGCTGGTCGAGGCCGCGGCGGCGGCGCTGCTCGCGGGTGACGCCGGGCGGCCGGACCACGTCGCGGTCCCGCAGGTCGACTTCCGGGTCGAGGACCGCCTCGAGCCATTCCGGACCGGTGAGCTCGCGGACGGTCACGGTGAGGAAGTAGAGGTCGCCCCGGCTGGCGAACGTCTCCACCCCGTCGACGTCGACGAAGTCAGTGACCTCGACGACCTGTCCGGGCGCGAAGCCGTAGTACGGCAGCGCCTGCATCGCCAGGGCCGTGACCGCCGACCCGGAGAGCAGCAGCGCGCCGACCAGCACGAAGGGCCAGCGGCGGAGCCGGGCGTCCGGCCGCGGAGGTCGGTCGGTCATGCGCGGGGATGGTATGGCGCCGCCGGGGTTGTACCCATCCGCCGCCGCCACGCGGCGGCCAGCCGGTCGTAGCCCCGCTCGACCGCGAAGAACGGGGCGAAGGCCACCCCGGCGAGCTGGTAGGGAAACACGATCATCATCAGCGCCACGATCCCGGCGTGGAAGAGCCATGCGAGCGCTGCCCAGGCCTGTCCCAGCCGCCGGCCGAGCAGCGCCAGCGGCGCCCCCAGCTCCACCACCTGGGTGGTGATCGCCAGCGGCGGGAACACCCATCCGTACCGGCTGAGCCAGCCGCCCAGCGGCGAGTAGAAGTCGCCGGCCAGCAGCTTGCGGAGGTTGTCGTTGGCGATCTGGTTGCGGAGCACGTCGCCGGTGACCCAGTCCCAGCCACCGTTGCGCACCTTGGCCCAGCCGGACACGAAGTACGCGAGCACCGCCACCAGCACCATCACCCGGATCGGCCAGTTGTACGACCAGTCGCGCCCGCCCGGGCCGCGCAGCCGCCCCTGCCGGGCGTCGACGGCGTGAGCGTCGGCGGCCGGGGAGCTGCCCAGCACCAGCACGTGGAGCACCATCAGGTTCTCCGTGTGCAGCACCAGCCCCCAAGAGTTGCGGTAGGTGGTCACCCACAGGAGCAGCAGCGCGAAGGCTGGCCCTGCGACCGGGAACCGCCACCCGGCCACGAAGGCCACTCCGGCCCCGATCGTGGCGTACACCAGGGCGCTGACCGCCCACGCCGGCAGCGGGCCGTCGAGCAACACCCCTACCGGCCCGACGGGGTCGAACCGGGCCGCCTCGAACCCGCCGAACGACATCAGGTGCGGTGCCCGGATCACGACGTAGAGGAGGGCGGCGCTCCCGACGAGGATCCGCAGCAGGGCCAGCCGCCGCGCCGGGGCGGGCTCGAACCAGCGCAGCCCCCACTCCCTCACGCCGGCACCTCGCAGCGGGCGTGCACCTCGGCCCCCAGCGGGTCCCGGGCGCCTCGGAAGTAGTCGACGGCGTGGTGGCGCTCGGTGACGACCTCCACCGCCCTCAGGTGGGTGCGCCCGGAACGCGCCAGCCGGGTCGCGATCGCCTCGCACAGCTCGCCGGCCTCGCCCGCCGCGACCGCGTCGCCGACGGTCTGCACCGCCATCATCGCCTCGTCGGTACCGGAGATCAGCAGCGGCGACAGCAACTCCCGCTTCCCCGCCGCGTCGCGGCCGACGGCGGTGCGCACGTCGTTGACCGCGTCGAGGCGGTCGGAGAACATCGGATAGTTCGACAGCGGGTAGCTGTCCCGCGGCGGGCTGCGGACCAGCGGCGACAGCACCGCGGCGGCGAACAGGAGGCTGATGGCGACGACGGGCGCGCGACGCATGGCCTCAGGCTATCGACAGGTACGCGATGCGGCCCCCGAAGCCGAACAGGGCGCTCGCCCGCTCCCGGAAGAACGGGGCGGTGGCTACCTCGACCGCCTCGGCCGCCTCCGCCAATGCCATGGCGCCCTCCTCGACGGCGGCGATGACGTTCGACTGCGTCAGCAGGTACCCGACCAGCTCCCGGTGCGACAGGGCCACGTCGACCCGCACGTCCTCCTGACCGTGCCATTCGTACCCGTGGGCCGCCGCCAGCTCGGCGTCCACCCGGGTGCGAGACCGCGGCGGGGTGGGGAACCGGCCGAGGTGCTCGCGACGGAACCAGCCGCCGAAGCCGGGCTCGCCCTCCATTTCGGCGAGGAACCAGCTGGCGTAGATCACCAGCCAGCCTTCCCCCAGGAGCCGTCTCGCTTCGGCGAGGAACCCCGGCGCGTCGAACCAATGGAACGCCAGCGCCGCGACCACGAGGTCGGCAACCCCGCCGGCCAGAGGCAGCGCTTCGGCGCGCCCCCGCACCCAACGGACCGCCGGGTGCGACGCAGCCGCGCCCAGCATCTCGGTGGAGGGTTCCACGGCCACCACCCGATGGGCGAGCTGCGTGAGGGCGCGAGACGACTGGCCGGTGCCGGCGCCAACGTCGACAGCGAGCCGCCGCAGGCCGGTAACGGCCTCGATGCGGGATGCGAACTCCGGATGCACGTCGGGCCGGTGGCGGGCGTAGCGAACCGCCACCGTGCCGTGGTCGAAGTAGGCGGGGAACATCACGCGGGTGCGCAGAGGGCGAGCAGGTCGTCGCCGTAGGCCTCCAGCTTGGCCGGGCCGATGCCGGGCACCGCCGCCAGCGCCCGTTCGTCCTGGGGCCGGACGGCCGCGATCGTGTCGAGCGTGCTGTCGTGCATGACGACATAGGCCGGCACGCCCTTCTCCCGGGCGATCTCCCGCCGCCAGTCCTTCAGCGTGCGCACCAGGTCGGGATCGGCCGGCGGCAGGCCCTCGGTCACCAGCTTCGGCGCCGGCGGTGGCGGTGGTGCTGCGGGAGCGGCAGGCGTTTGGGCGCGGCCGGACAGCTCGGCGAGGAACGGGGATGGCGCTCCGGCGTCGGCCAGCACGGCCACCGCCTTGCGGCCCCGGGTGACGGCGACGTGAAACACCCGCCGCTCCTCCTCCCAGTCCTCCGCCAGCGCATGGGGCAGCAACCCTCGGTCGGCCCCGAACACCAGCACCCGGTCCCACTCCATGCCCTTGACGCGGTGCACGGTGGACAGGGTGACCCCGGCCGGGTCGCCACGGCGCTCTAGGATCTCCCTCAGCCAGGCCTCGAACCCGTCGAGATCCGGGTGGATGGAAGCGGTGCGCCGCACGGCGGCGAGGTCGTCGGACTGCGCCGACCGGTCGACCCGGGTGCGCTTGCCGTCCAGGGCGAACGCAGCCGTCTCCAGGCCAACGCCCTCGACCACCACGTCCAGCACCTTGCCGGCGTCGCCGCCGCGGACGGCGCCCGCCACCCGCTCGAGGTCGGAGGCGAAGTCGGCCCAGCGGGCCGCCTGGCGCCCGTCGAGGCGCTCGCCCAGCCCGGCGACGGCCGTCACGCTGAAGGGGCCACGGCGGGGCACCAGCTCGGCGGCGACGCGGTTGAGGCCGCGGGCGGGCCGCCGCACGGCGGCCAGCAGGTCGGCGCGGCGGATGCGCTCGGGATCGAGGCCGATGCGCAGCCACGCCAGTGCCGCAGCGAGCACGGTGCGCCGCAACAGATCGGGCCCCAGCGGCGAGTGGAACGGTATGTCCCGGTCGGCCAGCGCGGCGTGCACGGGCAGCAGCGCCGAGTTGACCCGGGCCAGCACCGCCACGCCCCCGGCGTCGGCTTCGGCCAGCCAGCCGGCGACGCGGTCGGCGGCGGCCGCAGCCAGGTCGGCGCTCGCCACCCGTTCGACCTCGAGCGCGTTGCGATCGGCAACGGCGGCAGGGCCGGGGCGCACCTCCTTCTGCAGGCGCCGCCGGTTGTACGACAGCAGGTGGCCGGCAGCCTCCACCACGGGCTCGGGGCAGCGGTAGTTCACCTCGAGGTCGTGGCGGCCGGCGCCCGGGAAGAGGTCCGGGTAGTCGATGAGGTAGCCGGGGTCGGCGCCCAGGTAGCCGTAGATGGTTTGGTCGTCGTCGCCCACCCCGAACACGTCGAGCCCGGGCGACGCCAGCAGGCGCAGCAGCAGCAAGTAGGAGGGGGTGAGGTCCTGGAACTCGTCGACGAGCAGGTGGCGGCAGGCGGCCTGGCGGCGGCGGCGCAGCTCCGGGTCGGCGAGGAGCGCCTCCAAGGCGCCGTAGACCTGCTCGTCGAAGTCGGCCTCGCCGCGGCGATGGAGCCGCTCCCGGTAGCGGCGGAAGATCGCCGCGAAGTCGGGGACGTCGTCGCGGTCGGCCTCCACGGCCGCGGGGTCGCGGAACCCGATGCGGACCTCGGCGAGCGCCTCCAGATACGGGCCGATCACGTCCGTGTTCGGGCGGCGCGGCACCCGAACCATCGGGTCGAGGCGAGCCCGCACCTCCCGCTCGTCGAGCAGGGTGACGCCGCCGCGTGCCTCCCGCAGGATCTCCCATCCCAGCGAGTGGATCGTCCGCACCGACGCCCCCCGGTCGCCGCCGAGCCGCTCCCGCATCTCGGCGGCGGCCCGGTTGTTGTAGGCGACGGCGGTGACGATGCCCGGCTCGAAGCCCAGATCGCCGAGCAGGTGCCGGACCCGGGCGATCAGGGTGCGGGTCTTGCCCGAGCCCGCCGGGGCGATGATGCGGGCCGGCCCGCTGCGATGGCCGGCCGCCGCCGCCTGGTCGGGAGCGAGCCCGGCGAGCGCCGCGTCGCCGGAGCCGGCCTCGGCAAGCTGACCCAGCGCGACCGACTCGGCGTGGACGACTGCGTCGGGCAGGCCGGGCTTGGGCCCCCGCGGCCCGCCGTCGACCCAGGCCGCCCGCCCGTCGGGCAGCACGACGTCGGCGGCGCCGCCCGGACGGGCGCCGGCGGCCTCAGCCTTGCGCCCCCACCACCAGACCGGCAGGTCGCGGCGGGCGTCGTAGCTGTTGGCCCAGACGAGGAAGTGAAGCCGCTCCCGCAGGAATGTGAACGTCCCACCGAGGCGCCACGGCGGCTCGGCGCCGACCTCGGGGGCGGCCAGCTCGCCGTCGGCCATGCCGAGCTCGATCACCACCGGCTCCCGCGCCACCCACGCCCGGTGCAGCCGAGCGACGGTCTCGTCGTCGGCGGCGGCCACGATCCGCGCGGCATCGCGCCACGCAGGTGGTGGCTCGACGCCGGGCGCCACCACGACCGAGCGGCCGAGCTCCACGGGGCCAGGGAGATTCATGAAACGGCAGCGTAGGCCCTCCCCCCACCCGCAGGGGGAAAGGGGTTGCTCCCCCCGCCTATGCCTGGATTCGCGGACTCCGGCCAGCTCATGCCGTCGCGGTTGGTGCCCCGTCATGCCTTCCCCGCGTATGCGGGGGAGGTGGCCCGGCGCCGCAGGCGCCGGGTCGGAGGGGGCGATCGCGGGCGCGTCGGTAACCTCGCCCGATGCGCCGCATGCTGTTCCCCCACCTCGCACTCTGGGTGCTGGGCGCCTCCGTGGTACGGGTGGCACTGATCCCCCCCGAGCGCTGCCCGCCCGCGACCGCAGACGCGGCCCGGGCGGCCATTGCCGAGGCGAGCGACTGGCTGGAGCGCGGGCTCGACGGAGATGGCCGCTACGTGTACGGCTACCTCCGCGACCGCGACCGCGTGTCCCCCGACTACAACCTCGTCCGCCACGCCGGCGCCGTGTACACGCTGTACCGGGTGGCGTCGGCAGGCGAGGGGGACACGCTGGCCGCCGCCGACGCCGGGCTGCGGTTCATCCTCGATCGCCTGGTGCCGGCCGGCGAAGGCGTCGCCTTCGGGCTCCCGGGCCAGGACGTGGAGCTTGGCGCCAACGGCCTGTTTCTGGTGGCTCTCGCCGAACGGCGGGCCGCCACCGGGGACGAACGCTACGACGGGCTGATGCGCGACGTGGCTGCGTTCATCGCGGGCCAGCAGGAGCCCGGCGGTGCGATGCTCGGGTTCTGGGACCCCGACACCGGGCCGGTGCCGGGGGTGTACGGGATCTTCGCCACCGGCGAGGCGTTCTGGGGGCTGGTGCGGCTGCACCGTGTGTTCCCCGACGAGGACTGGGACGCGGTCGCCTACCGCACCGCCCGGTACCTGGCGCTGGAGCGCGATCTCGCCGAGGGGCAGGTGACCATGTACCCTGATCATTGGGCGGCCTACGGCATGGCCGACCTGGCCGCCGGCGGCGTACGCCTCGACGCCGACCTGGTCCACTACGCCCGGCGGCTGGCGGGGTTCTTCAGCGTCCGGACCCGCTTCGAGTCCCAGCGCACCGGCCATGGCGTGAACCTGCTGGTGCGGGGCTGGCCGGGACCGCCGTCGGGGGTGGGCACCGCCGGCGAGGGCGCCGCCGCCCTGTGGCGGCTGGCCGGCGCCGACCCGCGGCTCGCCGATCTGCGGCCCGGGCTGGAGGACGACCTGCGTTGCATGGCGGGAATGTCGATCGACCGCCAGGTGAGCCCGCAGGAGGCGGCCACCTACCCGCGCCCCGGGCTGGTGAGGGGCGCCTGGTTCTACCGCGACTACTCGCAGGTCGACGACCAGCAGCACACGGTGGCGGCGCTCGTCGACGTGCTGCCGATCCTGGACGGGCCGCCGTGAACCTGGCGATGCTGGTGGTGGCGTTCGCGGCCGCGGCCAACCCGTTCCGTATCCGGCCCGGCCTGCCAGAGGAAGGCGACCGGGCGAATCCCCGGGTCCTCGCCGCCGGGTGCGTCCTGGTCTTCGCGCTCGGGGCCGCAGCCGTTGCGGCGGCGCCGTCGCTGCTCGACGGCCTCGACGTCAGCCCCGAGACCTTCCGGCTGGCCGCCGGCTTCGTCATGGCGGTGGCAGCCGGGTGGGTGCTGTGGGTACCCCACCGCGGTGACGAGCCGGAGCTGGGCGGACTCGGCGCCGCGGTCGTGCCCGTGGCGTTCCCGCTGCTGATCAGCCCGGAGCTGTTCGTGCTGACCATCAGCGCCGGCGCCGACGAGGACGCTGGAGCGGTGCTGGCGGCGTTGGGGGTGGCGCTGGTAACCGTATTCGCGCTCGGAGCGGTGCCTCGACGGGGGCCGGCGCCCGCCCAGCTGCGGGCGGGTTCGCGGCTCGCCGGCTCGCTGCTGATGCTGGCGGCGGTGGTGCTCATCGTGAGCGGCATCCGCGACGTGTGACCGGCTGATTGCGCCAGAAGCCGGAAACGGCTTGCATGGGCCGCCAATCATGACCTGGGACGTGCTCCAACTCGACATCGGCGACGGCGTCGGCCACATCACGCTCGACCGGCCGGATCGTGGCAATGCCATCGACCTCGACCTGGCTCGGGCGCTGATGGAGGCGGCCCGCCGCTGCGAGGACGACCCCGCCGTGCGGGCGGTGCTCATCACCGGGGCCGGCCCGCGCTTCTGCGTCGGGGGCGACCTGCGGTCATTCGCGGAGCAGGACGACCTGCCGAGCCACCTGCTGGAGATCACCGGCTACCTGCACGCCGCGATCTCGCACCTGGCGCGGATGGACCCGCCCGTGGTCGTCGGCGTCCACGGTGCCGCCGCCGGCGCCGGGCTGAGCCTGGTGGCGATGGCCGACGCCGCGGTCGCCGACTCGGGCGCCCGCTTCCGGGTGGGCTACACCGCCATCGGCCTGACCCCCGACGGCAGCTCGACCTTCTTCCTGCCCCGCGTGGTGGGCCTGCGGCGGGCGCAGCGGCTGATGTTCATGAACGAGGCGCTCTCGGCTGAGGAAGCGCTGGAGTGGGGCGTGATCACCGAGGTCGTCGAGGAGGGCGCAGACGTCGGCGCCCGGGCCCGCCAGCTCGCCGAGTACCTGGCCGTGGGCCCGACCCGGGCGTTCGGGTCGGTGAAGCGGCTGCTCCTGTCGTCGTGGTCCAACGAGCTGGAGGCGCAGCTCGAGGAGGAGAGCCAGGCGATCGCCGCCGCCGGCGGCACCGCCGACGCCGCAGAGGGCATCCTCGCGTTCTTCGAGAGGCGCGACCCGGAGTTCGGCGGCCGCTAGGAGGGTGGTCGGTAGTGCTGTGGATGGATCTCCGGAGGATCGTCGTCAGCTGCCACAGGCCGGGAAGCGCAGGCGAGCTTCTCCGGCCGCAGGTAGGGGCGACGAGACCCGGAGAGGCGCCACATACGATTGCCGACCAGCCTC
>JBFJZV010000043.1:0-18695 GCA_041621915.1 Acidimicrobiia bacterium | reverse complement strand
AGCGAAATTCCTAGTCGGGTAAGTTCCGACCTGCACGAATGGCGTAACGACTTGGGCGCTGTCTCAACCAGAGACTCGGCGAAATTGCAATGTGAGTGAAGATGCTCACTTCCCGCGACAGGACGGAAAGACCCCGGGACCTTTACTACAGCTTGACATTGGAGTCTGGTGTGTGATGTGTAGGATAGGTGGGAGACTTGGAAGCGGTGGCGCTAGCTGCCGTGGAGTCAACCTTGAAATACCACCCTTCTCATATTGGGCTTCTAACGTTGGTCCGTTATCCGGATCACGGACAGTGTCTGGCGGGTAGTTTCACTGGGGTGGTGGCCTCCCAAAGCGTAACGGAGGCGCCCAAAGGTTCCCTCAGTCTGGTTGGCAATCAGACGACGAGTGTAAGGGCACAAGGGAGCTTGACTGCAAGACCTACAAGTCGAGCAGGTACGAAAGTAGGGCCTAATGATCCCTTGGCGGCACGTGGAAGCGCCAAGGCCAACGGCTAAAAGGTACCCCGGGGATAACAGGCTTATCATGCCCAAGCGTCCACAGCGACGGCATGGCTTGGCACCTCGATGTCGGCTCGTCTCATCCTGGGGCTGGAGCAGGTCCCAAGGGTCGGGCTGTTCGCCCGTTAAAGAGGTACGCGAGCTGGGTTTAGAACGTCGTGAGACAGTGGATAGAACGCGCTGTCTTGAAATCTGGCTATTTGCTGGAACATCCGGAAGCATCCTGCGGTACTCGTCTGCGCATGTCACAGGGACGCCATACCCTGGTCAGCATGGACAGTGAAAATCCGACAGGTGACCCGGACAATCAGCAGGGAAGGCTGGATGCCTATCTGAGCGGGTTTGCAGATGGAGAAGGAACCTTCTCGGTCGGGGTGTCACGACGCCCCGATCTGAGCTTCGGGTTTCAGCTCGTGCCGGAGTTCCGCGCCTCGCAGAACTCCGAACGGGCAAGCGTGCTGGAGATCTTCCAGCGGCGACTCGGCTGCGGCCGGATCGTCGAGAACGACCAACGTTGGCAACGCGATCGGACCATGGTCCTGGTCGTGCGCCGGCGCAGGGACCTGATCGAGCACGTGATCCCCTTCTTCCGACGCAACCCCCTCCTGTCTGAGAAGCGCAAGTCCTTCGAGCTTTTCGAGGGCATCGTCCTGGCCATGGCGGCCGGACGACATCGGCAATGGGATGGATTCGTCACCCTGGTTCAGGCGGCTTTCGCCATGAACGGGGACGGACGCTACCGGCGCTGGCGCATCGAAGACGTGATAGGCATGCAGAACCCTCAGAGACTGCACGCCAGACACGCCCTGCGAAAGGGCGTGAAGATACAGTCCGAGCTGCATGGCGACATGCAGAGTCAGGCAGAAATGACCTGACCCCCGCAGCGATGACGGATTCGCGGCGGGAGTAACAACACTGTCGGTCCCTATCCGTCGCGGGCGTAGGAGATCTGAGGAGGGCTGTCCCTAGTACGAGAGGACCGGGATGGACGTACCTCTGGTGTGCCAGTTGTCCTGCCAAGGGCACGGCTGGTTAGCTACGTACGGAACGGATAAGCGCTGAAGGCATCTAAGTGCGAAGCCGGCTCCAAGATGAGATCTCCCACCGGGTAAACCGGGTAAGACCCCTGGCAGAACACCAGGTTGATAGGCCGGAAGTGTAATCGCAGCAATGCGTTGAGCTGACCGGTACTAATAGGTCGAGGGCTTGAATTTGAATCCGCCGACGATGTTGTGCTCGCTATGGAGTGCTCAAAGAGCGCTCAGAGGTTTTCGGTGGCGATTGCGGCGGGGACCCACCCGTTCCCATTCCGAACACGGAAGTTAAGCCCGCCAGCGCCGATGGTACTTGGGGCGGAAGCCCCCGGGAGAGTAGGTCGCCGCCGGTTTTTTCACAGCTGGACAGCTAGATTGGGGTCGCCGCGATGGCGGCCCCTTTCGCATTTCTGCAGCACCAGGCCATCTCTGCAGCATCAGGAGCGCGCGTGACACACGACTCGGGCAGGGGCAACGGCCGTGACGATCGCAAGGGCCGGGGCTCGGGCACCGGGCGAAGCCGCCAGCCGCGTCCTCCTTCCCGGCCGCCGCGCAGCGCCGCCGCAGCCATGGCCAAAGGCGGGGGAGTGGAGCTGCCGCGCTGGGTCCGCGACGCCCTCGTGCGCGTCACCCCGAAGGCGCGGGTTGCCGGGGCGCTCGCTGCGCTCGAGGAGGCCGCCGCCGCGTTCGTCCAGGGCCGCCTCCGCCGGGCGCTCGATCGCGCCGAGACCGCCAAGTCCCTGTCGCCGCGCGACGCCACCGCGCGGGAGCTGCTCGGCCTTTCCGCCTACCGCCTGGGCCGCTGGGAGCAGGCCCTGCAGGAGCTGCGAACCTACCGCCGGCTGAGCGGCGACACCACCCACCTCCCCGTCGAGATGGACGTCCTGCGCGCGCTGCGCCGCCCCGACGCCGTCGAGGAGGCCTGGCGGGCGCTCAACGAGCGCGGCGCCAGCCCGGCGGTCATGAAGGAGGGCCGGGTCGTGTACGGCTCGCACTTGCTCGATCGGGGCGACGCTCGGGCGGCGTGGCGCATCGTCGACCCCAAACGGCTCAGCGCCGAGCCCTTCGAGGAGGACCTGCGTGTCTGGTACGTGGCCGCCAGGGCCGCCGCCGCCCTCGGCGACCAGGACGCGGCGGGCCGGTTGCGCGCGGCGATCGCTCACCACGACCCCGCCTTCCCGGGTCTCGAGGAACTCGACGAGCCGCCGGCCCGTTGAGGTGTCGTAAGGCGCGGTTACCCGCAGGTACAGTCGGGTCGTCCCGCAGGAGGGCTCCCGGAGGGAGGTGGCGTTGTACGGCGCAGCGATAGTGCTCGCAGCGGCGCTCGCGACGTTCGCTCCCGGCGACGGCGTCCCGCCGCCCGACCCCGCCGCCGCCCCGCCGCTGGCCGCCGGCGACGAGAGCCCGTACGTCTCGCTGCTCCAGGACTCGCTGGCCGTAGCCGGCTACCGCCCCGGCGCGCCCGACGGAGAGTTCGGCGCCGCAACTCACCAGGCGGTGCTGGCCTTCCAGAAGCACCACGGCCTCGACCGCGACGGGGTGTTCCTGCCGGAGCACTGGTCGCTGTTGGCGATGCGACCGACGGTGCGAGCACGCTCGGAGGCCGACCGGATCGAGATAGACCTCGCGGCCCAGGTGCTCTACTACGTACGGGCCAACCGGGTCGAGTTCGTCCTGCCCGTGTCCACCGGCAACGGAGCGCCGTTCACCAACTCCACCGGCAGGCAGGTGCGGGCGGTCACCCCCGAGGGTCGCTTCGAGTTCTACTTCCAGCGCAACTACCACCACACGTCGTACCTCGGCGCGATGTACAAGCCCTACTACTTCCGGGGCGGGTATGCGATCCACGGCTCGCCGAGCGTGCCACCCTGGCCGGCCTCGCACGGCTGCGTGCGCGTCACCAACCGCGACATGGACTTCCTCCGGCCGCACCTCGATCTCGGCATGCCGGTCTACGTGTACGGCCTGCGCACCGACGAGCCTACGGGGCTGGCGCCCAACGCGCCGTCCCACGCTCCGTTGCCGAGCTGACGGGTCACGCCGGCCGGGCCGCCAGCCACCGCTGGATGCCGGCCACCTGCATCGGCCAATAGGTGTTGGAGTCGTAGGTCGACAGCATCGCCTCGTCGTGGCCGTCGGCCCGGTAGCGGTCGAGCACCCAGGTACGGAGCCGGGCAGCCGCGGCGTCTTCATCGTCGGTCGGGAGGGCCTCGACGAACCGGACCCAGTCCCACAGCCGCACCTCCGCCTCGGCGAGGGCCGCCTGGGGGTCGTGATGCGGCCCGAAGTGCGCGAACCCGACGAAGGCCGGCTCGAGCCGCGCCAGCCGCCGGAGCTGCACCGTGACGAGATGGGGATCGAAGTCGGGTGGGGGGCTGAGCGGCTGGACCACGTGGCCGTGGGGAAAGGCGATGCCCACCGCGTCACCGACGAAACAGCCTCCTGAGTCGTCCTCGAGGAAGACGACGTGGTGGCGAGCGTGGCCCGGGGTGTACATCACGCGGATGGCACGCCCGTTGCCGAGGGCGACCGGATCGCCCTCGTCGAGGTGCACCAGCCGCTCGGTCGGGACCGGCTCCATCGCCCCCCACAGCCGCTGCATGCCCTCCTCGCCGTAGATGCGGGTCGCCGAGGCCCACAACCGGGTGGGATCGGCGAGATGGCGCGCCCCGCGGCCGTGGACGCCGATCTTGGCGGTCGGGTAGCGCGCCGCGAGATGCCCGGCGGCGCCGGCATGGTCGAGGTGGACGTGAGTCACGACGATGGCGGCGAGGTCGTCGACGCCGAGCTCGTCCAGCGCCGCGACGAGGTTGTGGCGGGTCACCGACGGGCCGCACTCCACGAGCACCGGCTCGGGGGTGTCGAAGTAGTAGCAGGCGAGCCGCTCCGGCTCGTCGTGCATGCCGGCGTCGATGAGGTACAGCCGGTCGGAGAGCTGGCGGTAGGCGACCTCCATCTGCGCCGGAGCCTAACCCTGCCGCCCTTCTTGTCAGACCCCCGCCGTACCTTGCCACCCATGCCCCGCACCTCCCCGGGACAGGGGAAGAAGCCATGGACTACAACATCGTCGTACTGGCCGGCCGGCTCGCCGCCGAGCCCGAGTTGCGCGAGCTCGACAGCGGTGCCCGCCTGCTGCGCTACCTCGTGACGACCCGCATCACCAACCCGCGCAAGCGCATCGACGTCGTGCCGGTCGTCCTGTGGGACCCGCCGGAGGCCCTCGTCGACGCGGCACCACCGGCCGGCGAGCGCGTGTGGGCGTACGGTGCGGTGCATCGCCGGTTCTGGGAGCGGGACGGCCGGCGCCGGAGCAGGGTCGAGATCGTCGCCAGCCACGTGTGCATCGGGCCCGAGCCGGACGCCCAGCCGTTCACCGGTCCGCCGGACGACGCCATCGACGCCGGTGGTCACGAGACGACGGCGGACGGCCCCGGTGCCTGACGGTCGCGCAACTAGCCTGGCTCGCCATGCGCAGGGTCACGGTCGCCGCCGGGTCACAGATCTCCGCCGACGCAGGCGCCGGGGTCGCCGATCATGGCGGCAACGCCGTCGACGCCGCCATCGCAGCCGCGCTCGTCTCGCTGTGCATCGAGCCCGGCCTCGTCGCACCCGGCGCCAGCGGCTTCGTGACCGTCTGGCCGGCCGGCGGCGAGCCGGTGGTGATCGACGCATACGCAGAGATGCCGGGCCGCGGCTCGCCGCCGGAGCGGCTCGGCGCGGGCGGCATCGAGGTCGAGATGGACTACGGCGGGGGCATGACCACGATCGTCGGGTACGGCTCGGTGGCGACCCCGGGGGCGTTCGCCGGCCTGGGCCTCGCCTCCGAGCGGTACGGGGCCGTGCCGTGGCCCGAGATCGTCCAGCCGGCCATCGAATGGGTCGAGCGCGGGTTCCCGCTGCCTGCCGCCTCGGCCGAGTACTTCGCATACTCGGCGGGGCCGATCTTCGGCTGGCACGCGGACAGTCGTGCGCTCATGTACCACCCGGACGGGAGCCGGCTGGCGACCGGCGACGTCATACACGTGCCCCACCTGGCGCACAGCCTGCGCCTCGTCGCCGAGCAGGGAGCGTCGTGCTTCTACACGGGCGAGCTCGGCCAGCGCATCGCGGCCGACGTCGAGGCCAACGGCGGGCTGCTGTCCGCGGCCGACCTTGCGGCGTACGAGGCCGTGGTCCGCCCGCCGATCGTCGTCGAGCTCGACGAGTGGCAGCTCGCCGCCAACCCGCCGCCGGCGATCGGCGGCGCCACGACGGCGGCGATGCTCACCCTGCTCGGTGAGCTTGGCTTCGGCTCGTGGGACGCCGGTGAGGTGCCGACGATGGTCGCCGTGCAGCGGGCGGTCCTCGCCTACCGGCGCAGCCGGCTCGACGGCAGCGACGACGTCGCCGCGAGCGTGCGAGAGCTGCTGGACCATGCGCGCCTCGGTGAGCTGGCGCCGCTGCTGGCGTCGCCCTCGACGATCCACGTCTCCGCGGTCGACAGCGACGGGAACGCATGCGCAGCGACGATGTCCGCCGGCTACGGGTCCGGGGTGATGGTCCCCGGGACCGGGGTCTGGCTGAACAACTCGCTCGGTGAGGTGGAGCTGCACCCGCGGGGCTACCACGCGCTTGCGCCGGGCACCCGGCTGCCGTCGAACATGGCGCCGACCGTGGCGCGCCGGAAGGACGGCGCGGTCCTCGCGATCGGGTCGCCAGGGGCCGACCGCATCACGACGGCGATCACCCAAGTACTCGTCAACTTCATGCACCTCGGCATGGCGTTGCGGGAGGCCGTCGAGCACCCGCGCCTTCACGTCGAGGTGTTCGACGGCGAGCCGACGATCGCCTTCGAGCCAGGGGTGGCGGTGCCCGACGACGGCGGCGCGGTGCGGCGCTCCTTCCCCGACCTGTCGATGTACTTCGGCGGCGTGCAGGCGGCGCTGTGGGACCCGCGGGCTGGCTTGTTCGCGGCGGCCGATCCCCGACGGGCCGGCGGGGTGGCCCGCGGCGGGTAGCGCCTGGACGCCGCCGGGGCGGGGAACGCGCGGCGACCGAGCGCGGCGGCCGGCCGTCCGGCCGTCCGGCCGTCCGGTTGCGCGGTGCTCAGACGGGCGGCCAGGGCACCGCCGGCCGGTCGAGCGGCGGCAGCGGGTGGACCGGGTCGTCGAGCAGCGCCCGAACCCGCTGCCCCAGCGCGCGCAGCGACTCGGTGCCGATCAGGCTGTCCACCCGATCGCCCAGCTCGTGGTCGAGCGCGGCGTCGAGGCGGTCGAGCGCGGCACACAGGCTGGCGGGCAGCCGCTGCCCTGCGAAGCCCCACAGCACCGTGCGCAGCTTGTCGTCGGGATGGAACGTCAGCCCGTGGTCCACGCCGAACAGCTGGCCCGAGTCGGCCTCGCGGATGAGGTGGCCGGCCTTGCGGTCGGCGTTGTTGCACACCACGTCGAGCACTGCAAGTGGCCAGAGCGAGGCGTCGACCCGCTCGACCACCTCGACTTGGTCGAAGTCCGGGTCGGCGTCGACGTAGCGCTGGATCGCGCCTGCGCCGAGCGGCCCGTCGGCGAGCACCGTCGTCGGGACCACGCCCAGCCCGAGCGCCTCGCTGACCTCGAAGGTCAGCGCCTCGCGCGCCGCCAACGATCCGGGTGGGAAGTCCCACAACGGCCGCTCACCGGCGGACGGCTTATAGATCACCAGCTCGCCGCCGGCGGTGCGTGCGAGGAACGTCGCGTTGCTGGCATAGCGGAACCGGCCGACGATCTCGGCGATCTCGGGCGCCCAGCTCACCGACGGCTGCGGCGCAGGTCCCCGTTGGAGGCCGGGCACACGTGCCCGGTCGGGTCCTCCGGCAGGCCGCATCGGGGGCAGCGGGGCCGGCCGGCAGCCACCACCTCGAGTGCCCGGCGCGCCATCCCGCCGACCAGGTCCGCGCCGGCTTCGAACTCGACCGGCTCGTCGTCGCCGTCGTCTCCCGAGGGGATGAGCACGAAGCGGAACCGTCCGTCGGCGAAGCCCACCCGCATCTCGCCGACCCGGAAGGCCGCCTCGCCCGGGGGCGTGAGCTCGGTGCCGGGCCCGCCGGCTTCGAGCCCCTCCAGGCGCATCGCTTCGATCGTCTCCCGAGCGAGCACGGCGAGCTGTTCCTTCTCGACGAGGAACCACCAGGTCTCCCCGGCCGCCCCGACCTCGATGAAGAACGTGCGGTCGCCCGGCTCCCCGACCGCGCCGGCGGACAGGCGGTCGACCTCCCCGAACTCCCTCACGACGCCACCTCCGCCCCGCATCCGTTGACCGAGCGCACCCGGGGCACGCCCTCGACGGGGAGGTCGACCACCGACACGCCGACCGTGCCGACGTCGAGGCGCTGCAGGAAGTCGAGCGGCACGCCGAGGTAGTGGCACAGGATCGCCCGTATCACGTCGCCGTGGCTCACCACCACGACGCGGGCGTCGCGATGGCGCTCCACCAGTTCCTCGCAGGCGGCGACGGCGCGTGACTGGACCTCGAGCAGCGTTTCGCCTCCCGGGAACCGGACCCGGGCCGGGGTGAGGTGCACCCAGCGCCACGCCTTGGTGCGCCGCAGAGATCCGAAGGTCCGCCCCGCCCAGCTTCCGTAGTCGACTTCGGCGAAGCTGCGGTACGGCACGGGGGCGACGTCCCAGGCTCGGCCGAGGGCCCGGGCGGTCTCGCGGCAGCGGAGCACCGGCGACGTGTAGAGCGCCGCAGGCGGCGTGGCGCCGACCCGTTCGGCGAGCGCCGCCGCCTGTTCGACGCCGGCAGGGGAGAGGCTCACCCCCGGCGTGCGGCCGGTGAGCCGCTTGCCGGTCTCGGCCGTCGTGGCGTGGCGGATGAGGACGAGGCGCATGGGCGGGCAGGTTAACCCACCGGTCCCGGCGAATCCCTGGACCAGCCCGGAGGCGGTACGCTCCAGCCCATGGCGACCCCACTCGAAGTGCTGCGCGCCGTGGCCGACCCGGTGCGGCTGGCCGTTCTCGGCCGGTCGGTGGCGGGGCCGGTCGACGTCCAGGCCCTCGCCGCCGAGCTCCAGCTGGACGAGCGGGACGTGCTCGGCGCCACCGGCAGGCTCCGGGAGGCCGGGCTGCTCGACAGCGACCTCGCGCTCGACCGGGAGGCGCTGCGGGGCGTGGCCAGGGAACTGCCGCGGGTCGAAGCAGCGTCGGCGACGGCCCTTGCGGGCGAGTGGTCGGAGGAGGAGGCGGCGATCCTCGGCCGGTTCTTCGTCGGCGACCGCCTGACGGAGGTCCCGTCGAGCCGGGCCAAGCGAGTGGTCGTGCTGGAGCGGCTCGCCCAGGAGTTCGAGGTCGGCGTCCGCTACCCCGAACGGCAGGTGAACTTCGTGCTCCAGCTCTTCCACGCCGACCATGCGGCGCTGCGCCGCTACCTCGTCGACGAGGGGCTGATGACGCGCGCCGACGGTGTGTATTGGCGTACGGGCGGCCGGATGGCTGAAGCACGAGAGGGCGCCGCCGGCGGGAAGGAGCGGAGCCACGGCGCCTGACACACGCCCTGGCCCGCCGCGCCCGCCGGACTACTCGTTCCTGCGCAGGCCCGTCTGGGTGGGTGGGGCGCTGCTGGCAGTGCTCGCCGCCGCGCTGTTCATCAGGTTGGGCGTCTGGCAACTCGACCGCCACGACCAGCGGCGGTCGCTGGCGGCGGCGGTCGCGGAGGCCGGCGCCGCGGCCCCGGTCGACCTCGCCGCGGCGCTCCGCACCGCCGGCGACGCCGCCGACCTCGAGTACCGGACGGTACGGCTCACCGGCTCCTTCACGACCGGCGACACGGTGGCGCTGGTGAACCGGTCGTTCCGGGGCACGTCCGGCTTCGAGGTGCTCGACCCGTTCCAGCTCGCCGGCGGCGGGACGGTGGTCGTCAACCGCGGCTTCGTCGCGCTGCCGGCACTGGCCGAGGGCCCGATCCCCGCCCCACCCGGCGGCGAGGTGACGCTCGAGGGCCGGGCACGGCTGTCACGGGAGGGTGCGCGCCTGTCGACGGCGACGGGGGGAGCGGTCACCGCCCGCATCACACGCCCGGACCTGGCTCGGCTCGCCGATCACTGGCGTCGGCCGCTGGCCCCGGTGTACGTCGAGTTCATCGAGTCGGCGCCGCCGCGTGCGGCCGACGCGCCGATCCCCGTCGATCCACCGCAGGTGGGCGCGGGCCCGCACTTCGGTTACGCCTTCCAGTGGTTCGCGTTCGCCGGCATCGCCCTCGTCGGCTTCGCGGTACTGGCCCACCGAACTGCTCGCGGCCCGGCCGGCGGCACCAGACCGCCCGGGTCGGTGCGGTATCGTCGCACTTCGCTGCCTGGGAGCCGGCAATGAAGAAGCCACCCTTCACGATCGGCGTCGAGGAGGAGTACCTGCTCGTCGACCTCGAGACGCGGAACCTGGTGCGAGACCCGCCCCCCACGATGATGGAGGAGTGCGAGGCGTTGCTCGAGGGCCAGGTCAGCCCCGAGTTCCTTCGCTCGCAGATCGAGGTCGGCACCCGCGTCTGCAGGACGGTGGGCGACGTCCGCAACGACCTGCGCCGGCTGCGGCTGGCGGTTGCCGAGGTCGCCGACCGGTACGGCTACGCACCGATCGCGGCGTCGACGCACCCGTTCGCGTGGTGGCGCGACCAGCTCCACACCGACAAGGAGCGCTACAACGTGCTCGCCGCCGACATGGCGGGCGTGGTTCGGCGGCTGGTGATCTGCGGGATGCACGTCCACGTCGGGATCGACGACGACGACCTCCGGATCGACCTGATGAACCAGATCAAGTACTTCCTGCCGCACCTGCTCGCGCTCAGCACGTCCTCGCCGTTCTGGCAGGGTCAGAACACCGGGCTCAAGAGCTACCGGCTCAGCGTGTTCGACACGATGCCGCGCACCGGGCTGCCCTACGAGTTCTCGAGCTGGGGCGAGTACCAGCGCCACCTCGACGTGCTGGTGGAGGCCGGCCTGATCGAGGACGCCAGCAAGATCTGGTGGGACGTGCGCGCCTCGGCGAAGTACTCGACGCTGGAGATGCGCATCGCCGACATCCCCACCCGGCTCGACGACGTCATCACGATCGCGGCGAGCTACCTGGTGACGCTGCACATGCTCTACCGGATGCGCCGCGAGAACCGGCGGTGGCGGGCCTACAGCAACATGCTGATCTCCGAGAACCGCTGGCGGGCCCAGCGGTACGGCTTCTCCGCCGGGCTGATGGACTTCGGCCGGGGCGAGCTGGTGCCCTTCGAGCAGCTCCTCGACGAGTGGATCGAGCTGGTGCGCGAGGACGCCGAGGAGCTGGGCTGCGTAGCCGAGGTCGAGCACTCGTGGGAGATCCTGCGCCGCGGGACGAGCGCCGACCGCCAGATCGCCGTCTACGAGAAGTCGGTGGCCAACGGGGCGAGCGAGGATCATGCGCTGCGCGACGTCGTCGACCTGTTGATCAGCGAGACCGTCGCCGACCTCTGAGCGGCCGGATCAGCCGGTCTCGTCCCTGGCCTTGGCCTTCGCTTTGGCCGCTCGCTTCTGCTCGCGCAGCACGGCGACGTCGTCGAAGCTGGCGACGTCGCCGATCGAGGGCCAGTCGGCCGCCGTCTCCTCCCACCCTGCGGGCCGGACCCCGAGCCGCTTGCCGAGGAGGCCGACGAAGGTCCGCGCCTTGGCCTCCCCGAAGCCGGGGAGGGCACGCAACCGCTCGTACAGCTCCTTGCCGGTCGCGGTGTTCGACCACAGCGCCTCTGCCCGGCCGTCGTAGTGCTCGACGAGGTGCCCGCACACGGCGTGCGCCCGCTTCGCCATCGAGCCGGGGAACCGGTGGAGGGCGGGTCGCTCGCTGAACACGGCCGCCAGCTCGTCCGGATCCATCGCGGCGATCTCGGCTGCGTCGAGGGTGCCACCGAGGCGGCGTTGCAACTCGTACGGGCTGTAGAACGCCCGTTCCATCGGGAACTGCTGGTCCAGCAGCATGCCGAGGAGCAGTCCCAGCGGCTGTTCCGCCAGAAAGCGGTTCGCGTCGGCGTCCTCGGTGAAGTGCAGCGCGTCGGGCATGCGGGAACGGTAGCGCCCCGGGTAGCGTGAGCGGAGGCCGCCCCCGCCCCGAAGGGATCCACCGTGGAGAGCTCCCACTTCCTCGTGGTCGCCCTCTTCATCGTTGCGTACGGCCTGGTCTCCGGCCGGCTCGAGCGGACCGTCGTCAGCGCGCCGATGGTGTTCGTGGCCTTCGGTTGGCTCGTCGGCCAGGACGGCCTCGGCGTCGTCGACATCGAGCTCGACGAGGAGGTCGTCCGGGTCGTCGTCGAGCTGACGCTCGTCGTGGTGCTGTTCACCGATGCGTCCCGGATCGACCTGGCCGCGCTGCGGCGCGGTTTCCGCATACCGCTTCGCATGCTGGGGATCGGCCTGCCGCTCACGATCGCGGCGGGCACCGCGGCGGCGGTCGCGCTGTTTCCGGCATTGTCGGTGTGGGAGGCCCTGGTGCTGGCGGTGGTCCTGGCCCCCACCGACGCGGCGCTCGGCCAGGCGGTCGTCGCCAGTGAGGCGGTCCCGCTGCGGATTCGCCAGACCCTGAACGTCGAGAGCGGCCTCAACGACGGGATCGCGCTGCCGCCGCTCACCATCGCCCTGGCGCTGGCGGGCGCCGCCACCGAGGTCGGTTCCGCGGGGATGTGGACCCGCTTCGCGCTTCAGCAGGTGCTCGTGGCGGTGGTCGTCGGTGCGCTGGTCGGGGTGCTGGGGGGACGGGCGGTGCAGGCGGCGACCGGCGCCCGCTGGATGAACCCCACCTTCGAGCGCCTGTCCGCGCTGGGCATCTCGCTGACTGCGTTCGCGCTGGCCACCACGCTCGACGGGAGCGGCTTCATCGCCGCCTTCGTCGCCGGCCTCGCCGTGGGCAACGTGGCCCGCCCGATCTGCGGGGCACTCCACCAGTTCGCCGAGACCGAGGGTCAGCTCCTCACGCTGCTCGTGTTCATGTTCTTCGGCGCAGCGCTGGTCGGCCCCGCCGTCGCCGACGCCGGCTGGGAGGTGTGGGTCTACGCAGCGCTCAGCCTCACCGTGGTGCGCATCCTCCCGGTTGCGATCAGCCTCGTCGGGCTCGGGCTGCGGCGCGACACGGTCGCCTTCCTCGGCTGGTTCGGGCCGCGCGGTCTCGCCTCGATCGTGTTCGGGCTCGTGGTGCTCGGGGAGGCGGGGGTGGCGCCCCCCGAATCGCTGTTCACAACGGTGGTGGTCACCGTCCTGCTGTCGGTGCTCGCCCACGGGGTGACGGCCGTCCCGGCCTCCCGCGCCTATGCGGCGCAGATCGGCGCCGGGCACACGGAGGAGATGGCCCCCGCGCCCGACATGCCGCTCCGGCACCGATCCATGCGCTGACGCCTCAGATGTGGCATCATGGCGGCACGGAGAAAGGAGGTGGTCCCAGACATGAGTGGTAGTTTTTGCAGGACCCCGGAGGTGGTCGGGCGCTAACGGCGCCTGAAGTGCCCCTGATGGCGCCGTTCCCCGTAGGGGGAGGTGGCGACTCCAACTCGGACCACCGGGACCCGGAGGCCCGCGAGCTGGTCCTCTCGCGGCGGCGACGAGCCGAAGCGCCTCCGGGTTCTACGCGTCTGGGGCTACTCGGCCTGCTTGCCGTATTGCTGACCGGCCTGCTGCTGGCCGCATGCACCGGCGAGACGTTCGTCGAGTACCGCGGCGCAGTCGTCCGTAGCCAGGTGCCCTCCCATACCTTTGCGGCCGTGCCGAATCCCGACGCCCTCCCGCCGGTACCGGGGGCCGAGGTCACGCTGACGGTGTGCAGTGGCGAGTGTCGCGGCGGCGAGCGCGGACGGACGGCCCGTGCCGATGCCCAGGGCGAGTGGGGACCGTTGGACATCGTGTTCGGCGGCGGCCTCACTGACCACGAGATCAGGATCGAGGTCACGGCTCCGGGCTACGTCAGCTACGTGTACGAGGTGGTGTACGAACGGACCACCGACCCCACGGCAGGCGACCGCTGGCTGACGGTGAGCCTGGCCGGCGAGTGAGCGCTCAGGCGGGCGGCACGCACGGCGCACCGAGGTCGTCGCGTCGTTGCTGCTGGGCCTCCTCCGTGACCTCGGCAGGCCGCGGCCACGCCAGCTTCGGGTTCGCGGACGGGTGCGGCCAGCGCCGGTCGTTGACGTAGGCCCAGTACTCGAAGGGGTTGTCGTAGTAGGCGCCGGTCTCCACCAGGCCGAAGAACGACTCCTGTCGGTTGAACAGCCACACCACTGCGCCGGCGACCGCTCCCACCGCCATCCACCCAAGGTAGATGATCTGGAACAGCGGCCCGAACAGCCGGCTCTGCCAGATGTGCAACCCCTCGTGCCGCTCCAGGAACAGCGGGCGGGTGAGCCCGCGTCCGCTGTCGGCGTTGCTCATGACGTTGCCGTGGGTGAATGCGAAGCCGGGCCGGAACGCCGCCCCACCGAAGTAGACGTGGCGGTTCTGGCGGCGGGCGCAGTCCGGGCGGTACTCGGCGCCCTGCCAGAAGAGGTTGGCGACGTGCAGGAGGAGCCCCACCGTCGTCCCGATCAGTCCCCACGTCGAGTCGAGGACGAACGCCGCCCACCCGCGGCCCGTCCGCCAGTGATAGATCCGCCGATAGCCGGAGAATGCCCCGGCGGCGCCGGCGACGACGGCACCGATGACTGCCGCGATCGTGCCGAACGGCAGCAGCGCCAGGCCGCCGAGCACGGCACCGCCCGCCGCAACCACGATCCCTTCCATGCGAGCGTCCATCCGGTACCTTCCCCAGCGGTCGGTACCACGTTACGCGCCGGCGGCGCCCGAGGGCGCCCGTCCACCACTGAGCGGCGCCCGAAGGCGCCGCGGTTTCCGTGGTACGCCGGTCCTGACCCGAAGGGAGCGCCGGGTCAGGACCGGCTGGATGATCTCGTGGAGCTGTCAGCCGTTGAAGCCACCGGCCACCGGCACGAAGTGGCTGCGGGCGGGTGCCGGTGCGGTGGTCCCGGCCGTCGGGTCGCCGTCCACGTGGAACCCGGCGTCGCCGGGGCGGAACGTGGCCAGGGTCGCGGTCCCGTCGCCGGAGAAGTCGGCGGCCACCAGCCGGTCGCCGATGGCACCGAAGTCCACCACCCGCTCCGGGGCGGCCGAGCCGTTGGCCTCGCGGATCACGAGGCGCCCCTCGGCCTGGGCGTGCATCGCCACCGTGTCGACCCCGTCGCCGTCGAAGTCGGCCGCCACCGGCACGTCGCCGTGGCGCCCGAAGGAGAAGTGGTAGTCGGCCACGCCGAGCCCGCGATCCTCGCTGCCGAGGCGGTTGATGACGTACACCTCGCCCTCGGCCGGCCGGAAGAGGGAGACGCTGTCGCAGCCGTCGCCGTCGAAGTCGCCGGCGATCGGCACGTCGGCCGGGTTGCCGAAGTAGAAGCGAACGTCGGCGACGCCGGGTGTGTTGGTGTTCCGGAGGTAGACGTAGCCGTCGGACTGGCGGTACAGGCCGGGCGTGTCGACGCCGTCGCAGTCCCAGTCGCCGACCATCGGGTAGTCGCCCGGGTTGCCGTAGTAGAAGGTGTTGGTGCTGCCGTCACGCCTCTGGAGGTGCCAGAGTCCGGTCGCCGGGTCGACGACGCCGACGGTGTGGCCAGGGGTGTCGGGCAGCGCCGCGGCGTTCACGGCAGGGGCCGGGGCGGGCTCGGCACGCGGCTCGGGTTCCGGCGCAGGCTCCTCGCCGGGCCAGGCCTCCATGAACACGACCGTGACCCAGATCTTGTACTCGCTCTCCTGCCGCACGCCGATCCCGACGTAGTCCCACTCGCCCAGGATGTTGCGGCGGTGGCCCTCGGAGTTCATGAACGCCTGGTGCAGGATCTCGGCGTCGGGGCCCACCCCGACGTTCTCACCGAGACGCCACCAGCGGTCGGTGACCGAACCGAGGTCCGGGTTGTGGTGGAGGTGGTTGCCGTCCATCATCACCTGCGAGTGGGCGCGGGCGTCGTCGAGCAGGTCCCAATGGACGGTGAGCTCGTTGAGGCCGGCGGCTTTCCGCTCGGCGTTCAGGTGGGCGAGGAACTCGCCCTCGAAATCGGCATCGCCGGCTGCCGCCACCGGCATGGTGGTGGTGACCAATGCAGCGACGAGGCCCGAAACTGCGATTGCCCTCCGGATGACCTTCATCTCGCTCCTGCTCCCTTACTCACGTTGAGTGGTCCATGTGACCACTCTCTGTATCGGAAAGGGAGACCACGAATCTTGAACACGGATTGTGGTGCGATGCCACTATCGGTGGTGATCGGGGCCGGCGAGTAGTGGCCAACGTCCGGTACGGTGGGAGGAGGCAGGACCCAGGAGGCACCGCATGGCGACCGATCAGGAGTGGCTGGCCCGGCTCACGCCGAAGCAGTTCCAGGTGACCCGCAAGGGAGGGACCGAAGCGCCGTTCACCGGTGAGCTGCTCGGTGAGAAGCGGCCTGGCCGATACAACTGCGTCTGCTGTGGCCGCCTCCTCTTCGCGGCAGGCGACAAGTACGAGTCGGGGAGTGGTTGGCCCAGCTTCACGGCGCCGGCCGACGAGGCCGGGGTGGCCGAGTTGGTGGACCGCAGCCATGGCATGGTGCGCACCGAGGTCCGATGCGCCGACTGCGACGCCCACCTCGGCCACGTGTTCCCCGATGGCCCCCGCCCGACCGGGCTCCGCTACTGCATCAACTCGGCGGCCCTCGACTTCGAGCCGGAGGAGTAGGGAACACGCGGCGAACCCACCGCGTTGTGATCAGTGGCCGGGCGGTGCGCCCAGCCTCCCCTGACCCCATTGGAGCGGATTGACATGGCGACGATCGCAGTGACCAAGGACACGTTCGAGGACGTGGTGCTCGACAACGACACCGTCCTCGTCGACTTCTGGGCCGAGTGGTGCGGGCCGTGCCGCTCGTTCGCCCCGGTGTTCGAGGCGGCGTCGGAGGCCAACCCCGACATCGTGTTCGCGAAGGTCGACACCGAAGCGCAGCAGGAGCTCGCCGCCTACTTCAAGATCCGCTCGATCCCCACGCTCATGGCGTTCCGTGACCGCGTGCTGCTCTACTCCCAGCCCGGCGCACTGCCGGCCGCGTCGCTCGACCAGCTCATCACCCAGCTCCGGGCAGTCGACATGGACGACGTGCATCGCCAGATCGCCGAGCAGGAATCCGCCACCGCCACTGCCGACTGACCAGCTCAGCCCGGCGGCGGCCCGGTGGTGCTCCGCACGATCAGCCCCGGCTCGAGGACCACGCGGCGGACGCCCGTGCGGCCGTCCAGCCGTTCGAGGACCAGCTCCACCGCCTGGCGTCCCATCGCCATGCGCGGCTGATCGACGGTCGTCAGCAGCGACTGGGGGAGTGCCGCCAGGGACGAGTTGTCGTAGCCGACGATCGAGATGTCCCGGGGTGCCGCCAGGCCGGCCTCCCGCATTGCGCCGAGCGCGCCGAGTGCGGCGACGTCGTTGCAGGCGAACACCGCCGTCGGCGGCGTGGCGGTCGCGAGGAGCGACCGCATCGCTTTCGCCCCTCCCTCCTGGGTGAAGGCGCCGCCGGCGACGTTCATCTGCCGGGCCAGGCGGTGCGCTCGCATCGTTCGCTCGTAGCTCTTGCGGCGGGCCGGGCCGCCCGGCGCCCGGCCGCCGTCGATGTGGGCGATCCGCCGATGCCCGAGGCCGATCAGGTGCTCGACCGCGAGCCGGGCTCCATGCCCGTCGTCGTTCAGCACGGTGTCCACCGCCGGCGAGCGCGAGGACCGGGTGACCAACACCACCGGGACGATGGCGGCGACGGCCGCGATCCGGTTGGCCGGGAGGCTGCTTCCGGCCATGACGAGGCCGTCGACCCGCAGCTCGAGGAACTTGTCGACGGCGGCACCTTCCCGGGCTGCCGAGCCCCCGCTCGGGCGGATCACCGCGGCATAACCGGCGGCTGCGGCCCGCTCATCGACGCCGTCGATGACGTCGGCGAAGAACGGGTTGTGGTGGTCGGCGATCACGATCCCGAGCACGCCGGTGCGGCGGCTCACCAGGCTGCGGGCGACGGCATTCGGTCGGTACCCGAGCTCGGCGATCGCAGCCTGGACCGCGGCCCGTTTGGCGGGACTGACGTGGGGAGCATCCCGCAGCACCAGCGATACCAGCGACTTGGAGACACCGGCCCGCGCCGCAACGTCCCTGATGGTCGGGCGGGTCATATCTTCCCCTCGCTCGGCCCCACGCCGCCGTTGACAGCGCTTGGCGGCGAAGTATACGCTCGGACCTTGGAACGTTCCATCAGGCGGGCGGGATCGTGAGGGTGGGCCTGGTCGGCGCGGGCCGGATCGGCCGGCACCACGCCGCGACGCTGGCGGGGCTCGACGGCGTGACGTCGGTGGCGGTCGCCGACGTCGACGCGGTGCGGGCCGCGGAGGTGGCCGGGTCGGTCGGCGGCGACGCGGTGGAGGCCGGGGAGCTGTTCTCGTCGGTCGACGCGGTGGCGATCGCGGCGCCTACCGATCAGCACGCCGAGCTGATCCTCGCCGGGGTCGAGGCCGGTCTGCCGGTGTTCTGCGAGAAGCCGATCGCGCTCGACCTGGGGCGCACCGGCGACGTGGTGGGCGCGGTCGCCGCCAGCGGGGTCCCTGTCCAGATGGGTTTCCAGCGCCGCTTCGACGCCGGGTTCATGGCCGCCGCCTCGATGGTCGCCGATGGCTCGCTGGGCGAGCTGTACCTGGTGCGGGCGGGCACCCACGATCCCGAGCCGCCGCCGCCCGAGTACGTCGCGGTGAGCGGCGGGATCTACCGCGACATGCTGGTCCACGACTTCGACGCGCTGCGGTTCGTGACCGGGCGCGAGGTCGAGGAGGTCTACGCCGACGGGTCGGTGCGGGCCTTCGACGTGTTCGCCGAGCACGGCGACGTCGACACCGCGGCGGTGATGCTGCGGTTGGTCGGCGGAGGACTGGCGGTGGTGCTCGGCGCCCGCCACGATCCCCGCGGCTACGACATCCGCATGGAGGTGTTCGGGTCGAAGGACAGCGTGGTGGTCGGCATGGACGATCACACCCCGCTGCGCTCGGTGGAGCCAGGGGTCGCCCCGCCTCCGGGCCCGCCGTACCAGTTCTTCCGAGACCGCTTCGCCGACGCCTATAGGGCCGAGCTGGCCGCGTTCGTCGAGGTGGCCCGGGGGGAACGCGCGT
>JBFJZV010000042.1:0-18732 GCA_041621915.1 Acidimicrobiia bacterium | reverse complement strand
TTCACGTTCGACGACCGCCACGCCGACGCGATGCGGCGGGTCAACCTCGACGGCACCGACATCGTGCTGGGCGAGGCGGCCGCGGCCGGCTGCGACCCCATCGTCCACGTGTCGAGCTTCGTGGCGCTGCTGCCCGCCGCCGGCACCGTCACCGGCGACAGCCCGGTGGGTCACCCGGACCCGCCCTACAGCGCCACCAAGGCCGACGCCGAGCGGATCGCCCGCCGCTACCAGGACGAGGGCGCCCCGGTGGTGATCACGCATCCCGGGTCGGTGTGGGGCCCGAACGACCCGTACCTCGGCGAGTCCGCCAGCCTCGCGATCGCCGCACTCAAGGGGCAGATGCGCGTGCTGAACGACGGCCTGCTGGCGGTGAGCGACGTGCGCGACGTCGCCGCCATCCACGCCGCCGCCATGCAGCCCGGCCGGGGGGCGCGCCGGTACCTCGCGGTGGGCCACGACGTGCCGTTCCGCCAGGCGGTCCGGATCATTGGCGAGGCCGCCGGCCGCAACCTGTGGTCGGTGCCGGTACCCGGGCCGATGGCGCTCGCCACCGGGCGGGCCGCCGACTGGGCGCGGCGCCGGTTCGGGCTCGACCTGCCGCTGGCGCGCGAGCCGATCTGGCTGATCGCGAACGGGTCGCCGACCGACTCCTCGAAGGCCCGCTCCGAGCTGGGCATCGCGTTCCGACCCGCCCGGGAGACCTTCACCGACACCGTGGACTGGCTGCGCCGGGCCGGGCACGCCTGAGTCAGATCCCCAGACCGTCGGCCAGCAGGCCGGCCAGCGACCGGCCGTTGCGCACCCCGTAGTCGGCGTAGCAGTTGTTCATCAGGACGTGCACCGACCGGGCCTCGTCGGCCAGCTCCCCGATCCGCGGCACCCACTCGGCCAGCTCGTCGTCCGGGTAGTCATAGCGGAAGCGCTCCTCAGCGGTGAGGCCCTTCGCCTCCCAGGTTTCGGCGTTGCGGCCGTGGAAGCGCACCTCCGCCACCCGGGACGTGGCCGCCACCACCGGCGGCACCGAGCTGCGGAAACCCTGCGGCTCGTCGACGCACACGTAGGTGAAGCCGTGCTCCTCCAAGAAAGCGAGCACCCGCTCCCGGCGCCGCTCGTCGAGCCAGCGGTCGTTGCGGAACTCCACGGCGACCGTGTAGTCGGGGACGTGGGCCGCGACGTACTCGAGGAACCGGTACGACGCCGGGGCCGGGAAGAAGTAGGGCGGGAACTGGAACAGCACCGCCCCGAGCTTCCCTGCCGAGTGGAGCGGCATGAGGGCCTCGTTGAAACGGTGGAACGTCTCGGCTAGCAGCTCGTCGGGGAGGTCCTTCGCGTAGACGTTCCGCTTGACCGCCGCCTCGGCGGGCAGCTCCTCCCGCACGTCCTTCCACAGCGACTTCGGCGGGGTGGGGTGGCCCGTGAGCAACCGGTAGGCCTTCACGTCGAACGTGAAGTGGTCGGGGGTGCGCTCCACCCACAAGCCGGCGACGTGCTCCCGGGGCGGGCCGTAGTAGGTGGAGTCGACCTCGACGATGGGGAACACCGAGGCGTAGTGACGCAACCGCTCCTCGGCACTGTCGGCACCGGGCGGGTAGAACGAGGTTCCCTCGACCAGCGTCGGCGACGTCCAGCTGCAGGTGCCGATGTAGATGCCCCGCCCCGCCAGCCGGGTGGCCGCGCCCTCGCCGGTCATGGGAGGCCGAGGAACCGCCGGGCGTTACCGCCGAGGATCGCCGCCGCCACCCCGGTATCGAGGTCGAGCACCCGGAAATCTTCGAGCTGCTGCGCCGGGTCGATCATCGGGTAGTCCGACCCGAAGCACACCTGGCTCTGCAGCCGCCCCCGCATCTCCCTCCGCACCGCGTCGGGCAGGTACTTCAGCTTCCAGCCGGAGAAGTCGGTGAAGACGTTCGACTTGTGCAGCGCCATCGCCAGCGTCTCGGCCTCCCACGGCGCCCCCAGGTGGGACAGCATGAAGTTGGTCTCCGGGAACTCGGCAGCGGCCCGGTCGACCCGCTGGGGCTGGGACAGGTCGATGCGCAGGCCGAGCCCGCCGGGGCGGCGCGCCCCGGGGCCGCTGGTGCCGACGTGCGTGAGGATCGCCAGCCCGGCCTGGGCCGCGGCCTCGAAGAACGGCATCACCTCGTCGGCCGAGGGGTCGAAGCCCTGCATGGTGGGATGCAGCTTGAGCCCCGCCAGGCCCAGGCCGGCCACCTCCCGCACCCGGTCGGCCGCGTCGGGTCGCAGCGGGTCGACCGAGCCGAACCCGACGAAGGTTTCCGGGAACTGCTCCTGGATCGCAGCGATCGTCGCGTTGGGGACGGGCGGGCGGCCCGTGTGGCGCTCCGCGTCCCAACCGAGGAGCACCCCGGTCATCCCCAGCTCGTCGTAGCGGGCGGCGGTCGCCTCGATCGTCTCGGTGACCGGGTCGCCGAAGAACTCGGCCACGCTGTCGAGGTACGGTCCCATGGACCCCTCCAGCCAGTCGGCGGAGGCGAGGTGGACATGGGTGTCGACGAGATCGCGGACCACGACGGGCAGGTTAGGGCCGGGAACTCCCCGTCTCGCTGCGCCGTCGTAGTGCCGTGAGAGACGTCGCCGCCCGGCTGGTGCTCGTCGCCGCATTGGCGGCCGCGTTCGTCGCGACGGTCCCCGGCCCGGCGGCAGCGTGCTCGTGCGGGATGGGCGACCCGGCGCAGATGCTGGCCTTGGCCGACGCCGCGTTCATCGGCGCGCTGGTGGGCTCCCCGGTCGAGATCGGCGACTTCGACGGCGACTGGCCCTTCGAGGTCGAGCGGTGGGTGAAGGGCGGCAGCGACCCGACCATCGACGTCCGATCGCCGCTCGACGGCGCCGCCTGCGGGTTCGAGATCACACGGGGCGCCCGGATCGGCGTGCTGCTGTACGAGCACGAGGGCCGTCTGACCGGCGGGTTGTGCAGCACCCTCGACGCCGACGTGCTGCAGGCGGCCGCGACCCCGCTTGGCCCGGTTGACGGCGAGGGCCCCATCGCGCTGCTGGTGGGCGGCACGATCGGCCCGTACCGGCTGGTGGCCCTCGACGCACAGGGGCGCGACCTGGCTCGCGCCGAGGGGACCGAGCCCGTCTACCAGTTGTCGGTGTGCCCCGGTGCCCGCCACGTAGCCGAGCTCGTGAGCAACGCCACGCTCGCGGTACGCGACCTCACGACGTTCGAGGTCCTCTGGCAGCGGCCACTGCCGGGCCCCGACCACTGGTACTCGACCATCGAGTGTCGCGACGAGGACGGAAGCGAGGTGGTGGCCCTTGGCAGCGATCTCGGCGGGCTGGGGCTCGAAGGATTGGCGGTGTCCGCCACCCGCGACGGTGACCGGGTGCTCGCCGAGGGACCTTGGCACGAGGGACGGCTGGCGGGCAGCTCGGCGGTGGTGATCACCGGGCCCGGGCGCTTGGGCGTCGACCGCGTCGACCTCGCCACCGGCGCGGCGACCACGCTGTTCACCCTGGGCGTCGACGAGGGCTTCGGCGACATCGGCAACCTCGTGGTGAGCCCGGACGGCCGGCGCGCCGCGTTCCGGGCTGCCACGTACCACGAGGACGCCGGCACCTCCACCCTGCACGTGGTCGACCTGGCCACCGGCGAGCTCGCCAGTCACCCGGGGGGAGGTGTGGCGCTGTGGCTCGATGACGACACGCTCCTCGACGACACCGGCTCGCAGCTCAAGGTGCTCTACAGCCTCGACGGCGCCGGTATCGCACAGGCCGGCACCCGGCAGTGGGACTTCGAGCCCAGGGCCGCCTCCGGCTCCACGGTGTACGGCACGCAACGCCACGGCGGCGTGATCAAGGCCGCGGAGCGCGACGGCGGCACCGTGTCGACCCTGCGGGTGTTGCCGTCCATCGCCGTACATGCGCTGGTAGCCCCGGCCGGGGCGCCGTTCCCGCAGCCGGTCGCGACGCCCGAGCCCCAGCCACCGGCGGCGACGACGACGCCCACCACCACGAGCTCGACCACCGCGCCCGCGGCGAGTTCCACCCCCACCGCTCCCCCGGTTGCGGCGCCCGGCAGCCAGGGCGGCGGCGCTGCGCCGTTCATCGCGCTCGCGGCGCTCGGCGGCGTGGTTGCGCTGGGGGGACTGGTGTGGCTCTGGCGGCGCCGGTCGACTAAGGGGTGAACACCAGCTTGCCGCGGGCGCGCCGCTCCGAGATCGTGCGGAACGCTTCCTGGTAGTCGGCTAGCTCGTAGACCTCGGTCACCTCGGGTTCGATGCGGCCGTCGTCGACCATGGCGAAGAGCTCCGCATAGTTCTCTCGGGAAGCCTCGGGGTCGCGGGTGGCCCACGACCCCCAGAACACCCCGACGATGCTGACCCCCTTCAACAGCGGCAGGTTCAGCGGGATGCTGGGGATGTCGCCGCTGGCGAAGCCGATCACGAGGAAGCGGCCGTTCCAGCCTGTCGCCCGGACGGCGGGCTCCGAGTAGCTGCCTCCCACCGGGTCGTAGACGACATCGGCGCCCCGGCCCCCGGTCATCTCCCGGACCCGCGTCTTGAGGTCCTCCTCGACGTAGTTGAGGACGAGGTCGGCGCCTTTCGACTCGGCGTACGCCAGCTTCTCGCTCGTGCTCGCTGCCGCGATCACGGTGGCCCCCATCGCCTTGCCCAGCTCGACGGCGGTGCTGCCGACGCCCCCGCCGGCGCCGAGCACCAGTAGCGTCTCGCCCCGGCGCAACCCGGCCCGTTGCTTGAGCGCGTGGTACGAGGTGCCGTACGCAATGCTGAACCCGGCCGCCTGCTCGAACGACAGCGACGGTGGGATTGGGATGACGTGGGTGGCCGGAGCGGCGCACTTCTCGGCGAACGCCCCGACTGGCGGAGTGAGCGCCACCCGGTCGCCGGGAGCGACGTGGGTGACGCCGTCGCCGACCGCGGCCACGACGCCCGCCGCCTCCGCGCCCGGGACGAACGGTAGGTCAGGACGGAGTTGGTACAGCCCCTGGATGATGAGCAGATCGGGGTAGTTGAGGCCGGCCGCCCGGACGTCGACGACCACCTGGCCGGGCCCGGCCTCGGGGTCGGGCAGGTCGTCGAGCACCAGCTTCTCGGGCGAGCCAAGTTCGCGGCACACGACCGCCCTCATCGTTCCTCCTCGCCGTCGGCGGGCGGCATCGTAGCGCCGGTCCGTTACCGGAACGACGCCTCCATGCCGAGCCGCCCACTGGGGTCGTAGGCGGCGAGCCGCCCGCCGGGGTCGCCGCGCAGGTGGATCGGCCGCCCGCAGAAGAACGGCGCATGTGCCCGGAACGTGAAACCGGCGACCGCGACGCCTCGGCTGCGCGCCAGCACGGCCAGCAGCAGCGCCACCAGCGGGCCGTGCACGACCAGGTCGGGGTAGCCCTCCACGGCGGTGGCGTAGCCGAGGTCGTAGTGGATGCGGTGGGTGTTGAAGGTCAGTGCCGAGAAGCGGAACAGCAGCGCCTCGTCGGGCACGACGGTGCTCTCCCAGGTGCCCTCCGCGATCGCCGCCTGATCGCCGGCGTCGCGCGGTGGGCGGGCGTCGGTGTAGACGAGGTCCTGCTCCTCGGTGACGGCGAGGCCGGCCGGGCCCGTGATCCGGTGGCGGACGGTGACCACCACCAGCGGCCCGGTCCTCCCCTGCTTCTCGTCGACGCTCGTCACAACCGACACGCGGGTGGCCTCGTCGCCGACCCGCAGCGGGGCGTGGAACTCGAGCCGGCCGCCCGCATGCATGCGGCGCCCGAGCGGCACCGGCGGGAGGAAGCCGCCGCGGCGAGGGTGGCCGTCGGCGGCCAGCGTCGCCTGCGGGTCGTCAGGCAGGAAGTACAGCCAGTGCCACAGCGGTGGCAGCGGGTCGCCTGAGCTCGGCGCGTCAGCCACGTCCAGGGTGGCGGCGAGGCGCGCCGCCGCGCCCGGGGTCACCAGGTCGGCGGTGCGCCGCTCGGTCGCCTGCCAGCCGGTCGCCGTCACAGCGGGGATGGTACGCGGGCACCGGGCTCGGCGGCCCGCCGGCGTCACTCGCCGAGCAGCTCCGCCAGCACCGCGGCGGTGTGCTCTCCGAGGACCGGCGCTGGCCGGGCCGATCCGGGCCCGAACCCACCGAACCGGAGCGGCGACCCTGGGGAGAGATGCGCTCCGGCGCCCGGCTGGTCGATGCGGCTGAACAGAGGGTTGGCCGTCGACGCCCGCGGGTCCTCGGCGAGGAGCTGGCGGAACGTCTGGTAGGGGCCCCACAGGACGCCGTGGCGGTCGAGCTCCGCGCGGACATCGGCGAGGGGACGCCGCGCGAACCACGGGCGGAGGATCGCGGAGATGTCCGCTCTGGCGGCGAAGCGGGCGGCCTCGTCGTCGAAGTCGGCGCCCAGGCGGCGGGCCAGCGCCGCCATGGCTGCACGGGTGCCGGTGGCATCGACCAGCGCCCGCCACTGGCGGGGTGTGAACGCGGCGACCATGACCCGGCGGCCGTCGCTCGTGGCGAAGTCCCGCCCGTACTGGCCGTAGACGTCGTTGCCGAGCGCCGGCCGGTCGGCATCGTTGACTTCGGCCTCGGCGAGGAAGCCGAGGTGTCCGGCGGCGGCCAGCGCCACGTCGGCCAGGGAAAGCTCGACCAGTTGTCCCTCCCCGGTGCGGCTGCGGTGGCGCTCCGCGGCGAGCACCGCCGTGACCACCAGCGACCCGGCCAGCAGGTCCCAAGCGGGGAGCACGTGGTTGATCGGCTCCGGGCCTGCTCCGGTGACCGCCGGGAAGCCGGTTGCCGCGTTGACGGTGTAGTCCACCGCGATGGAGCCGTCAGGGTTGCCCCGCAGCACCACGGCGATCAGGTCGGGGCGGCGGGCCCGCAAGTCGCCGAGGTCGAGCCAGCCGGGCGCCAGGTTCGTGATGAGGATCCCGGCGTCCTCGCCGGGGGCGGTGGCGAGCCGGCGCGCCGTCTCCCGGCCCTCCTCAGTGGCCAGGTCGAGCGCCACCGAGCGCTTTCCCTGGTTGAGGCCGTTCCAGTACAGGCTGGTTCCGTCCTCGGTCACCGGCCACCGGTTCGCGTCGATGCCGCCGCCTAGCGGGTCGACGCGGATCACGTCGGCGCCGAGGTGGGCGAGCGTGGTCCCGGCGAACGGGACGGCGACGAAGGCCGACACTTCCACCACCCGCATGCCCGCCAGCACGCCGCTCACCGGCGCATGGTACGGAGCGGTTGGCGGCCGCTCCGGGCGGGTAGGAAGCCGGCACGCGTTTTTGTCACACCCGGGTCGTACGCTGGCGACACGATGAAGGAGCACGACATGACGCACACGATCAAAGCAGTCGAACGGCCCGGCGGCTGGGAGCGCTGGTTTGCAGAGGCCGGCATCGACTACGTCGAGGTGCTGGCCTGCCCGGACGAGGCGTGCGATGTCTGCCGGGCCGAGACCCAGGTGGCTGCGGCCGCATAGTGCACTAGCCGCCCGTCCTACGCTGCACGGGTGCTGAGCCACGCTGCCCGGGCCGCCGCCGAGCTGGACGCGACGCTCGACGCCGCCACCCGGCGACTGGCCCACGGCCGCCGCGACGCCATGGCGGCAGTAGACGCAGCGCAGCCGTTGGCCTACGACGTGGCATTCGCCGCGGCGGAGGGCGCCGCCCTGCGGGTGGTGCTCGCAGCGGCGGAAGCCGGCCGGATCGCAGCGCCGGTTGCGGCGCGAGCTGCGGCATGGCTGCTGCGCTCCGCGCAGGTGCGGCTCGCCGGGCGGCGGGCCAGCCTCGGGCTGCCCCACGATGCGCTGGGCGCCGGCGCCGTGGAGCAGGCCATCGCCACCGGCGTGTCGCGCGCCACCACCGAGCGGGTGCTGGCAGCGCCCGACCCGGCGGCATTGCCGGAGGAGATGGAGCTGCTGGCCTCCGGGTTCCGCCGGTTCGCCGCCGACCGCATCGCGCCGGTGGCGCAGGCGATCCACCGGGAGGACCGCGACGTGCCCGAGGAGATCGTCGCGGGCCTGGCGGCAATGGGCGCGTTCGGGCTGTCGATCCCGACCGAGTACGGCGGCTCGCACGACGCCCAGCTCGGTCACCTGCCGATGGTGGTCGGTACCGAGGAGCTGTCGCGCGCCAGCCTCGCCGCCGGTGGTTCCCTGATCACCCGCCCCGAGATCCTGGCTCGGGCGCTGCTGTCGGGGGGCACCGACGAGCAACGGCGTCGGTGGCTGCCGGGGATCGCCTCCGGCGAGAAGATGGTGGCGGTGGCGGTCACGGAGCCTGACGCCGGTTCCGACGTGGCAGCACTCCGCACCCGAGCGGTCGCCGACGGAGACGAGTACCGGATCACCGGCACCAAGACGTGGTGCACGTTCGCAGGCCGGGCGGAACTACTGATGGTGCTGGCCCGCACCGATCCCGACCCGGCGACCGGCCACCGCGGCCTGTCGCTGTTCGTGGTGGAGAAGCCGCCGTTCGCCGGCCACGAGTTCGCAGTCGAGGCGCCGGGCGGCCGGCTGGCGGGACGGGCCATCCCGACGCTGGGGTACCGCGGCATGCACAGCTTCGAGATGACCTTCGAGGGCTGGCCGGTGGCCGCCGCCGACCTCGTAGGCGGGCCTGCGGGCGTCGGCCGGGGCTTCTATCTGCAGATGGACGGGTTCGCCGCCGGCCGGCTGCAGACGGCGGCCCGAGCGGTGGGCCTCATGCAAGCGGCAGTCGACGTGGCGGAAGGATACGCCGGAGAGCGCCGCGCGTTCGGTCGGCCGCTCGCCAGGTTCGGGCTCACCCGCCACCGCCTCGCCGGCATGCGGGCCCGCACCGCCGCCTGCCGCCTGTTCACCTACGACGCCGCCGCCGATCTGGCGTCGCCGGCCGGCCAGCTCGCCGCCTCGATGGTGAAGGCGCTCGCCTGCCGCGCCGCCGAGGGGATCACGCGCGACGCCGCGCAGCTCCACGGCGGCTACGGCTACGCCGAGGAGTCCGACGTGGCGCGCCTATGGGTGGACGCCCGCGTCCTCTCGATCTTCGAAGGCGCCGAGGAGGTGCTGGCGCTGCGGGTGATCGCCCGGCGGCTGGTCGAGCGGGCGCTGGCCGGCTGAGCCGGCTACTGGACGACGAAGACCGTCAGCGTCTCGGCAACGAGCGCCGGCTTGTCCTCCTCCTCGATCTCGACCGTGACGTTGCTCTTGACCAGCCACTGCCCGGCGGCCCGCTCCTGCACGCCCGCCAGCATGACGCGGGCCCGCACCCGGCTGCCCGACTTCACCGGCGCGATGAAGCGCACCTTGTCGCTGCCATAGTTGATCGCCATCACCGTGCCATCGGGCGCCGGCGTGATCCCCGACGTCAGGTGCGGCAGCAGCGACAGCGTCAGGAAGCCGTGGGCGACGGTCGTGCCCCACGCCGTGTGGGCCGCCCGCTCGGGGTCGACGTGGATGAACTGGTGGTCGAGCGTGGCGTCGGCGAACGCGTCGATCCGGTCCTGGTCGACCGTGACCCAGTCCGACACCCCCAGCTCCTCCCCCACCCGCTCCGCCAGCTCCGCCGCAGTTCCCATCGTCGGTCCTCCCGTGCGCTCGGCGGCGCAGCCTACGGCGCGGGTTGCACTCGCGCGGCTGTGCTCACCGCGGCCGCACCCGCGCGGCCCGTCCAGACGGCCGACACCAGCTCGAAGCGGCTTGTCGTTGGCAGGCGCGCCAATCGCTAGGTTGCCGCCGATGGTGAGCACTCCACCCGCCGGGTCGGTCCGGGTCGGGTGCTCGGGCTGGATGTACGACGATTGGCGAGGGGTCGTCTATCCCGCCGACCTGCCGAAACGGGAGTGGCTGCCGTACTACGCCACCCTGTTCGACACCGTCGAGCTCAACACCACGTTCTACCGGCTGCCCTCCGCCACCGCGGTCGACGGGTGGCGGGACGCCGTCCCGCCCGGGTTCCTGTTCGCAGCAAAGCTCGGGGCGTTCGGTACGCACCGCAAGAAGCTGCGCGAGCCCGAGTGGTGGCTGCCCAACCACCTCGAGCGCATCGCGCGCCTGGGCCCGACGCTCGGTCCGACCCTCGCCCAGCTTCCTCCCCGCTGGAAGCGCAACGCCGGACGCCTGGACGAGTTCCTCGCCCAGGTGCCCGACGACCAGCGGTGGGCGGTGGAGGTGCGGGACCCCTCGTGGCTACACGACGAGGTTCTCGACGTGCTGCGCCGCCACCAGGTGGCGTTGTGCATCCACGACCTGGTCCCCGACCATCCGTGGGAGCTGACCACCGGGTGGACGTACGTGCGGTTCCACGGCCCGAACGCGCTGGACCAACCCTACGTCGGCCCGTACGGCCCCGACCGGCTGCGGCCGGCGGCCGACCGGCTGGCCGGATGGGTGACCGCCGGCGTCGACGTGTACGCATACTTCAACAACGACTACGACGGCCACGCAGTGCGGGACGCACAGTGGCTGCGGTCGGCGATGGTTGACGCTGGACCGGCTTCGCAATAGGCCTTGACAAGCGTGCGCTCGTCCCCGATACTGCCCGGTATGCTCGATTCCATGATGCTCGCAGATTCCGCCCCCGCCTGGCAGTCCTTCCTGGCGGTCGGTGCACTCGCCACCGCCATCGGAGGCTTCGTGGCGCTCCAGATCTGGTCGCAGCGGCGCCGCCGCCGCGGCGAAGAGGCGTCGACCTTCGACGACAAGGGCGCCGAGGTCATCACCGCCTACCGCAGCCCTGCTTAGTGTTCTGAGTCGTGAGTCCGTGCTGATTTCGCCGAGTCATCGGCGTTCCTGGCAAGGACGCACGACGAAGGCGCATCGGTGGATGCGTCGAGGAGGAGGACGCCGCCAGGGGCGTCGAGGGCCGGCGCAATTCTGTGCATGACTTGCGACTCGGGGCACTAGCCCCGCCTCCCCGGTCGGTCAGCCCCGCGAGAAGTGCGCCACGGGCTTGCCGTTGCCCACCCGGGTGACGGGAGCCTGCCAGAACTGGGTGGTGCGGCCGGCGTGCACGAGGCGTGCCTCCACCCGCAGCCGACCGTCCCGGGCCGTGCCCACGAAGTTGGACTTCAGCTCCACGGTCGTGAACCTGCTCGCCCCGTCGGGCAGGTTCAGCACGATGCCGTAGCCGCAGGCGGTGTCGGCGAGCGCCACGACCGCCGCGGCGTGCAGATAGCCGTTGCGCGCGAAGAGCTCCTGCCGCACCGGGAGCTCCGCCGTGACCGACCCCGGCGAGGCGTCGAGCACCTCGACGCCGACCAGGCCGGGGAGGTGCCGTCCGCCGGCTGTGATGAGGTCGTCGAGGGTCGGTCGCACGGGTCGGATCCTACGTATCGGTAGGCTGCGCCGCCGATCCGAGGAGGTCACCATCGCCACCCCGCACATCAGCGCCGAGCCCGGCGACTTCGCCGACGCCATCCTCTTGCCCGGAGACCCGCTCCGGGCCCGCCACATCGCCGAGCACTTCCTCGACGACACCGCAGAGGTGACCGCCGTTCGCAACATGCTCGGGTTCACGGGTACCTACCAAGGCATGCCGGTGTCCGTGATGGGCACCGGCATGGGCATCCCGTCCGCCTCGATCTACGCCAAGGAGCTGATCACCGAGTACGGCGTCCAGAAGCTGGTGCGGGTGGGGTCGTGCGGGGCGGTGTCGCGCGATGTGGCGATCCGCGACGTGATCCTCGCCGCCGGCGCGTGCACCGACTCCACCGTCAACCGGGCCCGGTACGGCGGCATGGACTTCGCCGCAATCGCCGACTTCCACCTGCTTCGCCACGCCTGGGACGCCGCCCGGGAGCGGGACATCTCCGTGCGGGTGGGCAACTGCCACTCGGCCGACCTGTTCTACGACCCGCGGCCGTGGCGACTCGACGCGATGGAGTCACTGGGGGTGCTCGCCATCGAGATGGAGGCGGCCGGGCTGTACGGCGTGGCGGCCGCCCACGGCGCTCGGGCGCTTACCGTACTGACCGTGAGCGACCACATCCGCACCGGCGACGAGACGACGGCCGCGGAGCGCCAGTCCACGTTCGACGAGATGGTGCTCGTGGCGCTCGACGGCCTGCGGCGCGACGCCGTCGCATGATGTTTGGGCGACGGCGGGGGTGGGTATTGTCATGAGAAGTGAGCCTGGGAGGGCGGTCTAGTGGATTGGTACCTGCCCGCCGGGGACGCAACCACGGCCTCGGCGCTGCGGCGCGCCATCACGTCGTATCTGTCGAGGCACGCCGCACCCGGTAGCGATCTGGAGAATGCCGGGCTCGCAGTGTCCGAGCTGATGACCAACGCCCTTCTCCACACGGGGAGCTCGGCATGGGTGTCGCTCGAGTGGGGAGGCGAACAGCCCGTTCTCTCCGTGTACGACCTCGGCCCCGAGTTCGCATTCGACGGCGACTCGCTGCCCGCCGACCCGCTGTCGCCGGGCGGTCGTGGCCTGTTTATCGCGTCGCACGTCGCCTCCGACCTGGAAGTGGCCCACCGCCGCGGTGGCGGCAACGTCGTGTCGGCCAGGCTCCCCGTCCGTAGGCCGCGCGTGGCGTCCCACGACCCGCCGGCCTCCACGTTCGGAGCTCTTCCCGACCCCGCCGAAGCCGGGCCGCATGGCTTCGGGAAGGAGTCGTTCCTCCGTGCGCTGGTGGTGCAGCTCGCCCAAGCGGTCGAACTGCAACACGGCCCGCAGGCAGCGGAGGCTGCCGTGGCCCAGGTCGGTACCGACGTTGGCGGCCGCATGGAGGCCGAGTACCGAAAGGCCCAAGGCATCGTCGGCCGGCTCGACTCCGAGCAGATGGCCAACGCGTACGTCCGCCTCAAGCACGCGATCGACGGCGGCTTCTACGTGATCGAGGCGACCGACGAGAAGATCGTCCTCGGCAACACGGCCTGCCCGTTCGGCCCGAACGTGCGGCGGTCGCCGGCGTTGTGCCGGATGACGTCGAGCGTGTTCGGCGGCATCGCTGCTCGCAACGCCGGCGGCGCAACGGTCGTGCTGGAGGAGCGCATCGCGGTCGGCGATCCGGGCTGTCGCGTCACGGTGTTCCTTGGATCCGCCAGCGAGCAGCTGCGGGCTCGAGGCCACACGTACGCGCCGCCGCAACCGGACCCTTCGTAGTGTCCCGAGTCGCAAGTCATGCACAGAATCGCGCCGGCCCTCGACGCCCCTGGCGGCATCCTCCTCCTCGACGTATCCACCGATGCGCCTTCGTCGTGCGTCCTTGCCAGGAACGCCGATGACTCGGCGAAATCAGCACGGACTCACGACTCAGAACACTGGCGCAGGTCAGGCGACGCGCAGGTCGGTGGCCAGCTCGTCGGCGAACTGATCGACCACCGCACCTGCTTCCATCAACCCGGCGGGTTCCAGCCCGAGCTGGTGGGCGTGCTCTAGCCCCACGACGTCGTCCTGGCGCACCGCGACCTCCTCCGGATCGATGCGTTGCCCGCCGCCGTCGAGGACCCGTACGGCCAGCACCTCCTCGGCCGCGCCCGGCCCGGGGCGCCGCGTGGTCACCGCCACGGTTCCGTCGGTGAGGCGCAGCAGCGAGCCCGGCGGGTAGACCCCGAGCATGCGGATGAAGGCCCGCACCATGTCGGGGTGGTAGGCAGAGCCCGCCTTGTCGAGGAGCAGGTGCAGCGCCCGGTTCGGGGCATAGGCCCGCCGGTACGGCCTGTGGGTCGTGATTGCGTCGTACACGTCGGCGACGGTCACCATCATGCTGAAGACGTGGGGGCGCCGCCCCCTGTCGATGGTCGGGTACCCGGCCCCGTCGTAGCGGGCGTGATGCTCGAGAGCGATCATCGCGGCGACCTCGTGGCCGCGGCCCGCCGCCGCCAGGATCGCCTGGGCGCCTTCCTGGGGGTGGATCTTCATCTCGGCCCACATCTCGCGGTTCAGCCGTCCCGGGTGGTTGAGCACCGCCGGGGACACGGCCGCCTTGCCGATGTCGTGCAGCACCGAGCCGACGCCTATCGGGACCAGCTCCCGGTGCTCGAGGCCCAGCAGCCGGCCGATGGCCAGTGCCAGAATGCACGTGTTGATCGAGTGGTAGAAGGTGTACTCGTCGTGGCTCTTGACCGTCGACAGGAGGAGCGACGCCGACGCGTGGGTGACGGTGGTGTCGAGCAGGCCCTCTACTGCCTCGACAACCGGGTTCAGCTCGAAGGCCCCCTCCGACGCCATCGAGCGCGACACCACGCGCAATGAATCGAGCCCGCCTGCGTACGACCGGCGCAGCGCAGCGAAGGGCGAGTCGTCGTAGTCGGGCTCGTCGAAGTGCTCCTCGTTGAGCCTGATCGTCCCCTCGGCAGGCAGATCGTCAGAGGTTCCAGCAACGAACGCCGCCAGGTCGAAGATGTCCCCGGCGGCCACCGGGGAGAGCAGCGTGATCGAGTCGACGCCGCGGTCCTGCAGCTCGCGCAGCAACCCGTTGTGCTCGAGCGACGTATGGGGCAGCAGCAGCCGGTTGAGGTAGAACGAGTCGCGGGTCATCACCAGGATCTGCTCTCGCTCCTGGCGGGTGAGCTCGGCAGCCGTGAGCGCGGCCCCCTCGACGGCCTCCGCCGTCAGCGGGTGGCCTTCCGGGTAGAGGCCGACCTGGCGGGTGACCCGCCGGAGCGCCTTGAGGAAGTTGCTCGCCTGTTGCTCGCTCATCGCTTGAACCCTTTCAACGCCTCGCGGGCCGCCTGCCGGACGGCGCGGTTGCCGCTGCGCAGCGCCAGCTTGCGGCCGGCCAGCGTCTCCAGCGCCGCCAGCGCCTCCGATGTGCGGAGCTTGGCGAGCAGTTCGACGACCGGACCGAGCACCTCTCCGGGCAGCGCGTCGCCCTCCACCGCCTCGGCCACCGCAGCGTCGACGCCCGCGAAGTCCCCGGTGCGGAGGTAGCCGAGCGCCGTCTCCCTCACCCGCTCGTGGCGATCGGACAGGGCGGCGACCAGGTCGGCGGTGCCTTCCTCGCGCCGCAGCCGCACCAGGGCCCGCAGAGCTTCGCCGCGCACCCGATGGTCGGCGTGCTCGGCCACTTTGCGGAGCGCGCCCGCCGCCTCGGGTCGGCCGGTCCGGCCTAGGGCAGTGGCGAGGTTGCGGACCACGAACCACCGACCGTCCTGCAGCGCGGCGATCAACGGCTGGGGGTGGCGCGTCCCGACTGCTCCGACGAGGTCGATCAGCGCCCGCCGTCGCCCGGGGTCCTCCTCCACCGCAAGCGACTCCACCAGCTTGGCAGCGGCAGCAGGCCCGAGGTGCGTGAGCAGCGCCAGCGCATCGTCCGTCTCGCCGCCCTCGGAGAAGCGCTGCACGAGGTCGTCGAGCAGCTCCGGCGTCAGCAGCTTGCCGAGCGTGGCGTCGACGTCGGGGCGGCGCTCCCTCGGGTACGGGGGGTCTTCGCGGATCGCGGCCAGCAGCGTGGCGGCCTCGCCGAGTGCCCCCATGCGCACGAACGCGGCCACCCGGCCCGTCCAGATACGCAGCAGGCGGCGGAACCGATGGTCGCGGGTCTCGCACGCGAAGAGGCCGCGGATCACCTCGCGGCCCAGCGACCCGAAGTGGTCCTCGTCGAGGGAGTCGTGGAGGGCGTCGAACGTCTCGCCGGAGACTGCGAGCACCCCTTCGGGATTGGTCACCAAGCCGCCGATCCGCCCGGCCACCGAACCGCGCTCCTCGCGGATCTCGTCGCCCGACGAGAGCAGCGGCAGCAGTTCGGTCATGTCGCCCGCGTCGCGATCGAGGCAGCTCCGCACGTAGGCGAGCAGTGCCTCCCGTTCCTCCGCGGACAGGCCGGCGGCCAGCTCGGCCAGCTCTCGGCCGGAGAGCTGGTCGAGGAACAGGCGATGGGCGACTTCGTCCGATTGGGAGAGGAACGTGCGCAGGATCGGCAACCGGGCCTCGTCGTCGAGATGGCCGAAGGCGCCCGCCAGGGTGACGATGGGTGGAGGGGCCGTGGCGTCGCTCCAATACGGGGCGAGAGCGTCGCCGATGCCGCCGTCGTAGCCCCCGGTGGCGCCCGTGTGGATCTCCTCGAAGGTCTCGACGAATCGTTGCGCCACCGCGGCCGGGTCGCCGCCACCCTCGTGCTCGAGCCACGCTGCGACCTGCTCGGGCGGCGCCCCCTGCACGACGAACGTGGCGCTTTGGCTCAGAGCGGGGGCGTCGCCGTCGCCGTCCGCGCCGGCGCCGCGGCCTGGCTCGTCGGTGTCGTCCGAGTCACCGCGACGACCCAGCAATCCCCGGCGCACCACTGCCAGCGACGTGATGCCCGCCGCGTCGAGTGCTGCGTCGACGCCGCCGTGGTCGCTGCCGGCTTCGTCGCCGTCGATGAGCTGGTAGAACGTCGCCAGGTCCCTGGCGGTGGGCGGCTCGGCCAGCCGGAGAGTCTCCACGTCGTGGATATACAACTGGGTTGCGAGCCGCTCCACCCCGTCGCGTCGCGCCTCGAGCGGCTCACCGTTCCATGCGAACCACCCTGCGCCAACCTCGAACCCCAAGTGCGAACCCTCGAACGTCGCCAGCGCCTCGACCGCCATTTGGAACGCCGGCTGCTCGACAGGGTTGGGGTAGAGGCGGTAGGTCGTCCACGCCGCCCCGAGCGCCGACAGCAACCGCGTCGCCTCCTCGGCGGCGTGGTCGATCTCGATGGCTTCGCTGGTCATTCCTGCTCCGCGGTGCTCGCCTCCCCCGCGCGCCTGGTGCGGGCGGCCCGGCCGTGCCGTATACCTATCGGCTGGATGCCCGTTCCGCTTGATGGTTTGGCCTGGGTCGGCCCCGCCGCGTCTGATACCATCCGGATCTCACCGGGAGGGGGAGCATGAGCCGCGAGATCGACCGCCGAGAGGTCACCGGGCCGGAGCCGACTGCGGAGCGCCGGGAGGAGCTCGAGGAGCGAGCGTCGACGGTGTCGGACGAGCTTCCCGGCTCACACCGGGTTCGCATCGAGGGTTTCGACGCGACCACCGGCAACCCCGGGGTGATCAGCTCGGAAGGTGCCCCGGCCGAGAGCGGTGACTGGGTCACCCGGGCGCAGGAGCACCTCGACCAGATCGGCCCGGCCATGGGCCTCACCGCGTCGGAGCAGACCGAGTTCGCTGCCGACCCGACGCCCCAGGAGACCACCGCCGGCGCCGTGACGGTGCACTTCCAGCAGCAGTACCAGGGCATCCCGATCTTCCGTGCGGCCCAAACGGTGCGCTTCGACCCCGACGGGTCGGTACGGGAGACCGTGGGGGCCACCTACACCGTGGAACACGCCCAGGACGCCACGCCCGCGGTGAGCGTGGAGGACGCCGCGCTGGTCGCGGCCACGCACGTAGCCGTTCCCGACGACGACGAACTGGACGAGGTCGACCCGTTCGGCGAGCCGCTGCTGCCGCCGGTGGTGATCCTCGGCGATTGGCGACCCACCATCGAGGAGGGGCCCGAAGGCGCCAGCCAGCGGGTCATGCTCGACGCCGGCCCGTTCGGGGCGCGTATCGAGGGGTCGCTCGTGTGGTTCCCGGTGACCGAGACCGACCTGCGACTGGCGTGGCAGTTCGTCATCACGGAGCCGCAGCAGGTGGGCCAGTGGCGGGTGCTGGTCGATGCCAACGGTCGCGAGATCCTCTACAGCCGCCAGATCATGAACACCGCCGCCGCCCGCGGCAATGCGTTCCTCGTCGACGGCAGCAGCCCCCGCCAGGTGGTCGACTTCCCCCGCCCCCTCGGCGACTACGGCCTGCCGATCCCCAACGGGCTGCCGCCGGGCTTCCCAGACGACTGGGTGAACGCGGTCCGGACGGTCGGCAACTCCACCAACGCGCACCTCGGGGCGTTCGGGCCGCCGCTGACGGGCGTTTCCCAGGGCGGCGTGGCGACGTTCGATCCGGCCGACCAGTTCGGCGACGAGCAGAAGGTGCTCAACATCTTCTACTTCAACTGCTTCATGCACGACTTCTTCTACCTGCTGGGCTTCGACGAATCGGCCGGCAACTTCCAAGCCAACAACTTCGGGCGGGGTGGCAGCTCCGGCGACCCGGTGGACGCCCGCTCCCACCCCGGGCCGGTGCAAGGTACCGCCAACATGCTGACGCTGCCGGACAGCCAGAGCCCGATCATGAACATGGGATTGGTGTCGTCGACGAACCGCCACACCGCCTTCGACTCGACCGTGGTGTACCACGAGTTCATGCACGGGGTCACCAACCGCCTCGTCGGGGGCCGGCTCAACACGCGTGCGCTGGAGGAGATCCAGAGCGGCGGCATGGGTGAAGGCTGGGGCGACTACATCGCCTGCACGATCAACGGCGTCGAGGTGGTCGGCGCCTGGGTGGTCAACCGCGCCGGCGGGATCCGAGGTGCGCCGTACACCTCCAACTACCCCAACGACTTCGGCGACCTCGGCACCGGGCGGTTCACCCGGGTGCACGCTATCGGCGAGATCTGGTGCGCGACGCTGCTGGAGATGAACCGCGAGATCGGGGATGAGCTGGGCCTGTGCCTGGTGGTCGACGCGCTCAAGCTCTCGCCCGCCAACCCCAGCTTCATCGACATGCGCGACGCGATCATGCTGGCCCTCGACCAGAAGCGCAACGCCGGACAGATCACCACATCGGAGCACGCTGACCACCTCGCTGGCATCTGGCGAGCGTTCGCCAGATTCGGCATGGGGGTCGGCGCCCGCTCCAACGGCCCATTCTTGAGCGGCATCGTGGCCTCCAATCAGGTGCCGGCGCCCTCCCCGCCGCCACCACCACCACCACCTCCACCGCCGCCACCGCCGCCACCACCACCTCCACCACCACCACCACCGCCGCCGCCACCACCACCACCGCCACCACCACCG
>JBFJZV010000041.1:0-18906 GCA_041621915.1 Acidimicrobiia bacterium | reverse complement strand
GGCTGCGGAGGAGCTGCCCGACACGACGCCGGCGATGGTGGCCCGGGTCGGCCCGGTTCGGCAAGTGACCGCCACCACCCGGCTCGACGTAGCCGTGCGCCGCAACGACCTCATCAGCGCGCTCGAGACCGGCGGCATCTCCGTGCTCGCCGCCGACCCAGGCCTCGCCGAGGTGCTCGGCGCCGAGATGGTCTCCGGCCGTTTCCACGACGCGGCCAGCGCCGCGGTGCCTGCGGTGGTCCTCGGAGGCGTGGCCGCCGATCGCCTCGGGATCACCTCGCTCCAGCCCCGTCCCCGGGTGTTCGTGGGCGACGAGTGGTTCACGGTCGTGGGGATCATGGCGCCGCTGCCGCTGCACCCCGACCTCGACCGCTCAGCCCTCGTGGGCTACGAGGCGGCGGCCGAGCTGTTCGGCGCGACCCGGGCGCCGACGGCGGTGTATGCCCGGGTGGCGCCCGAGCGGGTGGAGGACACGGTCGCGGTGCTGCCGGCCACCGCCAACCCCGAGAACCCCGACCAGGTCGAGGTCACCCGGCCGTCGGATGCGCTCGAGGCGCGCCGGGCGGCCGACGAGGCGCTCACCCTGCTGCTCGTGGGGCTGGGGGCCGTGGCACTGCTGGTGGGCGGCGTGGCGATCGCCAACATCATGGTGATGTCGGTGCTGGAGCGGCGTCGGGAGATCGGCGTGCGCCGGGCCCTCGGCGCCACCCGCGGGCACGTCAGGGCACAGTTCCTGCTGGAGTCGCTGCTGCTGGCGGGCGCGGGCGGGTTGCTGGGAGCGGGGTTGGGAGCCGCGATCACGGTGGGCTTCGCCGCCAACCAGGATTTCACCGTCGCCGTGCCCCTGCCGGGCCTGGCCGCCAGCATCGCGTCCGCGTTGCTCATCGGCGGCCTCGCCGGCCTGTACCCGGCGATCCGCGCGGCGAAGATCCCCCCGGCCGAGGCGGTCCGGGCGCCATAGAGCGGACGAGCCGAAGGCTCTCGGCCGCTGAGAGAGCTGCTGGTTCGCCGAAGGCGAACTCGATCTCAAAAGCGGCGGTCGCCGCAGGCGAGCGACGCTAGCTGGTGATGTAGCGCTCTAGCTGTTCGATCAGGTGCTCTTGATCGGAGATCACGGCCTTCACGACGTCACCGATCGAGACCACCCCGACCAGCTCGCCGTCTGCGAGCACCGGCAGATGGCGGATGCGGCGCTCGGTCATCAGCTCCATGCAGTCCGCCACGCTCGACTCCGGTGTCACCGTGTGCACGGTCTCCGTCATGATGTCCCGCACGGGCGCCTCCTGGGACCGCCGCCCCAGCAGAATCACCTTTCGGGCGTAGTCGCGCTCCGAGACGATGCCGATCAGGCGGTCACCGTCGAGTACCACCAGCGCTCCTACGTCGTGCTCGGCCATCATCTCCAGCGCCTCGTAGACGAGCGCGTCCGGGGCAACCGCAAACACCGCACGGCCCTTGACGTCCAGGATGTGCGCCACCGTCCTCATCCAGGTTCCCTTCGTCAACTGCCGTGCAATGGTACGGCACGGCGCCGCGCCGTGCCCGGCGACCCGCCCGCCGGCTCGATAGTGTGGTTACGACGTCGCCTCGCGCGGGGAGAGCCCGGTATGGACACCAAGGAGATACTCAAGAAGACGGCCCTGTTCGGGGCGTTGTCCGACAAGGAGTTGAACGACGTGCTCGCCACCGCCCGCCAGCGCACCTACGACGCAGGGGCCGCCATCGTTCGTCAGGGCGACCCGGGCGCACGCGGCTTCTACCTCATCCTCGAAGGCAGAGTCGACGTGCTCCGCGAGGGCAACAAGGTCGCCGAGATGGGGACGGGGGAGTTCTTCGGCGAGATGGCCCTGCTGCTCGAGGACACCGCCCGCACCGCCGACGTGACGGCAGCCCAGCAGACGACGTGCCTGGTCATGACCCAGTGGGATTTCCGGGCGCTGCTGCGGTCCCACCCCGACATGGCGGCGTCGATCATGATCGAGCTGGCGCAGCGCCTGCGGGACTCCGGCAGGGCGCTCTCGTAGGACCCGGGCTGCGGGAATACACTGGCTGAAGCGGGCGGGGCTCGCGATCCGCGTTGCCGCCCACATGGGACTCCGAGGGACGCGGACAACCGGAGTGGAGCAATCGTGCAGAGCGGCAGGATGCGGCGCCTGCTCGCCGTCGGTGCGCTCGCCATCGCGATCCTGGCGGCCGTGGCGATCCTCGCCCCCAGGCCGGAACCGGGAATCGAGCCCGGCATCTCCACGACCTCGGCACCCCCCGGCGAGCCGAGCGCCGAGCTGCCCGACCCATGCGAGCTCGTGACCACGGCCGATGCGCAGGCGGCACTGGGCGGGCCCGTGGTGGCGGCTCGGGAGGGCACGGCGAGCTGCGTGTACGCCGGGCGTGACGACCCCGACGTCACAGTGCGGGTGGACGTCGCGACCTTCCCCGACGGGAAGGAGAAACTCGCCGTCGAGCGTTCGGAGGCGATCCGGGCGTTCGGGGCCGGCGCGGTCGTCGACATCGAAGGGCTCGGCGACGCCGCGTTCCTGACGCTGGACCCCGGCTCCTCCATAGCCCTCGTCTGGGTGGCGAGCGGCGACCTCAAGCTCGTCATCGGGGTTGCCGGGCCGGTGCCCGACGCCGAGGCGATCGCCCGGGACCTGGCAGCGACGGCGGTGGACCGGCGGTGACGGCCGACCGGGGGCGCCGCAGCAGCACGCCCACCGCGATTGCGGCCGCCACGACCACGACGCTGAACAGGAACGTCTCTGCGAGCGCCTGCGCGGTGATCTGGGCGGTGGCGGCCTCCAGCGCCTCCTCGAAGCCGGGATCGCCGAGAGGAGGCAAGTCGAGGCGACGGCGCAGCGTGTCGAACCGGTAGAGGCCCCACGCCGTGAGGCCGGACAGCCCGACGGCCAGGCCCATCAACCGGGCGAGGATCACCAGCCCGCCCGCCGTCCCGCGCCGGTCGGCGGGTGCGGCATCGACCACCGCCGCGTTGGTGGGGGCGGTGACGAGCCCGAAGCCCGCCCCCAGCAGCGCGAGCTGCCACGCCATCTCCCCGGCGCCGGTGGCGCTGTCCCACGTGAGGCCCATCAGCAGAAAGCCGGCCGCACAGGCCGCCAAGCCGCCCACGACCACCGGCCGGTAGGAGTAGCGAGCCGTGAGCACCCCGCCCAGGTACGACGTGACGGCCATCGCCCCGGTGAGGGCGCTGAGCACCCAGCCGCTCACGACCGCGGCTCGTTCCAACCCGCTCTCCACGACGAGGTTGACGAACAGCGGCACGTCGACCATCGCGATCACCAGTACCGCTCCGACGAGGAAGTTGACGCCGGTGCCGGCCGCGAAGTTGGGCCGGCGGAACAACCCGAGCTCGATCAGCGGGTCGCGGCTGCGCAGCTCCGCGGCGACGAAGGCGGCAGTCGCCAGTGCGGCCACCAGCAGCAGCGGCAGTGTCAGCGACACGTCCTCGGCTCGCAGCTCGGACAGCTCGGCGACGGTGGAGATGTCGGCCGAATCGAGCAGCGCCACGTTGAGCGCCACCAGCGCCACGGTGAGCGTGACCGCTCCCGCCCAATCCACCCGGGCCCTCCCTGCGGCAGGGCGGTCGAGGCCCTGGAGCGCCCACCACGCCAGCGCGATGCCGGCGAGCGCCAGCGGGACGTTGAGGTAGAACTGCCACCGCCAGCTCAGGTAGCGCACCAGCATCGCACCGAACAGCGGCCCCCACACCCAGCCGATGGTGTCCACCGCGCCCAGCGTGCCGAGCGCCGTGGCGCGGCGCCGTTCCGGGTAGACGTCACCGACGACCGCCAGCGCCACCGGCACCATCGCACCCCCACCGATCGCAGTGAGCACGCGCCCCGCGACGAACGGCCCCAGCGAGGAGGTGAACGGGATCCAGATCGAGCCGGCCAGGAACAACACCAGCGCGCCGACGAACACGCGGCGCCGGCCCAGCAGATCCGACAGGCGGCCCATGAACGGCATCACCGCCACGTACGCCACCAGGTAGGAGTTGACGATCCATGCCGCGTCGTCGAACCCGTCGGGCAGCGGGATGTCCAGGTCGCCGATGATCTCGCGCAGCATCGTCGAGACGACCGTGAGGTCGTCGGCGGCGATGAAGACGCCGAACGCGACGGCCGCCAGCACGACGGCAGGCGGGGCCGGGCGGCGGGCGGTCGGCGCCGGCCGCACGCTCAGGCCGGAGGCTCGATCGAGACCGGCTCGCCGAACTCCGAGAGCTCGAGGAGCCACTCGCTCACGCCATCCTCGCCCTCGGTGTCGAAGGCGACCCTGGTGACCCGTGCGGTCTCCGGGTCGATAAGCAGCTCCACGTCCACGGGTTGGTCGCGCACCAGGCGGGCGGTCAGCACCTCCACTCGCTGCGGGGCGACGGTGCCGGTTATCACGTACTCCCCGCCGGCCGCCCGCTCGGTCCCGAGCGCCACGTCCGACAGGTCGGCGCCCAGCAGCGGCTGCCAGCCGATCTCCGGGTCGAAGATGATCGCCGGGTTGAAGCCGGTCCCCGAGGGGAACTCCTCCCACTGCTGGCTCAGCGGGTTGGTGATCCACACCCGCTCCCCGATGGCGATGGTCGCCACCTCGACCGAGATGCCCGCGGCCTTCACCTTGAGCACGGCCTGCGCCGACTCCGGCGCGGCGTATTGACCCTCGGCGGCGTCGAACTGGAGGTTGGCGACGGTGATGGGGGCGCCGGAGCGGGTCAGCTCGAACGCCAGGGTTTCGACCGCCGACATCGCCGCGGTCGCCTCTGCGAGGATCGCCTCCGGGTCGGCAGGGAGCGTCGAGCCGCCGCCCGACGAGTCGCCGCAGGCGGCGACGGCGAGCAACGCGACGGCGAGGAGCACGGTGCGGGATCGCATCGTGCGGCAGGGTAGGCGTCCCCCGGGCAATGCGGCGCGCGCGAACCGAGCACCGCCCGGACACCCCCGCCCCCAGTGGTAGCTTCCCCGGACGTGCGCGCCCTCGACTTCTCGATCCGGCGGGCCCGCCTGCCCAACGGGCTGCGGGTGGTGCTCTCCCCCGACTCCAGCGCTCCCACCGTCGCGGTGGCCGTCTACTACGACGTGGGCTTCCGCTCGGAGCCGGAGGGCCGGACCGGCTTCGCCCACCTGTTCGAGCACATGATGTTCCAGGGCTCCGAGCACGTGCCGAAGATGCAGCACGCAGCGCTCGTCCAGGGCAACGGCGGCTCGATGAACGGCAGCACCACCCCCGACTACACCAACTACTACCAGTCCTTGCCTGCCACGGCGCTCGAACTAGGGCTCTTCCTCGAAGCCGACCGGATGCGCTCGATCCAGCTCACCGAACAGAACCTCGCCAACCAGATCGAGGTGGTGAAGGAAGAGGTGCGGCTCAACGTCCTCAACCGGCCCTACGGCGGCTTCCCGTGGATCCACCTGGCGGCGGCGATGTTCGACACGTTCGCCAACTCGCACAACGGTTACGGCAGCTTCGTCGACCTGGAGTCCGCCACCCTCGACGACGCCAGCGACTTCTACCGCCGGTACTACGCCCCTGGCAACGCCGTGCTGTGCGTGGTGGGCGACTTCGAGCCGGCCGCGGCTCGCCGGCTGGTGCGGCGCCACTTCGGGAGTGTGCCGCAACGCGCCGTGCCCGCCCGGCCGTCGTTCGCGGAGCCACCCCCGACCGCGGCGCGGCGGACCCGCCACGCCGACGGCCAAGCGCCCACGCCGGCGGTGGCCATCGGCTATCGGGTGCCGTCGCCGCAGGACGGCCACGACGTGATGGTGGCGCTGGAGGTGCTCGCCGAGCTCGTAGCCGGCAGCGAGGCCTCGCCGCTGACCCGCCGCCTGGTGCGCGACACGGGGCACGCCACTGCGGTGGCCGCGTGGCTGGGGACGTTCCCAGGCGCCGGGTTGCCGTTCGAGCGCGATCCGACCCGCTTCCAGTTCCTCGTCCACTACGCCGAGCCGGCCGCCCTCGACCCGATCGTGATCGCCGCCGCGGACGAGCTGGAAGCGCTGGCGAGGGGCGCCGGCGAGGGGGAGGTGCGCGCCGCGGTGAACGTGGTCCTCGCCGAGTACCTGCAGAGGGTCGACGGCTTCCTGTCTCGGGCCCTGACCCTCGCGCCGCTCGAGCTGCTGTACGGGCGCGCCGAGCTCGTCAACGAGCTGCCCGCGATGATCGCCTCCGTCGACCCCGCTGCGGTCAGCCGGGCTGCCCAGGCGCTGCTGGCCGCCCCGCCCACGATCCTCGAGCTGACGACCACGTGACCGTCACCCTGCCGCCCGTCGCCCCGCCGCCGCTGCCGCGGGTGCCCCGCGTCACCGCCCACCGGCCCGCCGGCGGGCCGACGGTGTGGGCGGTGCGCAAGCCGGGGATCCCGATGGTGGAGGTCAGGGCGTGGATACCTGCGGTCTCGGCGTCCGCAGCGCAGAGCGCCCGAACCAGCCTGATGGCCCGCACGCTGCTCGCCGGCACCACCGACCGCGACGACCTCGGTGTGGCTGCGGCCATCCAGGCTATCGGCGGGAGCCTGAGGGTGTCGGCCACGGTCGACGGCGTCATGGTTCGGGGGTCGGCGCTGGCCCGTCACCTCGGGGACCTCGCCGGGCTGCTCGGAGAGCTGCTCGGCGGGGCCACCTACCCGGCGGCGCGGGTGCTCAACCGGCGCGAACGGCTGCGCCGCGAGCTGGTGATCCAACGCAGCAACCCGGCGACGGTGGCCGCGGATGCCACCGCCCGGCGCGCGTTCGGGCGCCACCCCTATGGGCTCGGCACCCCTGATCCCGACCAGGCAGCTCGCATCGGCCGGGCCGCCCTGCTGCGGCGGCACGCCGAGGTGGTGCGGCCGGCCGGCGCCACCGTGATGGTGGTCGGCGACGTACGGCCTGCGCAGGCGGCCGCGCGGGTGGCCGCCTGGCTGGAGGGGTGGTCGGGCGGGGCGGCGGCCCCGGCCGCCGGGGAGCCCCGGCATCGCACCGGATTGAGGGTGCAGGTGATCGACCGGCCCGGCGCGGTGCAGACCAATATCCGGCTGACCGCCCCGTCGCTGACCCGCGCCGACGACGCCTACCCGGCGCTGTCGCTGGCGGTGCTCGCCTTCGGCGGCTACTTCGCCTCCCGGCTGGTCGCGAACCTGCGGGAGGACAAGGGCTACACCTACGGGCCGAGGGCCGGCATCGACCACCGAGCCGCCGGGTCGAGGTTGTCGATCTCCGCCGACGTCGCTACCGAGGTGACCGGCGCCGCCTACCTGGAGCTCGGCTACGAGCTAGGGCGCATGGTCACCGACCCCCCGGCCGGAGACGAGCTGACGAGCGCGCGGCGCTACCGCATCGGTGGCCTCGGCACCTCGCTCCAGACCCAGGCCGGGCTCGCCTCCCAGCTCAGCCAGCTCGCCGCCGGCGGGCTCGAGCTCGGCTGGCTGGGCAGCCACTTTCGGGGCCTGGAGCGCGTCGCGGCGCACGACGTCGCCGCAGCGGCGCAGCGCTGGCTGGCGCCGTCGGCCATGGTGGCGGTGCTGGTCGGGGACGCCGAGAGGATCGTCCCCCAGCTACGGGGACTGGCCGACGTGGAGGTGATGGGGCACTAGTGTTCTGAGTCGTGAGTCCGTGCTGATTTCGCCGAGTCATCGGCGTTCCTGGCAAGGACGCACGACGAAAGCGCATCCGTGGATGCGTCGAGGAGGAGGACGCCGCCAGGGGCGTCGAGGGTCGGCGAAATTCTGTACATGACTTGCGACTCGGGGCACTAAGCGGCCAGAGCGGACAGCGTTGCCAGGCTCCGCGTCCTCGCCGCCGCCGTGCTGGAAGACGAGGCGGACGAGCGATCCCCGGCCCACCCCGTCGGACTCGACCTCGATGGTGCCGCCCATCACCTGCGCCAGCCCCTCCGGACCCGCTCGACGTTGTGGTCGTGGATCTCCGTCGAGAGCTCCTGCGCCCTCTGCTCGGCGACGCGGTCGTCTTGGCCCGCAGCTCCGTGAGCTGCGTGTGGGCGGCGCCGATGAGGGCCCCCACTGCGGCGAAGACGACCGGCGCCAGGTCGAGCACCCACAGCACCGGCTGGTCCGCGTGCATCTGCACGAGGTCGAGCGTCCCCGACCGCCAGCGGGCGACGGCGACGCCCACCAGCGGGAAAATCATCCCGAGCAGGATCCCCCCCACCGCCCAGCGGGCGACGTACGAACGGCTCCCCGAGTCCATACGGGTAGCGTCGGCCGGACGAGTCGCGGGACAAGCGCGCCGCTCAGGCCGGAGGAGGGGCGCCCAGCAGGGCGGCCATCAGGTCGACGCCGTACCACAGGTTGCCGATCCGCAGGTTCTCGTCGGCAGCGTGCTGGTTGTTGTCGTGGTTCGCGAACGGCGTGATCACCACCGGCGCCCCCAGCTCGGACACGAACGAGTGCAGCGGCACAGAGCCTCCGAACGTGGGCAACGCGACCGCCGGCTCACCTGCGGCGGCCGCCGCGGCCGCGAGCGCCCAGTCGCCGACGGGAGACGCCACGGGTGTGCGCACCGCCGGGTATCCGGGACGGCGGCGAACCCGGGCCACCCGCTGGTGGCCGCGGCGGGTCGCGGCGTCGGGCTCGTCGTGGACGACGTGGTAGCCCTGCGCCCGTACGTGCTCCTCGACCCTGTCGAGCATCGCCACCGGGTCGTCGCCGAGCGCCAGCCGGATGTCAAAGCTGGCGGTGGCGGAGGCCGGCACCACGTTGGCCGCCTGGTCGCCGACCCCGCCGGCCGCGAGCCCCCGCAGGTTGAGCGAGGGCAGCATCAACCGCTCGGCGAGCGCGGCGCCCGGGGCCTCGGTTGCGCCCAGTGCGAGCTCGTGCCGCTGGCGGTCGTCGTCGCCGGGCAGCGCGGCGATCGCCGCCAGGTCGCCGTCGGTGAGCAGTGCGGTGTCGTCGTAGAACCCGCTGATGAGCACGCCGCCATCGGCGTCCTTCATCGTCGCCACCAGCCGCGCCAGTTCGAGGGCGGGGTTGGGCGCCCAGTTGCCGTAATGGCCCGAGTGGACCGGGCGGGCCGGGCCGTAGACGGTGATCTCGAGCTCGGTGACGCCCCGCACCCCGAATGCGACCTGGGGGCGCCCGGTGGGGTGCACCGGCCCGTCGCAGATCAGCCACACGTCGGCGGCGAACCGGTCGCGGTGCCGGGCCAGGTACTCGGACAGGTGCGGCGAGCCGATCTCCTCCTCACCCTCGAACAGGATCGCCACGTTGGCGGCCGGGACGGCACGGGCGGCCGCCAACCCGTCGAGAGCGGTGGCCAGCGCCAGCACCGGCGCTTTGTCGTCGGCGGCCGACCGGGCGAACAGCCGCCAGCCGTCGTCGATCTCCTCGCCGTCCTCCGGCAGCGGACGCGGCGACCCTGCTGCGCACAGCGTGGGCTGGAACGGCGGGTGGGTCCACTCGGCGGGCTCCACCGGCTGCCCGTCGTAGTGGGCATAGATCCCGATGGTCCGCTCCGCCCCGACGTCGAGCCGCCCGCTGACGACCGGCGCTGCCCCCGGCAGATCAAGCACCTCGACCTCGACGTCCCGTTTCCGCAGCAGCTCGGCGATAGCGACCGCATTGGCCCGCACGTCATCGAGATCCCTGGACACGTTCGGCAGCGCCAGCAGGTCGACGAACTCGCGCAGGATGGCCGCCCTGTGAGCGTGGCGATGGGAGCGAACGGCGTCGAGGAGTTCGGTCATTCCGGCAGCCTACGGTACGCAGGGTGCCGGTAGGCTGCCGGGATCTACAACTACGAACGCTTCGTCATGGCCAACGAGGAGGCGCCGTTCGCCGAGTTCGGCACGCGCCTCCACGCCGGCGAGCGGGCGCCGGAGTTCGCGCTCGAGGACCTCGAGACCGGCCGCGTCGTGCCGATGGGCGAGCTGTGGTCCAACGGGCCGGCGGTGCTCGAGTTCGGTTCCTTCACCTGACCGTATTGCGCCATGGCGGCCCCGGCGATGGACGACCTCGCCGATCGGTTCGCCGGCCGGGGCGTGACCTCGGTCTTCGTCTACACCCGGGAGGCGCACCCCGGAGAGCACCACCGCCACCACACATCGATGGCCACCAAACGCGCCAACGCCCGGGCGTTCCGGGAGCACTCGAAGGTGCGACGGCCGATCCTCCTCGACGCGCTCGACGGCCCGGCCCACAACGCCTACGGCCTGCTGCCGAACATGACGTGGATCATCGGGCCCGGGGCCCGCATCTACTACAAGGCGGCGTGGACCGCCGCAACCGACGTCGAGGACGCCCTGGGATCCCTGATCGACGCGCTCGAGCGCCGGCGCGCGGAGCGGCTGGTGCCGATGTACACCGAGCGGGTGGCGTGGCGGACGAGCGACCCGGACGGGTTCCGGGCCGGCCTGCAGCGAGCGGGACTGCAGGCCGTGGCGGACTTCTACGGATGAGCGGTCAGGCGACACCTTGAGGGACGGCACCGTGCGGGCGGTCTCGGCGTTGCACCGCGTCCTGTACCGGACCACGGGCGGCAAGGTGGGCAAGTGGCTGCCCGGGGTGGACGCCCCGATGCTGCTGCTCACCACCACCGGGCGCCGCACCGGCCGGCCGCGCACCGTCCCCCTCCTCTACCTGGAGCGCGACGGCGGGTGGCTGGTGATCGCCTCGTTCGGCGGCCGCGACTACCACCCGGCCTGGTACCTCAACCTCGTCGCCGAACCGGCATGCGAGGTGCAGATCGACGGCGAGCGGTTCGCCGCCGGCGCCGCCGTGGTGGCGCCCGACCGGCGCGCCGAACTGTGGCCGGAGGTGGTGGCCGCCTACCCGGGCTATGCCGACTACCAGGCGAAGACCGGCCGGGAGATCCCGCTGGTGCTGGTCACCCCGGTGCGCTGAGCGGCTGAGGGCTCGCCGGGCGCTTCCCGTCGATTCGCCACGTCACAGATCCAGCTCGGCTATCGGGCGGCGGCCGGCGAACCCGGCGTCCGGGTCGTGGTACCAGCCGACGCCGTCCTCGCCGGCCTGCCAGCACAGCAGCACCTCCCGCTCGCCGACCAGGGCGGGGAAGTCGACCAGGGCGGGCGACAGGCCCTTGATCTGGGCTCCGGTGCGCTGGAACCACCGCACCACCCGGTGCATCTCCTCGTTCAGCCGGAAGGCGGCCGCGCTGCGGTACCCGTCGGTGTGCGGCGCCACCGGATGGACGGCGATCTCGGCGCGCAGCTTCGCGTGGTGCGCGCCGAGTTGGCGCGTCGCCGCCCGCACCAGGGGTAGCAGCTCCTCTGCCTCGGCGAGCGTGAAGTAGCGCATGGCCATGGAGCGATTGTCGCGCAGGCGGCGCGGGAACGGGGCCCGGTGCCGGCGGGGCAGAGTTGATACAGTTGGCCCAAGGCGCCCGGAAGGCGCAGGGGCGAGCAGTGGGGAGGCAACGTGGCTGCCAAAGAGTTCAGCGCGGAGGAATGGACGAAGATCCGCAAGATGCTGAACGCGGACCCGACCGAGTACGGCCTGCCCAAGCCGACGTACGGGTCGATCGTCATCGCTTCGTTCAACATCCGCAAGCTCGGCAAGTTGCGCAAGCCTGGCTCCCGCGGGACCGAGGGCCGTGATGAGCAGACCATGCGGTTCCTCGCCGACATCTGCCGGTTCTTCGACGTGATCGCCGTGCAGGAGGTCATGAACGACACGACCGCCATCCGCAAGCTGAGAGACCTGCTCGGCGACGGCTACGGGCTGGTGCTCTCCGACATCGTTGGCACGTTCCCAGGCGAGCGGGGCAACGAGGAGCGCCTCGCCTTCCTCTACAACCGCAACGTGGTGCGCCGCGGGGAGATGGTCACCGAGGTGTCGACCAGCCGCAGCAAGGCGATCAAGACCATGGCCCGGTACCACAAGGAGTTCTTCGAGGTCATGGACGAGGACCCGACCGCGGAGGCGTGGCGCGAGTTCAGCGAGAAGGTCGAAGAGGCGTACCTGAAGGGCGAGAAGCCGCCGCGCCGCGCGCCGAGCTTCAAGGCCGAGGTCGACCGGTTCGTGCAGTTCATCCGCGCCCCCTTCGCCGCCGAGTTCGTGGTGCGAGCGCAGCCGGGCGCCGAGCAGTTCGAGTTCCTGGCGGTCAACGCCCACCTGCACTTCGGCCGCGAGATCGACCGGCAGAACGAGGCCGCCGCACTGGTGGAGTGGATCCTCGGCAAGGTGCGGCTGGGGGGCTCCCAGACCGTGGTTCTCCTCGGCGACTTGAACTTCGACTACGACAAGCCGGAGCGCGATCTGGCGCGCATCGAGCAGCGGTACCGGCAGCTCGGCGGCCGGGACACGTCATCGGGCAAGGAGGTGTTCGTGAGCTTCCCGTTCATCGTCGGGCACCCGAAGCACCCCAAGCCGGACGAGCCGCTGCGGACCAACATCCGGCTCAACCAGACCATCGACCAGATCGGGATCTTCTCGCGGGACATGCGGCTGCGGAAGTACATCGAGACCAACGTCGTCGCCGACGGGGCGAGCTTCAGAGCCGAGCACGGCACACCGCAGCACTGGGGGGCCTACCCGACCGGTCCCGACTACGGCGTGTTCAACTTCACCGACTTGTTCTGCGACGCGTTGGCCAACAGCCGCTACAACGACCTGGACAGGTCGGAACGCGCTGCGCTGGTCAAGCGGTACGAGCACAAGGTGAGCGACCACATGCCGATCTGGTTCCGGGCGCCGCTGCCGAGGGCGAAAGTCGGCTTCCCGACCGAGGCCTGACACCGGAGCACCACGCACGAGGGGCGCACCGTGGGTGCGCCCCTCGGGTTCGATTTCAGGCGGGGATCAGCTCCAGGAGCCGCCCAGGGCGTCGAAGACGGGGCCACCTTCGGGCATCCGCAGCAGGTTGCGGGGCCCGGACCACGAGGCGCCGGCCACGACCGTCGCATCGTCGCCCGCAGCTATCGGATCGCCGGCGCCGTTGGCGGCCAGCGCCATAGTCGCCGCCATGACCAGCGCCAGCACGGCGAGGACCACCCGCCGGTACCAGCTGAGGCCGACCCGGGCCGTGTTCACAGATTGCATCGAGACCTCCATCGGGGGTGGGGCGTCTCGATGAATATCGACATCGGGGGCGACGTCGCGGAGCAGCATCCTGCGCGCCCCCAAGAGCGCTAGTCCGCGCGCCGACGGTCGAGGACTCCGGCGGCTGCGTCAGGCGTTCTTGCGCTCCTGGACGTCGACCCTGATCTCCTGGGCGAGGCTCTTCAGTTCCTGCATCGCTTTGCGCACCCGGGTGCCCGCAGCCTTGTTGCCCTTCTCGTAGAACGCCTCGAAGTCCGCTTCAGCCGAGCCGACCAACTCCATCAGGCGCGTGAACTGCTCCATGAGTTTCCCTTCTATCGCGTGCTGCGATGGTACGGCCGGAGCGCGCCGCGTCCTACGATTTGCCCGCGTTCGGGGCTGGACGGTCCCGTTCGGGCAGATGTCTAGATCGTGTCGAAGTACGAGCCCAGCTCGGCCTTCAGGGCCTCCATCGACTCAAACCAGAACAGGATCTGGTTCTGCTGGTCGACTGCCTTGTTGTGGACGATGACGTTGTCGATGGTGAATTTCTCCACCGGCGTCACCCCGTTGGCGGCCTTCTCCATCTCGTCGCCCCCCGACATGAGGCCGGTGCCGAAGATCTTGCGCTCCCCGTTCTCGATGACGATGCCGAACTCCGTGGAGAACCAGGCCAGCCGCTTGATGTTCTCCTTCTGCTGCTGGGTCTGCGCCCGCAGGTAGGTGGGGGCGAACATCTCCTGCAGCTCGGCGTAGCGGGGCAGCATCATGAACGGCAGGTGCCCGAAGATGTCGTGGAACATGTCGGGCTCGGGGGTCCAGTCGATCTCCTCCCACGACCGCATGTAGTTGGTGATGAGGAAGTGCTTCTGGTCGAATTGGCGGTACCAGTCGTCGGCGTCGGTGTAGCGGACGTCGGTGCGGACGATCGTCCATCCTGTGGCAGGGGTGATCTTGGAGTTGAGGTAGGCGAGCGTAGGGATGCCGTCAGCAGGCATGTGGAGCAGGTCGAAACCCTCGAGGTACTCCTGGGCGGCCCACTTCTCGACCCGGGGGACCTGGCGCCGGAACAGCTCGGCCCAAATGGCGTGCTGCTCCTCTGTGAAGACCGGGTCGTCGATGTACTCCATGACGGTCAACCTCCTTCTATCGGCGCAAGACGGCCGAGCGGCAGCGCCGCAGGGGGACCGATGCGGCGCCGGGGCCCGGAGCCGGTGCACCTCAAGGATACCTGGGGAGCCGGCTGTGGGTTGAGTGCCCCGCTGGGACCGCCGGTTCCCTGCAACCGTCGCCAGACTGGCATCATGAGGGCATGACCACCGACGACACCGGCGCCCACGTCGCCCGCGGCCGCCGCCGCCTCACCGCCACCGTCACCGACCTCGAGGTCGCCCGCCAGCGCGCCTACCTGGTCGGGGTGGTGCCGAAGGGCGGCGACCTGGCGGAGGCCGAACGGTCCCTCGAGGAGCTGGCGCTCCTCACCGACACCGCGGGCTCGGAGCCTGTGGAGAGCCTGCTGCAGCGCAGGGAGGCGTACGACCCGGCGACGCTGCTCGGCAAAGGCAAGGCCGAGGAGCTGCAGGCCGAGGTCGCCGCGCTCGATATCGACCTCGTCGTGTTCGACAACGACCTCAGCCCCGCCCAGCAGCGGAACCTGCAGCAGATCTTCCACGTCGATGTCGTCGACCGTGTGGCCCTCATCCTCGACATCTTCGCCCAGCACGCCACCTCCCGGGCGGGCATGCTGCAGGTCGAGCTGGCCCAGCTCCGCTACCGGCTGCCGCGGCTGCGCGGCAAGGGCGTCGAGCTGTCCCGGCTCGGGGCCGGCATCGGCACCCGCGGCCCTGGCGAGACCCAGCTCGAGACCGACCGGCGACGGATCCTCGACCGGATTGCCAAGCTGGAGCGGGAGCTGAAGCGGGTGGCCGGCATCATGGAGACCGAGCGCAAGGGCCGGCGCCGGGCGCGGCTGCCTGCGCTGGCGTTGGTGGGCTACACGAACGCAGGCAAGTCGACGCTGCTCAACCACCTCACGGGGGCCGGGGTGCTGGTGGAGGACCGGCTGTTCTCGACCCTCGACTCCACGGTGCGCCGGTTGGAGCTGCCCGGCGGCCAGCAGGTACTGCTGTCCGACACGGTGGGCTTCGTGCGCCGGCTGCCGCACCAGCTCGTCGAGTCCTTCCGGTCGACGCTGGCGGAGACGGTGGAGGCCGACGTGCTGCTGCATGTCGTCGACGCCGCCGACCCGCATGCGGAGACCGAGATCGCCGCGGTGCGGGAGGTGCTGGCCGACATCGGGGCAGGCGACGTCGAGGAGCTGCTCGTGCTCAACAAGATCGACGTGGCCGACCCGCCCCTGCTCAACCGGCTGCGGCTGCTGCACCCCGAGGCCGTCTCGATCTCGGCGGCGACCGGCGAGGGCGTCGACGATCTGCTGGAGACCGTGGTCAAGGCGCTGTCGTCCCGCACGACCGAGGTCGAGTTCGTCGTCCCGTACGAGCGCGGCGACCTGGTGGCTGCCATGCACCGCCGCGGGGAGGTGCTCGCCACGGCGCACGAGGAGACCGGCACCCGCGTGCGGGCGAGGCTGCCGCACGCAGACGCAGCCGCCTTGGAAGCCGAGCTGGCCTGACGTGGTGCCTCCCCCGCCCGCGGGGGAGAACCCGCACAGGCGGGGGCAACCGGATCGCTAGCCACGCAGCCGGCGGAGCTCCCGCCTCGCCACGCTGCGCTTGTGGACCTCGTCGGGGCCGTCGGCGATCTGCAGGGTGCGGGCGTGCGACCACAGCGAGGCGAGCGGGAAGTCCTGGCTGACGCCGCCGCCGCCGTGGGTCTGGATGGCCCGGTCGATCACGAAAAGGGCCGTCTCGGGGGCCGCCACCTTGATCGCCGAGATCTCGATGCGGGCCTCCTTGTTGCCGACGGTGTCCATGAGCCAGGCGGTCTTCAGGACCAGCAGCCGCGTCTGCTCGATGCGGATCCGCGACTCGGCGATCCACTCCTGCACCACGCCCTGCTCCGCGACCTTCTTGCCGAACGCCTCGCGGCTCTCGGCGCGGGCGCACATCAGCTCGAACGCCCGTTCGGCCATGCCGAGCAGCCGCATGCAGTGGTGGATGCGCCCCGGGCCGAGCCGGGCCTGGGCTATGGCGAACCCGGTGCCCTCGGCGCCGAGCAGGTTGGCGGCAGGCACCCGGGCGTCTTCGAACAGCAGCTCGGCGTGGCCGCCGCGGTCGTGGTACCCGAACACCGACAGGTCGCGGACCCGGGTCACCCCGGGCGTGTCCATCGGCACCAGGATCATGGACTGCCGGTGGTAGGGGTCGGCGTCGGGGTTGGTGACCCCCATCACGATCGACACCTCGCAGCGGGGTGACATCGCGCCGCTCGACCACCACTTGCGCCCGTTGACCACGTAGTCGTCGCCATCCCGCTCGATGCGGCAGGAGATGTTGGTGGCGTCGGACGAGGCGACGTCGGGCTCGGTCATGGAGAAGCACGAGCGGATCTCGCCCTCCAGCAGCGGAGTGAGCCAGCGCTGCTGCTGCTCGGGGGTGCCGAACTCGGCGAGGATCTCCATGTTGCCGGTGTCGGGAGCGGCGCAGTTGGTGGCCTCCGGCGCCAGCACCGGGCTGCGTCCCATGACCTCGGCCAGCGGCGCGTAGTCGAGGTTGGTGAGCCCGGCGCCCCACTCGTCGTTGGGGAGGAACAGGTTCCACAGGCGGCGCCGCCGGGCCTCCGCCTTGAGGTCCTCGACGATCTGGGGGTGGTGGTTGTAGTCGCCGGCCGCCTCCATCTGCTCCCGGTACGTCTCCTCCGCCGGGTAAACGTGCGACTCCATGAAGTCGACGAGCTGCTTGCGGAGTTCCTCGCAGCGAGCGCTGTAGGCGAAGTCCATGTGCTGTCTCCCAGGGTGGTGGTGGTGCGGGACACTTTATGACGTTCGGCCCTTGCAGCCGCCTGCGGCACCTGATCACGGTGGGCGCGAGGCCAGAAGGCGGGAGGTGCTGGACGTGGACCTGCTGGTCGTATTCGACGGCGCGGTGCGCGGCACAAGGCGCGTCGCGGAGACATTGGGTGAAGCCGCTGCCGCCACAGGGGCGGAGGTCCGGGTCGCGTCGATCGCCACCGCGACGCCCGGCGACGTCGCCCGCGCAGGCGCGCTGCTGGTCGGTTGCAGCGTGAAGGTACGCGTGCCGTTCGGCGGCAACCGGCCCCGGCCGCTCGCGGAGTGGATCCGCAACGTCGAAGGACTGGAAGGCAAGCCGGCGGGCGCGTTCTGCAGCTACTCCTTCTACCCCGTCCTGTTCGCCGACGCAGTCGCCCGCACCGCCGAGACGCTCCATCGGCTCGGCGAGGCACTCCGGGAGCAGGGTGCGAGGGTGGTGGGCACGCATTCGTTCCATCGCCGGTCGCCCGCCGAGGGCGCGGCGGAGTTCGTCCGCAGCGTGCTGCAGTCGCTACCTGCGTAGCCAGCGAGCGGTAGCTAGGGCACGATCACCGTGCGCACCGAGTCACCGAACTCCTCCAGGCGGTCCATCGCCTGGTTGATCGGCCCCGCCTCCAGCGGGACCCGGTGTGTGACGACGTCCGAGAGGTCCAGCCTGCCCGACGCGGCGAAGGCCAACAGCAGCGGTATCTCGGACGCCAAGTGGTCGGCAGCGCCCATGATCTCGGCCTCGCGGGTGATCAGCTCCCGGTATGGGAACAGCGGCACGGGTCCCTGGTTGAGCCCCACCGCCACTGCCCGCCCGAACACCGCAAGCGACTCGATCGCCTGCCGCATGGGCTCGGGGAGGCCGGTCAGCTCCAACGCGACGTCGGCGCCGCCGGCGGCGCGGATCGCCTCGACCGGGTCGGTCGCGCGAGCGTCGACCGGCTCGGCGCCGAAGCGGGCAGCCAGCTCCAGCTTGGCCGGATTGATGTCGACGGCGAGCACCTTGCCCGCCTCGAACGCTCGGGCGAGTTGCACCGCCGACTGGCCCAAGCCGCCGACGCCGAACACCGCCACCGTCTCTCCCCGCACGAGCCGCGCCTTGCGGAGCGCATGGAGCGACGTGGCCGACGAGCACATCATCACCGCGGCATGCTCGATGTCGACCTCGTCAGGAAGCGGGAACGCGTTGCGGGCGGGCACGGTCACGTACTCGGCGTAGCCTCCGTCGCGGTCCTTGCCGAGCATCGCCCCGGACACACAGAACTGCTCCGAGCCCCGCTCGCAGTAGGCGCACTCGCCGCAGCTCACCTGGTAGTGGATCGCCACCCGGGTGCCCACGACCTCCTGCGAGGCGCCCGGCCCGGCCGCGTCGACGACACCGGCGATCTCGTGGCCCAGAGTCAGCGGCAGCGGCCCGGCCTGCGGCTCGCCCGCCCGGTAGTGCACGTCGGAGCGGCAGATGCCCGCCGCCCCGACCCGCACCCGCAGCTCGCCGGGCCCGGGATCGGCCAGGCCAACGTCGTGTTCCTCCAGCGGGCGTCCGGCCGCTACCAACTGCACTGCTCGCATCGCCCGGCACGCTACCTTCGCCGCTCATGCTCCGCCTCTCGTACTCGGTGACATCTCCGCTGCCACCCGACGAAGCATTCGCCCGGGTGGCCGACTTCGGCCGTCTCGCCGAGTGGGACCCCGGCGTCGTCTCGTCGCAGCAGCTCACTCCGGGCCCGCCGGCGTCAGGAGCCGAGTTCCGGCTGACTGCCCGGTTCCTGGGACGGGAGGTCGCCATGGAGTACACGCTCGTGGAATGGGACCCTCCCCACCTGGCACGGTACGTCGGCCGGACGCGCCGGGTCACCAGCCGCGACGAGCTGCGCTGCGAGGCGGCCGGCGGCGCCACGACACTGCGTCTCGCCGCCGAGGTCACCACCTCGGGCTGGCTCCGGCCGCTGGAGCCACTCCTCGGAGTGGCGATGCGAGTCCAGGGCCGGGC
>JBFJZV010000040.1:0-18935 GCA_041621915.1 Acidimicrobiia bacterium | reverse complement strand
TCCATTCGGCGTTGCCGCTGTCCCCGACCCAGCCGATGAGCTCGCCCGCCTCGACGTGCACTCCCTTGGCGAGGCCGTCCGCGAAGCCCCACCCCTGCCCGTCGTCGGTGCCGGGGGTGTCGTTGTTGAGGTGGATGTACCACGACGCCCAGCCGTCGTCGTGCTCCAGCGCCATCGCGCAGCAGTTGCCCCCCCGCTCGTCGTGCATCCACCCCACCGTGCCGGCGGCGGCGGCCACCACCGGGACCATCTTGTCGGCCATGATGTCGGTGCCCTCGTGGCGCCGTGCGCCGCGCGGCGCGCCCCACGTGTCGGTGTAGTGGTGGGGGCCGGCCACCGGGAACACGATGGGGTGGACCTCCCGGGGCTCCGGGGCAGGCGGCTCCTCGGCGGGCGGTTCCTGGGCGGCCACGGGCGCGGCAACGGCCAGCGCCACGGCAACGGCAACGCCAACGGCGATCAGCCGCATGTTCCTCCTCCGCCGGCGGCGGGCGTCCTCCTCCACGCAGCCTTCATCGGCGGCGAGCGGCGGCCACTTGAATCAGCGGCCTGCGCGATGGGGCCACGCCACCGCGCCGGCCGTCCCCGCCAGAGCGGCGGTCTCGCCCGCTGCGAACCCCCACGCCGTGCGCATCGACGGCGAGGCGTCGACGACGAACAGCACGGCGACGGCGATGACCAGGGCGACCACCCAGACCACGGCCAGCGTGGCGGTGGCGCCCCGGCCCACCAGCACCTGACCCATGAACAGCGCCACCGCACCCAGCACCACCCCGCCTGCGGCGAGGGCGGCGAGGCCGGCCTCCGGGCGCACGTCGAACAGGATCTCCACGATCGGCGGGCCCAGCGCCGCCCCGGCGCCGGCGGCGGCAACCGCCGCCACCACGGTGCCGATGCCGGTGAGGGTGGCTGCCCGGCCGACCCGGTCGTCGGCGCCGAGCGCCGCAGCCGACGTGAACCAGGGCAGGACGCGCGCCAGCAGGTTGTACGACGCCGTCAGCGGCCCGCGGAAGAGCGTGAACGTCACGAAGAAGGTGGTGACCGCCGCCTCGGTGGCGCCGAGGGCGTCGACCACCAGAGGCCCGGCGGCGAGCACGGTCTGCGACGCCGAGGTGGCCACCAGCATCCCGCCGAGGAACCCGCCGGCCGACGTGTCGTCGGGCAGCTCGTCCGCGACCGGGGCGACGGGGTGGCGGAACGGCCGTACGACCAGCGCTGCCAGGGGCGCCGCCGCCAGCACCCAACCGACCGACACGGCGGTCGCCGCGGCCACCAGCACCACCACCAGCAGGGCGATGCGGCCCACCGCCTCGGCGCCGACCGCCACGCCGTAGTCGTAGAAGCGGCGCGTGCCGGCCAGGAAGCCGCGGGCCACCGCGTAGGCGCCCAGCGCGAGGAACAGCACGAAGGCGATCACCACGAACTCCGACCGACCCTGAAACGAGCTGGCCCGGTTGGCGGCGACCCACCCGGCCGCCAGGGCTGCTCCGCCGACGATCACGATCGCACCGGGCCCCGCGATGCTCCGCAGCGCCGCCCGCCGCCCACCCGACAGGGTCAGCCGCCGGATGATGAGCTGCTCCACCGGGGTGTACAGGACGGTGAAACCGAGGAACTGCATGGTCCACAGCAGTGCGATCGGGGCGAACTCCACCTCGCCGAGGCCGCGGGTGCCGAGCAGCTGGAAGAGGATCGCGCCGATGGCGCTCACGACGGCGCCGGCGACCATGGCGCGGGTGCCTCGGCCGGGCTTCGGAGCCGCGGCCGTGCCCACCGGGGTGAACGGGGAGGTCATCGACCGGCCGGGACGATAGCGCCGCGCCGCGTCCTGGGGCCGCCCGCCAGCAGCAACGCCGCGGCGAACCACCACGTCGGCTCGAACAGGACGGTCTGCGTGATCGATGCCGCCAGCGCGGTGCCCAGCGCGAGCCACCCGGCCAGGCCCCGGCCGTAGGCCACGATGGCGCCGGCCAGCACCAGGAACCCGGCCACGCCGATCAGGCCGGTCTCGCCGAGGAGCTGCAGGACCAGGCTGTGCGGCTCCTGCACGCCCGGAGTGGCCCAGCCGGTGCCGAGCCCTGCGCCGCGCAGCGGGTCGTCCTGGAAGTAGTCGACGTACAGGGGCCAGACCTCGGACCGGACGTCGGGCTCGAACGGGACGTCGGCGCCCTCCTCCGGAGTGGCGACCACCCCGAGCTCGAAACCCTGGCCGAGCCGGAACGCGAACTGCTCGTCGAGATCGCCGGCGACGCCGCCGCGGTCGACGGCCCAGGTCAGGCCCAGCGCCACCAGCGTCGCCAGCGCTCCGCCCGCCACCGCCCACAGCAGCGCGCGGCGGCGATCGGGGTACCGGCGCATCAGCAGGAGCGCCGCCACCGGTGCCGCAACGGCGAAGGTGAGCCATCCGGTGCGGCTGAACGTCATCACCGTGCCGTAGGCGAGGCCGCCGAGGATCGCGGCGGAGACCCACGGCCGGCGGCTCCCCACCCCGCGGGCGATCGCCACGAGGCCGAGCACGAACCACAGGTTGAACCAGGCGGCGGCGTAGCCGGGGTCCTGGTGCCACCCGGTGAGGGCGACGAACCCGGTCGGCAGGTAGGTGGGCTTGCCGACCCGGTCGACGAGCGGCAGGTCGTTGATGCCGTCGAGGGCCCCGGCGCCGAAGGCGCCGACGGACACCAGCCCCAGCACCACCGCGCTGGCGGCGAGCGCGGCCGCCGACCAGTACACCGTCGTCAGCACCGCGTCGGGCATGCCCGGGGCCCGGAGGGCTCGTTCCACCACCAGCAGCAGGGCGAGGCCCACCCCGAGGGCCAGCCACAGCGCCGCGAACCGGGCGGCATGCTCGGGCCCCGGCCAGCTCGCGGCGGTCCCGGCCAGCAGCGCGGCGCCCCCGATCGAGGCCGGAACGTGCCACGGCCAGCGGCGCTCCCGCCAGCCGTCGACGGCGTCGGCGACGGCCAGCGGGACGAGCAGGACCAAGAAGGGGCGCCACGAGACCCAGGCGTCGAACGCCACCGTGTGCAGGGGCAGCACCGCGACCATGGCCAGGAGCGCGACGCGACGCCACCGCACGAGCAGCGGGGGAGCGACGGTGGGGGCGGCGGCAGCGGTCACGGCCCGGGCACGATACCGGCCGCTCGGTATGCTGCCCCGATGCCGCCGCCCGTCACGGTGATCCTGCCTGTCCTCAACGAGGCGGAGCACATCGACGCCTGCCTCGAGTCGCTGACCGGCCAGGACTACGGCGGCGAGCTGACGATCGTGGTCGCCGAGGGCGGCAGCGTCGACGGCACCCAGGCCCGGCTGGCCGCCTGGCAGCGCCGCTGGCCGGGGCTGACGGTGGTCGACAACCCGCACAGGGGGCAGTCGGCCGGGCTCAACCTGGCCGCGGCTGCCGCCCCGGGGGACATCCTGGTGCGGGCCGACGCCCACACCGCATACGCCGCCGACTACGTGCGGCGGTCGGTGGAAGTGCTGGCGGCGAGCGACGCCGTTGCGGTGGGCGGGCCGATGCGGCCCGAGGGGCGCGGCCCCTTCGGGCGGGCGGTGGCGGCGGCGATGCGGTCCAAGCTCGCCACCGGCCCGGGCAAGTTCCATCACGAGGGCGAGTCGGGCCCGGTGGACACGGTGTACCTCGGCGCGTTCCGGGCCGCCGACTTCGCCAGGCTGGGCGGCTTCCGCACGTTCCCGTCGGGAGCCGGGGAGGACGCCGACCTGTACCACCGGTGGCGGAAGCAGGGTGGCACGGTGCTGCTCGACCCGACGATCCGCTCGACCTACCGGCCGCGGGAGACGCCGGGCGCCCTGGCCCGCCAGCACTTCCGGTACGGGCAGGTGAAAGGCGAGCTGCTCTACGTCAACGGCGGGTGGCCGTCGTGGCGGCCCTTCGCCCCGCTGGCGCTCGTCGTCGGGCTCGCCGTGACGGCGGTGCTGGCGGTGGCTTCCGGCTGGTGGTGGCCGCTGGCGGCGCTGGCGGCGCTGTGGCTGGGTGCGCTGGCAGTGGTTGCGGTGGTGGCCGGCCGGCTGGCGCCGCACGTCCTGCTGGCGGCCGCGATCATGCATCTGGCCTACGGCGTAGGCCTGCTGTGGGGGTTGGCGCGCGGCCCGGGCGTGCGGCGCCGCGTGGGATCACCCGGCGCCGGTGTGGGGGGTGTGGTACCACCGGTCCACGGTGCGGCTCAGCAGCCGCACCGGCACCCACAAGGCGGCGACGAGCGTGACCAGCGGGTACCGGGCGAGGTACCGGGCCGGGACGCCGTCGCGGGCGAGGAAGGCCACCGGCACCAGGAGCTGGGCGGCGGTGGCGGCACCCCAGACGGGCCAGGGGAGCAGTAGCCGGCTGCCGGTGGCGGCCGAGGCGGCGGTGAAGCCGGCGGAGGCAAGCGCCACGAACGAGCGCCCCGGCTGGATCAGGCGGAGCGCCATGTCCGCGAGCCCCGGGTCGCGCCGGGCGGCGGCAGCGCGCATCAGCTCGCCGGCGTAGCGGCGGGCGACCGCCCGCTTGCCGGCCATCCAACGAGCCCGCTGCCGCACCGCCACCCCCAGGTCCTCGGGCTTCTCGTCGCGGACGCGGACGTCGTGCACCCAGGCCACCCGGCGGCCGGCCAGCGCCAGCCGCACGCCGAGGTCGGCGTCCTCGGTGAGCCCGCCGCCGAACCCGCCCGCCGCGGTCAGCGCGTCCGCCGTGATCGCCATGCCGGTGCCGCCGAGGTCGGCTGGCCAGCCCAGCCGTCGCCGCGATTGCTGCACCATCCGGTTGCCCGCCCAGTAGGTCAGGGCGGAGGCGGTGGCCAGCGGCGACCCGTCGGGGTTGGCGACGTCGAGGTATGCCTGCAGGACGCCCTCGCCGGCGTCCAGCTCGTCGGCGAGCCGGCCCAGCGTGCCCGGGGGGACCCGGTTGTCGGCATCGAAGACCACCAGCGCCTCCCCGGGCGCCAGCGGCTCGGCGTCGAGCAGCCACTGGATCGCCGATCCCTTGCCGCCCTCGCCGGTCGTGCGTTCCGCCACCTTGGCCCGGGAGGCGGCGACCGCGGCGGTGCCGTCGGTGCAGCGGTCGGCGATCACCCAGGTCTCGACCAGGTCCGCGGGGTAGTCGAGCGCCGCCAGGTCGGCCAGCAGGGTGGCGACGACGGCTTCCTCGTCGTGGGCGGGCACCACGACGCGGAAGCGGCGGCTGCGGTCGCCGCGCGGCGCCGGTCGCGGCCGGGGCCACCCCCACGCGGAGGTGCCCAGGTTCCAACCGACGAGCCCCAGCAGCGCTGCCTGGGCCACCCTGGCGAGGAGTCCTAACATGATCGGCCCGGAGCGTACCGCCCGCTCCCGCCCCCGACCGTCCGAAAGGGAGCCATGCCGTTCGAGCCCCGCAGCATCGCCGTGGTGCTGGGCACCCGCCCCGAGGTGATGAAGCTGGCCGGGATCGCCCGGCTGCTCGGCGGCGCCGCCCGCATCGTGCACAGCGGCCAGCACTTCGACCACAACCTCTCCGACGTGTTCTTCGCCGACCTGGGGTTGCCGGCGCCCGACGAGCACCTGGCTGTGGGCGGCGCGTCGCGGGGCGCCCAGATCGGCGAGGCCACCCGCGGGCTCGACCAGATGTTCGCCTCGGACCGTCCCGCCGCGGTGGTGGTGCAAGGCGACACCAACACGGTCCTCGCCGGGTCGCTTGCGGCCAATGCCCGGGAGATCCCGCTGGTGCACGTCGAGGCAGGCCTTCGCAGCCACGACCGGCGGATGCCGGAGGAGCACAACCGGGTGGTCGCCGACCATCTCGCCGACCTGTGCCTGGCCCCTACCGAGGTGAACCGGGCCAACCTGGCCGCCGAGGGCATCGGGGGGGAGCGGGTCGTGGTCACCGGCAACACCGTGGTCGAGGTCGTGCAGGAGCACCTGCCCGGGGAGGCGGAACGGGCGGCCGTGCTCGCCGACCTGGGCCTCGAGCCCGCCGGGTTCGTCGTGGCGACGATCCACCGCCCGGAGAACGTCGACGACCCGGCGAAGCTGCGCGTGGTGCTGGAGCAGCTCGCCTCGATCCCGCTGCCGGTGGTGCTGCCGATCCACCCCCGCACCGCGAAACGGGTCGAGCAGGCCGCGCTGCACGACTTGCTGGCAGAGCTGACCGTCGTGGAGCCGCAGGGCTACCTGCGGTTCCTGGCGCTGCTCGCCGAGTCGGCCTTCGTGGTGTCGGACTCCGGCGGGTTGATGGAGGAGGTGTCGGTGCTGAAGCGGGGCATGATCGTGGTGCGGCGGTCCACCGAGCGGCCGGAGGTGCAGGGAACGTTCGTCGAGCGGGTGCCGCCGGGCCCCCGGATCGGCGAGCTGGCGGCCGAGTGGGCGGCCGACGTGGCGGGGCTCCGGGAGCGGCTGGCCGGCATCCCGTCTCCCTATGGCGACGGCACGGCCAGCGCTCGGTCGGTCGCGGCGATGGAACGGCTGCTGGGCTGATGGTGTTCCGGCGCAGGGCGGCCGAGCCACCCTCACCCGGGGGCGCGGGCTGGGAGGGCTTCGCGGCGCCGGTGGTGGCGCTCTGCCATCCGGAGTGGCGGGGGGTGCGGGCGGCGGCCTACTCGTTCCGGGTGCCGGTGATCGAGACGCCCGACGCCGCCCCGTACGCCGCCGAGCTGGCCAAGGCGCTCGCCAGGGCCGGCGTGTTGACGCTGGTGGTGCAGGGGTTCCCGCCGGGCGCCGGGAGGCTGCTGGAGCAGGCGAAGGCGCTGGGGTTGCGGACCCGGCTGGTGCTGCACTCGTCGCCGACGCAGCACGGCGCCGAGGCAGGCGAGGCTCGGGTGGCGGAACAGGCCCTGGCGCTGACCCGGGCGGGCACGATCGGGCGGCTGGGTTTCGTCAAGGAGGGCGTCGCCGAGGCGCTGGCGGCGCTCGGCCACGACGCGGCGTACGTCCCCAACCGGGTGCCGGAGCTGCCGGCGTTCGAGCCCCGTGACCTGGGCGAGGGCCTGCACGTGGGGGTGTTCGCCGAGCCGTTCTGGCGCAAGAACGTGGCGACCCAGATCCTCGCTGCGGGGCTGTTGGGCGCCGAGCGGGTGCATGTGATGCGGAAGCCCGACGTCGGCTACCTGGAGGGCCTGCGCATCGTGGAGCACGGCGAGCTGCCGTGGGAGGACTTCGTGCGGTTGCAGGCGTCCGTCGGCCTCAACCTGTACGTGTCGTTGTCCGAGTGCCAGCCGCTGACGCCGGTGGAGAGCTACGTGGCCGGGGTGCCGTGCCTGGCGTCGCGGACCAGCGCCCTCTTCCGCGACGACCCCGAGCTGTGGGACCTGACGACCGTCACCGAGCTCGACAACCCGGCGGCGATCGCCGCGGCGGCCCGCCGCCTGCTCGACCGGAAGGACGAGGCCGTGCCGGCGGCCCGGGGGTCGCTCGAACGCTGGGACGCCGACGCCGCGGCCCGGTGGGAGGCATTTGTTGCGGGTTGACGGCCGGCGCTACTCGCGCTCGTACACCAACAGCGCGTAGCGGCTCGTCCCCTTGGCGGCCCGGCCGGGACGGGCGCTAGCGGAGCCGTGCCGTCGCCCGGGCCTTGCCCAGTGACGCGGCCAGCTCCGTGCGCTGGAAACCGCCCGACGAGCGGTGCACCCGGTGCATCGCCAGCGGCTCGGGGACCAGCCCGAACCGGCCGCCGCCGGCCGCGATCTGCGCCCAGACGTCCCAGTCTTCGCAGTAGAGGAACGCCAGGTCGGGCGTGAACCGCACGCCGTCCTCCCGGACGGCCATGTCGACCAGCACGCACGTCGACACGATCGGGTTCTCGCGCCGGCCCACTCGGGCGTCGAACGGCGGCTTGGCCTCCACCGCCTCGTACGCGCCGAAGAACTCCGTCCACGTCGCGACCGCGGCCAGCCGGGAATCGGCCCGCAGCGCGGTTGCGCACCTCTCGACGAACTGCGGCCGGAGCACGTCGTCGGCGTCGACGAGCACGAACGCGTCGCCGGTCATCTCCTCCAGCATGTGGTTGCGGGCCACGCACACCCCGCGGTTGGCCTGGCGCAGCACCCGTACCAGTGCCGACCGGCCCTCCCACGCCGCCAGCGCCGCGTCGACCTCGGGAGACGCCGAGCCGTCGTCGATCACCAGCACCTCGTGGGGCGGCTGGGTCTGGCCGAGCACCGACTCCAGGCACTCGTCGAGGTAGGCGACGTTGCGGTACACCGGCACCCCGACCGATACCCGGCGGGCCCGGGAATCGTCGGCGGGCCGATCCGGCAGCACGAGCTCGGGCCGCGGCGCCTCGGGAGAGCGCGGCGCAGAGGCCAGGTCCTCCAGCGCGGCCGCCAGCGAGTCGGCGTCGGACCAGACCGGCGTGCCGGGCCAGCGGGCCGCGGCGGCCGATTCGGCGGCGACGATCGTCGCGCCCCCGCGCCGCCGGTGGCGGGCGGTGTCCCGCGACGGCAGCGCGTACGGGTCGCCCAGCACCCAGGTCGCGGCGGCGGGCGGCCCTCCCCGGGAGACGGCATCGCGGAGCCGGGCGCGCACCCCGGAGAGCGCCTCCCACGTGGTGCCGCTCCACGCCCGGTCGTCGCAGTCGTCCGGCGACAACCGCACGGGTCGTCCCGGCTCCAGGGCCCGCAGGATCTCGCCGCTCCGGCTGAGCCGGCACACCGGTTCGGGCAGGTAGACGGCCGTCCCGGGCGCGCTCTCGGGCACCGCCACGGCCTCCTCGGCCAGCACGGCCGGGGTCGCGGCGCCGCCGAGCTCGCCGGCCAGCCGGGCGGCCTGCGGTGACGGCGCGAGCACGGCGTCTGCGAAGCGGTACGCCACCAGCTCCCAGTCGATCTCGAACTCGGCGGGCTCGCCGGCGCCCTCGAGCGTCCCGGCGATCGCCAACAGCTCCAGGCCCGTGCCGAGGCCGGCCGCCACGAGCACCACCCTCCGCTCGGCCGGCGGTCGCGTCGCCTGCTCCAGAGCGAACACCCCGGCGGCCCCGGCGACGTCGCCGAGCAGCACCGCATCCCCGGGCGCGGTCATCGCCTCGACGTGGCGGGCGACCCGCCACGATTCGAGCAGCGGCTCCGGCGTGGCCGCGAACAGCGCATCGACGCGGGCCGCGGCGCGGTCGCCGCGGGGCAGCCGCCGGCGGGGCAGGCCGCGATGCTCGACGCCGATCCCGGCCGCCTCCAGCCAATCGCCGACGGCGGCCAGGTGGTCGGTCTCGGCGGGGCCGGAGCCGGTGTCGACGGCCAGCACTCTCACAGGCCCGCCTCCACCAGCGCCGCCACCGCCTCTGCCAGCGCGGGCCGGTAGTGCGGCATCGGAGCGAGCCCCCACCGCTCCAGCCGCTCCGACCGCAGCGTCGCGTACCGGGGCCGGTCGGCGGCAGCCCCGAACTCCGCGGTGGAGATCGGGGCCACCAGCTCCGGGTCGCGGCCTGCCAGCGCCACCACCTCCCGCGCCAGCTCGAACCGGCTCAGCTCGCCCTGGTTCGCCAGGTGCAGGAGGCCGGTCGCGCCCGCGTCGATCGCGGCCAGCACCGCCGGCGCCAGGTCCGCGGCCAGCGTCGGGCTGGCCACCTGGTCGTCGACCACCCGCAGCCGGCCCGCCGCCGACAGCCGGAGCATCGTGGCTGCGAAGTTGGGGGGTTGGCGCGACAGCACCCACGACGTGCGCACCACCAGCGCACCGGGGTGGGCGGCGAGCGCTCGCCGCTCTCCTTCCAGCTTCGACTCGCCGTAGCGGTTCAGCGGGCGGGGGGGCGACGACTCGACGTAAGGCCCGGACGCGGCGCCGTCGAACACGTAGTCCGACGAGAAGGTCACGAACCCGGCGCCGGCGCGGCGAGCCGCCGCCGCGAGGCGCTCCACGGCGAGCGCGTTCACGACCCGAGCCGCCTCCGGCTCGGCCTCGGCGCGGTCGACGTCGTTGTAGGCGGCGCAGTTGACCACCACCCCGGGCGCCAGGCGGGCGACCGCCGGCTCGATGCGGTCCAGGTCGGCGAGGTCGAGATCGGCCCGGGTGAGCGGCGCCGCCGCGTTGCCGAGCCGGCGGAGCAGCTCGCTGCCGAGCTGGCCGGCGCCGACCACCACCACCCGGCTCAAGAATCCTCGCCCTTCAGCGGCCGCCACCAGTCCTCGCGGCGCCGGTACCAGTCGATGGTGGCGGCGAGCTGCTCGTCGAAGTCCTGCTCGGGCGCCCACCCCAGCGCCCGCAGCTTCGATGAGTCGACGGCGTAGCGGAAGTCGTGGCCCGGCCGGTCGGGCACGCGCTCGATCCACGACTCGTGCTTGCCCGTCAGCCGCAGGATGCGGGCGGTCAGCTCGTTGTTCGAGAGCTGCTCGTTGGCGCCGACGTTGTACACCTGGCCGGCTTCGCCGTCCTCCACCAGCAGGCGCAGCGCCCGGCAGTGGTCGGCGACGTGGAGCCAGTCGCGCTCGTTGCGGCCGTCGCCGTACAGCGGCACCTTCCGCCCCTCCATGAGGTTGGTGACGAACAGCGGGATCACCTTCTCGGGAAACTGGTACGGGCCGTAGTTGTTGGTGGATCGTGTCACCACCACCGGCAGCCCGTAGGTGACGTGGTACGACAGGGCCAGGAGGTCGGACCCGGCCTTCGCCGCCGAGTACGGCGACGAGGGCCGCAGTGGCGCGTCCTCCGGGGCGAAGCCCTCCTCCAGCGACCCGTACACCTCGTCGGTGGACACGTGCACGAACCGCTCCACCCCGTGCCGCAGCGCAGCGTTCAACAGCACGCCCGTGCCGACCACGTTGGTGCGGAGGAAGACCTCCGGCTCGGCGATGGAACGGTCGACGTGGCTCTCGGCGGCGAAGTTCACCACCACGTCGTGGCCCGGCAGCACCGCGTCGACGATGGCGGCGTCGGCGATGTCGCCCAGCACGAAGCGGTGCCGGTCGTCCCGGTCCAGCTCGTCGACGGTCGCCTTCACCCCGGCGTACGTGAGCGCGTCGAGGTTGGTGACCGTGGCGCCGGGCTCGCTGCGCAGCACCATCCGGATGAAGTTCGACCCGATGAACCCGGCCCCGCCGGTGATCAGATAGCGGCGTCCGGCGGCGGCGCGACCGGCAGCAGGGCGGCCGGTCATGTCGCCGCCAGCGGTTCCGGCAGCTCGGCGTCGGCGAGACGCGGAGCGGCGGCGTCCCGGTCGGACAGCACCGGCGTTGCGCCGCCGAGCGGCCAATCGATGCCGATCGCCGGGTCGTCCCATGCGACGGCGCGATCGTGCTCGGGCGAATAGAAGTCGGTGGCCTTGTACGCGAGCGTGGCCGACTCGGTCAGGACGAGGTAGCCGTGGGCGAACCCGGGCGGGATCCAGAGCTGGCGATGCTCGTCGGCGTTCAGCTCCACGCCGACCCAGCGGCCGAACGTCGGCGACCCCGGGCGCACGTCCACGGCGACGTCGAAGATGGCGCCGTCGACCGCCCACACCAGCTTGCCCTGCTGGCGCCGCACCTGGTAGTGCAGGCCGCGCAGCACGAGCCGGCTCGACCTGGCGAAGTTGTCCTGAGCGAAGGTCACCCCCGCCGCGACCTCCCGGGCGAACCGCTCGGCGTTCCAGGCCTCGTAGAGCCACCCGCGGGCGTCACGGTGCACGGTGGGCTCGACGAGCAGGACGTCGGGGATCGCGGAGGCGGTGACCTGCATGGCTCGACCGGACAGTGTAGGGAGAGCGTCCTACGGAGAGGCGGCGGTGCCCGTTAACATCCACCTGCCCCCCCGCACTGCGTGGTTGTGCGATGACGACGACTCCTGTGTACGACTCCTCCCAGCGGCGCATCCCGCTCGCCGAGCTGCGCCACTTCTGGGAATACCGCAGCCTCATCCGGCTGCTGGCGACGCGCGACCTGACGGTGCGCTACAAGCGCTCCCTGCTCGGGGTCTGGTGGACGCTGCTCAACCCGCTGTTCATGGTCGTGGTGTTCTGGGTGGTGTTCTCCCAGCTGTTCGGCCGACAGGCCGGCGACGTGCCGTTCATCGTCTACCTGACCACCGGCATCCTGATGGCCCAGTACTTCACGCAAGGCATCATCGCCGCCGGCTCGGCGATCCTGAACAGCCGGGGCATCCTGGTGAAGGTCCACGTCCCGCCCGAGGTGTTCTCCGCGGCGGCCGGCGTCGCCGCCGCCTTCAACTTCATGATCAGCCTCATCCCCTTGATCATCATGCAGATCGCCACCGGCGTGGGTGTCCCCGTGACGTTCGCCCTGACGATCTTCTCCGCGCTGGCGATGCTGCTGATGGTGACCGGGCTGGGGTTGCTGGTCGCTTCGGTCGCGGTGCGCTTCTACGACGTGTTCGACCTGGTGCGGGTCCTCTCGCTGCTCGTCACCTACCTGGCGGCCACCTTCTACCCCCTCGAGATCGTGCCGGCCAGCTTCCTGTGGATCATCAAGGCGAACCCGCTCTTCCACCACATCGAGGTCTTTCGCTCCCTGGCGTACGGCGCCGAGCTCGGGATGCTGAACGTGGCCGCGATGGTGGTGTCGACGCTGGCCGCGCTGTGGCTCGGGATCGTCGTGTTCGGCCGTAGCTGGAAGAACGTCGTGGTGACGCTGTGAACCCGCCGGTGATCGACGCCCAGGGCATCGGCCTCGCCTACCGGCTCGACCGCAACCGGACGGGGACGTTCAAGGAGTTCGCCATCAACATGTTCCGCGGCCAGGTGGAGCACGACACGCTGTGGGCGCTGCGTGACATCGGGTTCCAGGTCGCCCAGGGTGAGATCTTCGGCGTGGTCGGCCCGAACGGCGCCGGCAAGTCGACCCTCATGAAGATCATCGCCCGCGTCCTGCCACCCACCGAGGGCCGGGTCGTCGTGCGCGGCAACGTCGCAGCGATGATCTCGCTCGGGGCCGGCTTCAACCCCGAGCTGACCGCCCGGGAGAACATCGTGCTGTACGGGGCCCTCCTCGGCCGCGACATCAAGCTCATGCGGGAGCGGGTCGAGCCGATCATCGAGTGGGCCGAGCTGCAGGACTTCGTCGACGTGCCCACCCGCAGCTTCTCGTCGGGCATGGTCGCCCGGCTGGCGTTCTCGGTGGCGACCGACACGCAGGCCGACGTGCTGGTGGTCGACGAGATCCTGTCGGTGGGCGACTATTCGTTCAAGAAGAAGTCGTCCGAGCGGATGGAGAAGCTGATCGCCGACGGCAGCTCCGTAGTGCTGGTGTCCCACTCCCTCCCGCTGGTCCGCAAGATGTGCGACCGGGTGATGTGGCTCGACAAGGGCGACGTCAAGATGCTCGGCGACCCCGAGGAGGTCGTGGCGGCGTACGAGGCGGCGGCCGACGCCCGATCATGAGCGGCCGACGGCAGGCCGCCCGGTGACGAGCGACCCCCTGCCGCTGCTGGTCGTCGGCGACCAGGCCGGGGCGGCGCGCTGGCGGGAGGCCGCCGCCGATCCCGGGTTGGCCGTGGAAGCGGCCCCGACGATGGGGGCCGCCCTCGACGCGCTGCGGAACCTGGCGGGCCGCGCCACCCACGCCGCGATCGTCGACGGTGCGCTCGTGATGAGCCGCGGCTTCGCGGAAGAGGCGGCCCGGGCGGTCGCCGACCCGGCGCTGGCCGGCGTGCCGTGGGCGGTGCTGGCCGGGAGTGGCCACGGTATCGACGGCCGCCATCACGACAACACCGCGTACCTCGACATCCCGGCGCTGCCCATCCGCGGCGCCCGCCGGGGCCTCGCCGCTCCGGCGCCGGCGCCGGCGCTGGTGTCGCTCGCCGCCCCGCTGGGCGGCGCCGCCGACCTCGCGGCCGCGGCGGCCGCCGGGTGGGAGGCCGGGCTCGGCAGCTTCCTGTCTCCCCACCTGCGGTGCGCCTACCCCGGGGCCCGCCACGATCGCCCGCCGGGCGCCGCGCCGGCTCTGTGGCCGTCGACGGCGCTGACCCGCCGCCTCGACGCGGTGCGCGCTCCGCCGACGATCACGGTGGTGGTGCGTACAGCCCTGCGGCGCCCGCAGATGCTCCGCCGCACCTTCGCCTCGCTCACCGCCGCCGGGGCGCCGGACGAGGTGCTGCTCGCCGGCAGGGTGGGCGCCGCCGACCTCGAGGCAGAGGCTGCGGCCCTCCGCCGCGTCCACCCCGAGCTGGCGATCCGGGCGCTCCACGTGCCGGCGGGCGACGAACCGCCCCGCACCGCGGCCGTGACGCGCGCCGTCGCCGCCGCCGGGTGTGACTACGTGTGGTTCGTCGACGACGACGACGCGCTGGCGCCGGGCGCGCTGCGCGTCGCCCGCAACGCGGTGCACGCGGCGGATCGGCCGGCGGTGCTCGGAGCTGCGGTGGAAGTGCGCGAGCAGTGGCGCGACGGCCGCCTGGTCACCGCCGACGAGGTCCGCACCTGGGACCCGGGCCAGTGGCCCCGCTCGTTCACCGGGTGGAACATGCTGCCCTTCTGCAGCATGGTGCTCCCGCGCGACGCGGCGGCCGAACGGCTCGCCGCTGTGCCGCTCCGTCACGACCTCGGCGAGGACTTCGCGCTGCTGCTGCTGGTGCTCACCGCGCCTGGGCAGGCCGTGGTGACCGTCCCCGAGACGCTGGCGAGGGTCTCGATCCGCGCCGGCGGCGACAACGTCGTCACCGCCGCCGACCGCGAGGACTGGCTCCGCAGCGCCACCGGTTTCGTCAGCGACCTCGCCGCCGACCCCCAAGCCGGCGCCGAGGCGCCATGGGCGGTGGGCCGGCTGCTGCGCGACCTTCCCGGCCCACCGCCCCCGCTCGCCGAGGCCCGTTGGCGCACGTGGGGCAAGCGGGTGGTTCCCACCCGGCTCCAGCCGGCCGTCCGCCGGTTGCTCCACGGCTGGCGGAGCCAATCGACGGCCACTCGAGCACCGGCCGCGGCGCCGCCGTCGAGCCGGGGACCGGTCGAGCGTACCCTCGTGCTGCTGTGCCGTGACGACGCCGGCCACGTGGTCGGATGCATCGACGCGCTGGCGCGCCGCAGCGGCGAGGCGGTCGAGATCCTCGTCGTCGACGAGGGGTCCACCGACGGCAGCGTCGATCGCGCCGCCGACGCCTGGGGCGCCGACCCTCGGGTGCGGACGTTCACCACCGTCCCCGGCGACACAGCAGAACCGGGAGCGCTGGTGCGCAATGTACGGGCAGGTGAGCCCGTCGTCGCGTTCCGGGCAGGGCGCGTGCTGAGCCCGGCCGAGCTACCCGACGAGGGTGGCGCGGACACGGCCTGGCCGGCCGGCTGGGTGGAGGTGGTGGAGCCGGAACGCCGCGACCTGGGCGAGGACGAGTTGGCGGCGGCGGTCACCGGCCGGGTGGTGCTGCTGCCCGGTGTCGCCTACCACGTGGACGAGCTGGGGCCGCTCGCCGCCGCCCTCGATGAGGGTGGCCTCCCTGCCGTCTTTGCAGTGAGCGACCACCGCTGGGAGGGCGTGCGGCGCGCCCTCCGGCGCTACCGCGCTCCGGTCGTTCGCTGCCCGGCACCCGGTCGGTGGCTCGACGGCGCCGCCGCCGTCGTGACCCTCAACGACTGGGCGGAGGTCTATCGCGACGTGGTGCTGGCGGCCAACGAGCGCGGCATCCCCACGTTCGGCAAGGTCGAGGGCGTGCAGGACTTCGCCGACGACGACGTCGGCTGGCAACGCCGCCCGTACCGCACCGTGGACCACGTGCTGTGCCAGGGCGGCAACGACGTGGCCGCCCTCGCCGGGGCCGACACGCACGTCGTGGGCAGCAGCCGCCTCGAAGCGCTGTGGACCGGCCCGGTCGCCGCCCCGGAGGCGCCGCAGGTGGTGATCAACCTGAACTTCACCTACGGCGTGCTCGAAGAGCACCGGGATGCCTGGCTGGCGTCGGCGGTGGCGGGCTGCCGCCAGGCCGCGCTGCCGTTCGTCGTGTCCGTCCACCCCGCCGAGACGTCGGTGCCCACGGGCGTCCCGGTGTCGCCGTGGCCGGTCGGCCACAGCCTGGCCACGTCAACCGCATTGGTCAGCCGGTTCAGCACCGTGCCGTTCGAGGCGATCGCCCGCGGCGTTCCGTTCGTGTACCACAACCCCCACGGCGAACGCGTCCCCGCGTTCGGCGAGCCACAGGGCGCCTACCCGGCGACGGCCGACTCGGCCGGCCTCGCCGCCGGCCTGGCCGCCCTCCCGCCGCCGGGCGAGGGCTACCGCCGGGAAGCGGCGGCCTTCTTCCGGCGCCAGGTCGACATCGACCCGCACCGGCCTCCTGCGCAGCGAGCGGCTGACGTCATCGCCAAGTTCGCACGGCGGCGGGCCTCGTGACCTCGCCGCTGGAGCTGGTGGTGCTCGACTTCGACGGCACGGTGTGCGATTCGGCCGACGTGAAGACCGAAGCGTTCCGACTGCTCTACCTCGACGAGCAGGGGGCGGAGTTCGCCGACGCCGTGCAGCGGTACCACCTCGACAACGTCGGGGTGTCCCGCTACGACAAGATCCGCCACGTCGAGGAGCGGATGCTCGGGCGCGAGGCGACCCCGCAGCGGGTCGAGGAGGTGGCCGCCCGGTTCGCGGCGCTGGTGGTGGAGCAGGTGATCGCGTCGCCGCTGCTGCCCGGCGTGGCCGAGTTCGTCGGAGGGCTGCACGGGCGCGTCCCCGTGGCGATCGCATCCGCCACCCCCACCGACGAGCTGCGCACCATCGTCGCCGCCAAGGGCCTCGACGGGTGGTTCGCCGCAGTCGAGGGCAGCCCGGAGACCAAGGGCGAGATCGTGAGAGGGTACCTCCGCCGCTTCGGGGCCGACCCGGCTCGCACCGTGATGGTCGGCGACCAGCTCTCCGATCTGCGAGCCGCCGAGGAGGCGGGAACCCGGTTCGTCGGCGTGCGACCGCCGGACGGCCCGCGGGTGTTCGCGCCGAGCGTCGAGGTGGTCGCCGACTTCCGGGAGCTGGGCCGGGCGCTGCAACTCCAGTAGCTACGATCCCGCGGGTGCGTGCTCCCATCTTCGACTACCGCATAACCGACTACGACCGCGCCCTGCTGCCCAGCGAGTTCCTCGCCGCCGCCGACCGGGCGGAGGGCGGGCCCGACGACTGGATCGCCAGCTCGGGCCGCAGCATCGGCTACCCCGGCTGGGGCCTGCTCTACCACCTGCTGCTCTGCCGCCTCGATCCCGCCGCACCCAACCTGGTCGTCGAGACCGGCACCAACGTGGGCAGCTCCACCATCGTGCTCGCCAAGGCGCTCGCGGACTCCGGCCGGCCGGGCGTGGTGCGCACGGTGGAGATCGACCCCGACATCGCGGCGCAGGCCCGTGCGAACGTGAAGGAGGCCGGGGTGGCGGCCCGGGTCGAGTTCTACGTGGGCGACTCGCTCGGGCGGCTCCCGGAGATGCTGGCCGGGGACGACCCGATCCCGGTGGCCTTCCTCGACGGCAACCACTTCCACGACCACGTCGTCGCCGAGTTCGAGCTCGTGCTGCCGCGGCTGTCGCACGACAGCATCGTGGTGTTCGACAACACGTACCTCATCGCCGAGGGCGACGAGGACCCCCGGGTCCACGGCGCGCTGCGCACGATCGTCGCCCGGCACGGGGGCCACCTGGTGAACCTGCCGTTCTGCTCGTGGTACACGCCGGGCATCGCGCTCTGGCAGCGTCAGCCGTTCGACGACATGGTTCCGCCGGCGCCCGATTCGTTCGTGCCCGACAAGTCCGGCTGAGCGGGCGGGGCCCGCGTGCCCACGATGCCGCCCCGCCCCCCGGCGCGGAACAGCTCCTGGACGTCGACGAAGCCCTGGCCGGCGAACAGGTCCTGCATCGCGGTCAGGTTGGGGTGCCAGTGCCCCGGCAGCCGGCGGGCGGTCTCGTCGAACGGGTTCCCGGTGTAGCGGACGAGCGGCAGCTCGTTGTTGCCCGGATGGATCGCCGACTCCACCACCAGCGTGCCCCCCGCGACGCCGGCGATCTGCTCGACGGCATCCATCAGCCTGGCGCAGTGATACAGGACGCCCACGCAGAACACGAAGTCGAACTGCCGGCCGAGCTGGTCCAGGTCGTACACGTTGAGGACGCGGAAGTCGACGTCGTCGCCCCGGACCTCGGCGCAGAACCGAGCCTGCTCGATGTAGGCGGCGTTGTAGTCGACGCCCACGACGTGCGCGGCGCCGCGGCGCTTCGCCTCGAATGCCACGTACCCGGCGTTGCAGCCGATGTCGAGCACCGACAAGCCGGCCAAGGAGTCGGGCACGGCCGGGGCGATCTCCTCCCAGCGGGCCCGCGGGTGGTCGATCTCCTCGCCCCAGACCTGGCGGGTCTTGGTCGTGATCCCGTTGCCCAGGTCGATGTTCTGGTACCAGCCGGGGTGGACGTCGAGCTCTGCGATGCGACGCCTGATGCTCGGTTCGTCCCAGATCACGGCGGCGAAGGTAGCAGGATGCCCGGGGCGGCTCAGAACAGCGAGTCGTAGTCCACCCGGGGGAACAGCTCGAGCTTGCCGCCGGCTGTGGCGTTGATGATGCGGCGGCCGTCCTCCTCGTACACCCGCTTGGCGAGCTGGTAGCTGGCGAGGACCCGGTCGAGCTTGGGGTCCTTCCAGGTGCGCCCCTTCCCGAAGTAGTCGGGGTGGAAGTGGTTGGGGTCGTCCTCGGTGGAGAGCAGGTGGTTGCCGTCGCGCACGACGGAGTCGGGGATGGTGTAGCTGAAATCCATGCCGATCATGACGACCTCGGTGAAGCCCATGTAGTAGGCGAGCTGCAGGTTGAGGAGCGTCACCGATTGGCCGCAGTAGCCGCGCAGGCTGAAGTCGGTGGAGAACCGCGGCACGCAGTACAACGGGGACGACCGCTGGTAATAGCGGCCGTCCATCTCGAAGAAGGAGACGTTGGCGGGCACGGCTTCGAAGTACTTGACGTACTCGCTGGGGAAGAACTTGTGGCCGGCGGAGTACGCGACGATCTCGGGCACGTTCTCCTTCATGTAGATGTCGTCCTCGACCATGTAGTACGTCACCGCGTACCCCATCGTCTCCTCGGCGAGGAAGATGCCGTTGACGCCGAAG
>JBFJZV010000039.1:0-18971 GCA_041621915.1 Acidimicrobiia bacterium | reverse complement strand
GGCACCCGGCGATGATCGCTACGCTTCCATGCCATGAAGCTGCTCTCCCGTCTCGCCAACTGGGTCAGGACCAGCCGGGCCAGGAACGCCCAGGTGCGGCCCCCGGAGCCCAACGCCACGCAGAAAGCGCTGCGCGACGCGGTCGGCCCCCGCGGGCCGAACGTGTGGTTCGGGCGTCGGGCCGCCTGGAACGTCTACGACCTGGCCACCGACAGCGCCGAGCGCTACGAGGAGTCCTTCGACGACGAGCCGAAGGGCTGACCGGGCGGCTCCCGAAAGCGCGGTCCGAACATCCGCGCCCCCCTCGTCCGGCGGCACTGCTGCGGGACACTCCCCCTGCAGGCCGGGGGAGAAACTAGTGGACTTTTCGTTCTCCGCTGAGCAGCGGCTCGTCGTGGAGACGGCGCGGGCGTTCACCGAGCGGGAGCTGATGCCGCACGAGGAGGAGGTGGAGCGGCTGGGCGCAGTGGCGCCCGAGCTGGTCGCCGAGATACGCCGCAAGGCTCTGGCCGCCGGCATCTACGCCGCCAACATGCCCGCCGACCTGGGCGGCGGCGGGCTCGACTCGGTGACGATGGCGCTGGTCGACCGCGAGCTGGGCGCCACGTCGTATGCGTTGCACTACGTCGTGGCCCGGCCGTCGAACATCCTGCGGGCCTGCACCGGCGACCAGGTCGACCGCTGGCTGCTGCCCACGATCCGCGGCGAGCGGGTCGACTGCCTGGCGATGAGCGAGCCCGACGCCGGGTCCGACGTGCGGGGAATGCGCTGCACGGCCACCCGCGACGGCGACGAGTACGTGATCGACGGCACCAAGCATTTCATCAGCCACGCCGACCTGGCCGACTACGTCATCTTGTTCGCCGCCACCGGCGAGGAAGCCGGCCGCAAGCTGATCACCGCGTTCCTCGTCGACTTCGACGCGCCCGGCCTGGAGGTGGCCCCCGGCTACCGGAGCGTGTCCAACCGCGGCTACCACAACATGATCCTGCGCTTCGACGGCGTTCGGGTGCCGGCCGGCAACGTGCTCGGCGAGGTGCACCAGGGCTTCGCGGTCGCCAACGAGTGGCTGGCGGCCAGCCGCCTCCAGGTGGCGGCGATCTGCCTGGGCCGGGCGCGGCGGGCGCTGCGGCTCGCCGCGGAGTGGGCCACCGAGCGCCACCAGTTCGGGCGGCCCATCGGGAAGTTCCAGGGCGTGTCGTTCAAGCTGGCCGACATGCAGACCCGGTACGAGGCCGCCGAGCTGCTGACCCTGCGGGCGGCGTGGAAGGACGACCAGGGGGCGATGACCGATGCCGACGCGGCCATGGCCAAGGTCTACGCCACCGAGATGTGCAGCTTCGTCACGGACGAGGCGATCCAGGTGTTCGGCGGCATGGGCCTGATGGCGGAGCTGCCGCTGGAGCGCATGTGGCGGGACACCCGCGTCGACCGAATCTGGGACGGCACCAGCGAGATCCAGCGCCACATCATCTCCCGCTCCCTCCTGCGATGGTGAGGGCCGCCGGCCTCGGCCGCCTGCTCGCGCCCGGGTCTATTGCGGTGATCGGGGGGAGGGAGGCGGAGGCGGCCGCCCGTCAGTGTGACCGGCTGGGGTTCTCGGGCGACCTCTGGACCGTCAACCCGAAGCGCACGGAGATGGCCGGGCGGCCCTGTTACCGCTCGATCGAGGAGCTACCTCGTCCGCCAGACGCCGCCTTCGTCGCGATCCCGCGAGAGGCCACGGTCGAGGTCGTGGCCGAGCTCGCTGCCCTCGGGGCGGGTGGGGCGGTGTGCTACGCGTCGGGGTTCGCCGAAGCTGGCGCCACCGAGCTCCAGGAGCGGCTCGTGACGGTGGCCCGTGACATGCCGATAATCGGCCCCAACACGTACGGCCTCGTCAATGCCGCCGCCGGCGTGGCGCTGTGGCCCGACCACCACGGCTGCCGGCCCGCCGAGCGCGGCGCAGCACTGGTGACCCAGAGCAGCAACATCGCGATGAACCTGACGATGGCCCGGCCCGGGTTCCCGGCCACCCACGTGGTGGCGGTGGGCAACCAGGCCGGGACCGGCGTCGCCGACTGGGTCGAGGCGCTGGCGGACCAGCCGGGCGTGGCCGCGATCGGCATCCACATGGAGTGGCTCGGCGACGGCGGCGCGTTCGGCAGGGCGGCGGGGCACGCCCGCGACCGGGGGGTGGCGCTGGTCGCCCTCAAGACCGGCCGCAGCGCGGCCGGCGCCGACCTGAACCGCTCACATACCGCCGCGCTGGCGGGGCCCGACGCCGCCTACGACGCCCTGTTCGCCCGCTACGGCGTGGCGCGCGTGGACACGCCTGCCGAGCTGGCCGCCGCCCTGGCCATCCTCTGCGGCGCCGGCCCGCTGCCCGGCAACCGGGTCGCGTCGCTGAGCTGCTCGGGCGGCGAGGCGTCACTGGTCGCCGACCTCGGGGAGCGCCACCGCATCGCGTTCCCCCCACCGCAGGGCGGCCACGCTGCCGCAGTGGCGGCCACGCTCGACGGGATGGTGCCGGTGACCAACCCGCTCGACTACCACACCTTCGGGTGGGGAGACAGGGTGGCGCTGGAGGCCACGTTCACGTCGATGCTCGCCGGCCCTTACGACGCCGGGCTGCTGCTGCTCGACTTCCCCGCTACCTCCGGCGGCGACGACGACGCGTGGTGGACGGCGGCACGCGCGTTCTCCGCAGCCGCCACCGCGACGGGGACGGCCGGGGTGGTGGCCGCCACCGTCCCCGGCACCTGCCCCGATGGCGTCGACCTCGGGAGCGTCGCGGTGATCGGCGGCCTGCAGGAGGCGCTCGCCGGGATCGAGGCCGCGGTCGCCCGTCCGGCACCGGCCGGCTCGCACCCGGTGCCGGATGCCGCGCCGGGCAGGGTGCTCGACGAGGCCGAGTCGAAGGCGCGACTGGCCGCCGCCGGCGTGACCGTCCCGGCGGGCGCCGTCACGGACCCGGCCGGCGCCGCCGCCGCCGCCGCCGCGCTGGGCAACCCCGTGGCCGTCAAGGCGCTCGGCGTGGCCCACAAGACGGACGCCGGCGTCGTGCATCTCGACCTCGCGGGCGGCGCTGCGGTGGCGGCCGCCGCGACGGCCCTCCCCGGTCGGGTGCTCGTGGAGAAGATGATCCGCGATGTGGTCGCGGAGCTGCACGTCGGGGCGACCGTCGTGGCGGGGATCGGCGCGTGCCTGACGCTGGCGGCCGGCGGGACGCTGGTCGAGCTGCACCGCGACGCGGTCCACCTGCTGCTGCCGGCGACCGGCGACGAGGTCCGCGCCGCGCTGCGACAGTTGCGGATTTGGCCGCTGCTGGCGGGGCATCGCGGCAGCCCGGGCGCCGACGTCGACGCGGCGGTGGCCACGGTGATGGCGGTGGCGGGCATGGTGCTCGACGGCGCCGCCACCGAGGTGGAGGTCAACCCGCTGGCGCTGCTTCGGGAGGGCGCCGTCGCCCTCGACGGGCGCGTGGTGGAGCCGGCGCCATGAGCGTCGCCGTGCGGCGGGAAGGCCCCATCACCGAGATCGTCATCGACCGGCCCAAGGCCAACGCCATCGACGCGGCGACCAGCCGGGAGCTGGGGGCCGCGTTCGTTGCGTTCCGCGACGACGACGTGCAGCGGGTAGCGATCCTCACGGGTGCCGGCGACCGCTTCTTCACCGCCGGCTGGGACCTGAAGGCGGCTGCCGCCGGGGAGCCGGCCGACGCCGACTTCGGGCCGGGGGGCTTCGGCGGCTTCCCGGAGCTGCCCGGTCTCGACAAACCGGTGATCGTCGCGGTGAACGGCATGGCGGTGGGCGGCGGTTTCGAGGTGGTGCTGGCGGCCGACCTGGTCGTCGCCGCCGAGCACGCCGAGTTCTTCCTGCCCGAGGCGAGCCGCGGCATCGTGCCGGACGCCGCCTCGGTCCGCCTCCTCCGCCTCGTCCCCCGGCCGCTGGCGATGGAGCTCCTGCTGACCGGCAGGCGCATCGACGCGACCCGGGCCTACGCGCTCGGTCTGGTGAACCGGGTGGTACCCACCGGCGAAGCGCTGCCCGCAGCCCGCGAGCTGGCGGCGGAGGTGCTCGCCGCGGCGCCCCTCGCCACCAGGGCGATCCTCGCCATCGGCAAGGCGACGCACGGCCTGACGATCGAGGAAGCGTACGACCTCCTCAGGTCCGGGGGGATCCCGGCGCACGAACGGGCCATGGCGTCGAACGAGACCGCCGAGGGCGCTCGCGCCTTCGGTGAACGGTGATGCTGCGCGTCCACTCCGCGGTCGTCCCGGCCGCGTGGATCGACTACAACGGCCACATGACCGAGGGCGCCTACGGGCTCGCCTTCGGCGACGCCACCGACGCCGTGCTCCTGCACGCAGGCTTTGACGCCGCGTACCGCCGCGACGACCGCGGGTCGTTCTACACCGTCGAGACGCACATCACCTTCCGCCGTGAGCTGCGGGAGGGGGACCTGCTCGCCTTCGAGGCGATCGTGCTCGGCGCCGACGCCAAGCGCCTGCACCTGTTCCACCGGATGGTCCACGGGGGCGAGGTGGCCGCCACTCAGGAGGCGATGCTGCTGCACGTCGCCCTCGACTCGGGACGGGTGGCGCCGATGGCCGAGGGCCTCGCTGCGCGGTTCGTCGCGCTGGCGGCGGAGCACGCTACGATCCCGCGCCCCGCCGAGGCCGGCGCATCGATCCGGCCCGTCCCGTAGGAGTCTGCTGAGTAATGCCGTTGCGCAGATCGGCGCCCAGGGGCGCCAATCGCAAGGACGCAGGTTCCGCCGCTATCAGTGCGATAACGGCGGGACCGAGGACACCGCGAGTGGCGATGACTGGGCGTCGAGATGCGTGACATGTATTGCTCGGCGGGCTCCTAAAGCCCCCATGAGCGTCATCCCCGCCGCCGCGCCCGCCTCCGGCACCGACACCGTGCGCATCGCCGCGAGCGTGTGGGGCCTGTTCGCGGCCATCGCGCTGATGATGGCCGGCAACGGGCTGCTCGTGACGCTGCTCGGCGTCCGGTCGGAGCTGGAGGGCTTCGCCACCGTCGTCATCGGCGGCGTGATGGCCTTCTACTACGTCGGTTTCCTGTTCGGATCGCGGCTGGCGCCGCTCGTCGTGGCGCACGTGGGCCACATCAGGGTCTTCTCCGGGCTCGCCTCGCTGGCGTCGGCCGCCGCGCTGATCCACGTGGCGTTCGTCAACCCGGTCTCCTGGGGCGCGATGCGGCTGCTGTACGGATTCTGCCAGGCCGGCCTCTACGTCGTCGCGGAGAGCTGGCTGAACGACCGGGCCACCAACGCCACCCGCGGCCGCATCCTGTCGCTCTACATGGTCACGCTGATGGGCGGCATCTTCTCGGGCCAGCTCCTGCTGAGCATCGGCGACCCGAGCGGGTTCCGCATGTTCCTGCTGGCGTCGGCGCTGGTGTCGTTGGCGGTGGTGCCGGTGGCGCTGGCGGCGTCAAAGACCCCGTCGTTCGAGCTGCCCCGCGCGCTGCGAGTCCGCGAGGTGGCCCGAGCGGCGCCGCTCGGGGTGTTCGGCGGGCTGTGGGCCGGGGTGGCCAGCGGGGCGTTCTTCGGGATGGGCGCGGTCTACGCTACGGCCGTCGGCATGCGGCCGCAACGGGTGGCGTTGTTCATGGCGGCCGCGATCCTGGGGTCGATCCTCTTCCAGTGGCCGATCGGGGCGGCCTCGGACCGCATCTCGCGCCGCCAGGCGATCTTCTGGGTGGCCGCGGCGGCCACCGTCGCCGCCTCCGTGGCCCCGACGATGTCGCCGTCGTCCAACATGCTGTTGGCGCTGACGTTCGGGTTCGGCGGGCTGACGTTCCCGCTGTACTCGCTGTGCCTGGCCCACATCAACGACCGGCTGCCGGCCGGCAACGCGGTGTCGATCAGCGCCGCGTTCGTGTTCCTGACCGGGCTGGGCGCCATCGGCGGGCCGCTGATGGCGGCGCTGGCCATCGAGACGATCGGCGTCGACGGCTTCTGGTGGTCGCTGGTCGCCGCCCATGCCGCCATCGCCGGCTTCGCGCTGTACCGGATGATCGTCCGGCGCGACGTGCCCGACGTGCTGCAGCGGGCATACGCCCCGATCCCGGCGCGGGCGTCGGCGCTGGTGGCGCTGCTCATCCGCAACGGCCGCCGCCCGTGACGTCGCCTACGCTCGGGCCCGCGACGACCCGGCGAAGGTGATCATGGCCCAACCGAGACTCCCCCACTTCGACACGCTGGCCCTGCACGCCGGCCAGCACCCGGACCCGGCGACCGGGGCGCGGGCGGTGCCGATCTACCAGACCACGTCGTTCGCGTTCGACGACACCGGCCACGCCGCCGCCCTCTTCAACCTGGAGCGGCCCGGCCACATCTACAGCCGCATCTCGAACCCGACGGTGGCCGTGCTGGAGGAGCGCCTCGCGGCGCTGGAGGGCGGGGTCGGTGCAGTGGTCACCGCGTCGGGGCAGGCGGCGCTGCATCTGGCAGTGGCGACGCTGATGGGCCAGGGCGGCCACATCGTGGCCTCGTCGTCGCTGTACGGCGGCAGCATCAACCTGTTCACGCACACCCTGCCCCGGTTCGGGATCGCCACGACGCTGGTGGACCCCCGCGACCCGGCGGCGTTCCGCAAGGCGATCACCGACGACACGCGGCTGGTGTTCGCCGAGACGCTCGGCAACCCGGGTCTGGAGGTCCTCGACGTGCCGACCGTGGCCGCCGTGGCTCACGAGGCCGGGCTGCCGCTGATGATGGACAACACTTTCGCCTCGCCGTACCTGTTCCGGCCGATCGAGTGGGGTTGCGACATCGTCCACCACTCGGCCACCAAGTGGATCGGCGGCCACGGCGTCGCCATTGGCGGGGTGGTGGTGGACGGCGGGCGCTTCGATTGGGAGGCGTCGGGCAAGTTCCCGACGCTCACCGAGCCGTACGCCGGCTACCACGGCATCGATTTCGCCGAGGAGTTCGGCCCGGCGGCGTTCTCGATGCGCGCCCGCGCCGAAGGGCTGCGCGACTTCGGCGCCTGCATGAGCCCGGCGAACGCGTTCTACCTGCTGCAAGGGCTGGAGACGCTGCCGCTGCGTATGGAGCGCCACATGGCCAACACCGCCCGCGTGCTGGAGTTCCTCACCGGCGACGAGGCCGTCTCGTGGGTGGTCCACCCTTCGCTGCCGGACCACCCGGACCACGCTCTGGCCGGCGAGCAGCTGCCCCGCGGCGCCGGCTCGATCGTCAGCTTCGGGGTGACCGGAGGCCGGGAGGCCGGCGCCCGGTTCATCGAGTCGCTGCGGCTGGCGTCGCACCTGGCCAACGTCGGCGACGCCAAGACGCTCGTCATCCACCCCGCCAGCACCACCCACCAGCAGATGGACGCGGCCCAGCTCGCCGCTGCCGGAGTCGGCGAGGACATGGTGCGGCTGTCGATCGGCCTGGAGGATCCCGACGACATCGTCGCCGACCTCGCCCAGGCGCTGCGCGCCTCGCAGCGGACGTGAAGCTCGCCGTGGCGGGGCGGGAGGTGTTCGCCACCACCGGCGGCCGGCCGTTCGACCCGGAGCTCCCCGTGGTGACGTTCGTGCACGGCGCCGGCGGGGATCGCACCGTGTGGGCGCTGCAGACCCGCTGGTTCGCCCACCACGGGCACGCGGTGCTCGCCGTCGACCTGCCGGGCCACGGCCGGTCGGACGGCCCTCCCCTGCCCACGGTCGAGGAGATCGCCGATTGGCTGGCAGCCGTGCTCGATGCGGCCGGGGCGGCCACCGCCGCGCTGGTGGGCCACTCGCTGGGCGCCGCCGCCGCGCTCGAGTGCGCCGCCCGCCACCCGGACCGCGTGCGGGCACTGGCGCTCGTGGGCACGGCGCCCCGCATGCCGGTTCACCCCGACCTGCTGGCCGCCGCGGCGGCCGAGGACCACCGCGCCCACGAGCTGATCGTCGACTGGTCGCTGGGCCGGCGCTCCCACCTCGGCGGCAGCGCCGCGATCGGGATGTGGATGGCCGGCGGCGCCGACGCGCTGCTCGACACGATCGCGTACGACGTGCTCGCCACCGACCTCGAGGCCAGCAACGCCTACTCGGGCGCCGAGCAGGCAGCCGCCGGGGTGACGTGCCCGACGGTGGTGGTGCTGGGCGGCGACGACCGGATGACCCCGCGCCGGCACGGCGAGCAGCTCGCTGCGGCGATCCCCGGCGCCGCGGTCCGGGTGGTGCCCGGCAGCGGCCATTCGCTCATGGCCGAGCGCCCCGACGCCGTCCTCGCCGCGCTGCGCGGAATCGTCTGAGCCGGACGACGGGGGTTGCCGTCAGCCGAGACCCCAGGCGCCGGCGACCGGCAGCCACCCTGCCACCCCCTGGGTGAAGGTCACGTCGGCCGGGCCGGCGGTGTTGGAGTTCCGCAGGTAGAACGTCGCCTCGGAAGGCCGGAACAGGCCGACCGTGTCCCGACCATCGGCGTCCCAGTCGCCCGCAAACACCTCGTCGGCCGGGTTGCCCCAGATGAAGCTGACGTCGGCGGTGCCGGTGGACGGGGTGTTGCGGTAGTACACGAGGCCGGTGGACGGCCGGTGGAGCGCCAGCTCGTCCTTCCCGTCATCGTCGAGGTCGCCGGCGAACGGCTGGTCGCCGGCATCACCGAACGTGAACGAGACCTGGGCGGCGCCCATCGGGTTGCCGTCGCACACGTTGTTGAACAGGAAGAAGGTCTGGGTGTCCACGCGGTACAGGCCGAGCGTGTCGACGCCGTCCCCGTCCCAGTCGCCCGCCAGCGGCACGTCGTCGGGGTCGCCTGCGAAGCAGGCGAAGTCGGCGATGCCGGCCGCGTTGGCGTTGCGGGCGTAGAAGAAGCCGTCGGTGGGGCGGTACATGCCGGGCGTGGCGACGCCGTCCCCGTCCCAGTCGCCCGCAATCGGCACGTCGTCGGGGTCGCCGAAGAAGAACACGGTCTGCTCGCCCTTCGAGTTGCGGAGGTACCAGCGTCCCTGGTCGGACTCGACCAGCCCCACCGTGTCGCCGGTGAAGGTCCTCACCTCGATGGTGACGCAGTCCGCCTCGTTCTTGGCGATCTCGGCGCCGACGTTGCGCTCCACCATGCTGTCCGACGTGCTGTCGTACTCGACGGGGCCCAACAGCGCACTCTCGTACGTGGCGCACACCTCGTACTCGCCCTCCTCGTCGAACGTGAAGAGCCTGGCGAGGTTGGCGTCGCGTCGCGCCGAGTTGCCGGCCGCCACCTCCACGAAATCGTCGGGGCTGGGATAGGTGGCGTTCTGGTCGACCGCAATCGCGAGCATCTTCCCCGACGGCGCCTCGATCTCGAAGAACACCTCGCGCAGGTCGCCGGTGATGGTCGCGTCGTCGACGTTGAGCCTGCCGTTCACGGTCAGCGTCTGGCCCTCGGCGACGTTGCGCACCGCCATAGTCACCAGGATCGCCTGGCCCGGACGGTAGATCCGCTTCGACGGGTTCAGCTCGAAGCGGAGGCGGGGGTTGAAGATGCCCTCGGCCGTGTTCAGGCTGGCGGCCTTCGCGTCCAGGAACACCTCGAACCGGTTGCCCGCGTCGGTGGCGTCGACGTTGGCGTCCTCGAGCTGCGTCGCCTGCAGCTCCCGGGCCTTGGCGCCGTCGGCAGCCGCCTGCGCAGGGTTCTGCCACTGCTGGCTGTGCACCATCTCATGCTTGAGCACCGAGTAGAGCCGGGCGACGGCAGGAGCGGTGTCCCCGTTGAAGATCGGGCCGAAAGCGCCGGGGCCGATCCAGACGTTCCCGCCCTTGCGGCGCTCGGTCATGCCGATGTCGTTGCCGCCCCGCTCGGCGAGCCTCGCGTCGTACCCGGGCTTGCCGGCGGCCATCGTGGCGAAGCTGCAGCAGTGGTCGGACATGACCTCGACGAGCTTGGCCAGCGCCTCGGCGTTCTTGCCGGCGGTGATCAGGTCCTGGACCGCCTTCTCCTCGGCGGCGGTGAGGTCGGGCCAGTTGTCAGTGATCGGGTTCTTGTCGCGGGTCTTCGTCCACGTCTTGAGGGCGGTGGCACCGGGCACGGAGTTGTCACCGGGCACGACGACGACGATCGTGTCCTGTCCCTCCTCGTTGTCCGATCGGTAGGTCCAGGAGACCTGGCCGTTGGCGTCGGTGTCGCACGTAGACGGCACGCAACCTCCGTCGCTGCTGGACTTGTCGCTGTTGGGACCGCCGGCCACGTCGAACGCCAGCTTGACCCCCGCCTCCGGCGTGCCGTCCTTCTTCAGCGTGGCGGTGACCGTGTGGTCGGAGCCGGGCTCGTTGGTCGCGGCGGTCGGCGCCAGGGAGAGCTCCCGAACCTGGGCGCCAGCCTCCGGGGCGGCGACGACCAGGAGGAGGCCGGCCACCAGCGAGACTGCGGCGGCCAGGAGCGCCGCCCGGCGCCGGCTCGCCAGTCGCGTCGTACCCATGTCTTCGCCTCCCGGTGTTTTTCCCACTCTCGCCCGATCACGATAGCGGCGGGCCACAGCGGCATGCTTCGGTTTTCGCGGTTTCGGGGCCCGGCGGGCGGGGCGGCGGGTTACGCCTCCCCGGCGACGTCGACGACGTAGCTGCCGACGTGGCGGCGGGCGAGGAATGCCTCCTGCGCCTCGGCGAGCCGCTGGAGAGGGAAGGTGCCGGCCACCACCGGCCGGATCTCGCCCCGCTCGACGTAGCCCACCAGAGCGGCGAACACTTCACGCGGCAGCACCGTGGCCCCGTGCATAGTGAGGTCGCGGAGGTAGAGCGTCCGCAGGTCGAGCCTCACCTCGGCGCCGGCGACGGCGCCGGCCGTCACGTAATGGCCCCCGGGCCGGATCGTCTCGAAGAGCACCGGGAACGACGCTCCACCCACCACGTCTGCGAACACGTCGACCGCGCCGACCGCGGCGGCCAGGTCGGCGGCACCGCGCGGCACCACGGCGTCGGCGCCGACCTCCCGCACCGCGTCGGCCTTGGCGGCGCTGGTGACGGCCACCACCTCGGCGCCCCGGCGCTTGGCGAGCTGGATGAGCGCTCCGCCCACCCCGCCGGACGCCCCGGAGACGAGGACCCGCTGGCCGGCGGTTACGCCGGCCCGGTGGAGCATGTGCTCGGCGGTGGCGTAGGAGCAGGGGAAGCTCGCCAGCTCGACGTCCGACAGCTCGGTGTCGACGGGGTGGGCGTTGCCGGCCGGCACCATGACGTACTCGGCGAAGCCGCCGTCGACCTCGGAACCGAGGTAGCGCGGCGGGCTGCGGCTGATCCAGGCGTCGACGAGGACGCGCTCGCCCACCCTGGCAGGCTCGACGCCGGGGCCTACCGCCGCGATGCGGCCCGCCGGATCCGCCCCCTGAATGCGAGGGAACGCCAGGTCGCCGCCCCAGGAGCCGCCGGCGTACCAGCCGACCCGGGTGTTCACGTCGGTGTTGTTCATCCCGCACGCCCCCACCCGGATCAGCACCTCCCCCGGCCGCGGGCGCGGGACCGGGACGTCGTCCCGATACTCGAGCTGCTCCAGGCCGCCGTGACCCATGAGCAGCACGGCGCGCATCGTCGGCGGGATCATGCCGCTGGAGCGTAGAGCGGCGCCTTGCTCCCACCCACCGGGGGCGAACACGCGTGGTATCCGACACGGGCCGCTTGCCGACACGGTGCGCCGGCGTAGGGTGCTCGAATGGCGACCTCGATCACCGTCACCGGCACGGGCACGCCGCTGCACGAGCCGGGCCGGGCAGGGCCCGGCGTGCTGGTGCGCACCGGGCGGACGGCGCTCCAGTTCGACGCCGGGCGCGCCACCACGCTACGGCTGGCCGAGGCGGGCCTCGACCTCGCCGAGCTGACCGCCGTGCTCGTCACCCATCACCACAGCGACCACCTCGTGGGGCTGGCGGACCTCGCCATGACGCGGTGGCTGGAGGGCGACCCGGCTGGCGCGCCGCCGCTGCCCGTCGTCGCCCCGGCAGGCCCCGCCGCCGACATCGCCACTGCGGTCCTCGACGCGTGGGCCGGGGAGATGGCAATGCGAGCAGAGCACACCGGCCGGGCCGACGTGGCCCGCATCGACGTGCAGCGTTTCGATGCGACGCCCGAGCCGGTAGAGGTGCTCGCCGTCGGCGACGCGACGGTGGATGCCGTGGCGGTGCGACACGAGCCGGTCGTGCCCGCGGTGGCCTACCGGGTGACCACACCCGACGGGATCGTGGTGATCTCCGGCGACACGGCGGTGTGCGCGGAGGTCGAGTCGCTGGCGGCGGGCGCCGACGTGCTCGTGCACGAGGCGTTCCGCCGGGCAGCGGTGGCGCCGGGGACGCTGTCGCACCCCGACGCGATTGCGGCGTACCACGCCGACACGATCGAGCTGGGGGCGCTGGCTGTCCGCGCCAAGGTCGGCGTGCTGGTGCTCACCCACCTCATCCCCCCTCCCACCACCGCCGCCGCGGCGGCCGCCTTTCACTCCGACATCCGTGGCGCCGGCTACGACGGCCGGGTGGTCGTCGCCGAGGACCTCGCCACCGTCACGCTTGGCGGGTGACCGTCAGACGCGGGCGGGATCGCCCTCGCCGAGGGGCTTGCCGCGGGGCAAGTGCCTCCCGGGGTCGAGGAACGGCAGCTCGACGATCTCGCCGGCGAACTCGCCTCGCACGCTGACGGTTCGGCCCAGCCAGCCGCCGTCGGCGGGAGCGTCGAAGCGCACGTAGCCGATGCCGACCTCCAGCGTCGGCGACCAGTCCCCCACGGTCACCCGCCCCGCAACGGCGCCGTCGACCAGCAGCTCGTCACCGGCCGCCGGGGCGCCGGTCGCGCACCGAACGCCGAACAGGAGCCGGTCGCGGGGTGCGTCGAGCAGGGCGGCGCGCCCCACGAAGGCGGGGTTGTCGAAGTCGACGAAGCTCCCGAGGCCCGCCTGGAACGGGTTGATGGTCCTGTCGAAGTCGGTGCGGTTGTCGAGGATGCCGGCCTCCACGCGGCGCGGGCCCATCGAGTCGCTGGCGCCCATCGTCATGCCGAACGGCTCACCGCACGCCATGAGGTGGTCCCACAGCGACAGGTGATCGAGGCCGTCATGGCCGTAGACCTCGATGCCCAGCTCGCCCGTCCACCCAGAGCTCGACACCAGCACCTGCTGGCCGCCAAGGTCGAACGGTTGCGCCGAGAAGTACCGGAAATCGTCGGGCACCTGCGCCCCCGAGGCGGCCACGAGGAACTCGTGCGACTTCGGGCCCTGGATCTGGAGTACCCGCGAGCCGGGGTCGGACACGGTGACGTCCATGTCGGCGCCGAGGGCCGCGAGCCAGTTCTCGATGTCGCCGTCGGCCTGCACGTACCAGAAGTGGTCGTCGGCGAGCCGGATGAGCACGCCGTCCATCAGCAGCCCGCCGTCGGGCAGGCAGGCGAGCCCGTAGACGCCCCGCCACCGCCTCACCCCCGCGACCTTCCGGGTGAGCACCCGTTCGAGGAGCCGAACGGCGTCGGGCCCCTGGATCGACACGGGGCGCTCGGGGACGTCGTACAGCATCACGTCCCGGCGAAGCTTCCAGTAGTCGGCGATCGGGTCGGTGCCGAGCGACACCGGGTACAGCCGGTTGGCATAGACCGCGTAGACCACGTCCGGCGAGCGCCATCGCGCGTGGTAGGGCGACTGCTCCTTGCGCTTGGTGCTCATCCGCACGATGTCGTACTGGTCGTCGTGGATGCGAGGCGTGGCCACGTGGCGGTACTCCGGTTGCTTCGGGATGGGCGGGGCGGGGGCACGCTACCCGCAGCGGCCGCTTCGTGTCACTTGCGCTCGATGCCGACGATCGGCACGTCCAACCCGACCGGGCAGCCAATGCTCGTAGTGTCGCCGATGGAGGGGTCGTCAGCGAGCGGCCGGGGGACGCAAGCGATCGGCCCAACCCTGCGTGATGCGGTCGAGGACCATCGCCAGCAACACGATGGAGATGCCCGCCTCGAAGCCGAGACCGGTGTCGGCGCGGGCCAGCCCGCGCACCGCCTCCAGGCCCAGTCCTCCCCCGCCCACCAGCCCGGCGATCACCACCATCGCCAGCACCAGCAGCACCGTCTGGTTGACGCCGGCCATGATGCTGGGCATCGCCAGCGGCACCTGCACTTTCACCAGGGTCTGGCGGGACGTGGCACCGAACGACCGGGACGCCTCGGTGGCCGCCGCCGACACCTCACGGATGCCGAGGCTCGTGAGCCGCACCACCGGCGGCAGCGCATAGAGCACCGAGGCGATGATCCCGGGGATGCGACCGATGTTGAACAGGATGATCACCGGCACCAGCAGCACGAAGCTGGGGATCGTCTGCAGGAAGTCGAGGACCGGCCGCAGCAAGCGCTCCCCCAGGTCGGACCGGGCCGCCCACACCCCGAGCGGGATGCCGATCAGCAGCGAGATGACCACCGCCACCAACACCTGCGCCAGCGTATCCATCGCCAGCTCCCACATCCCCAACAGCCCGATCGCCGCCAGCGACGCCGCCGAGAACGCGGCGACCCGCAGCCCCGCCGCGTGCCAGGCCAGCGCGGCGGCGGCCGCTATCACCACCGGCCACGCCAGGTCGAGGGCGAGCCATTCCCGCAGCGGCTTCACGATCCACGTGGTGATGAAGTCGCTGAGCGGCCCGGTGCCGATCCCGGTGCTGCCGATCTCGTACAGGTTGTCCCTGGCCCAATCGACCGCCGCATCGGCCCAGTCGGCGAAGGAGATCGAGAGCGTCCCGGGGAACTCCACCCAGCCGGCGGCGCGGCCCGCGATCGTCGCGGCGACCGCGAGGCCCGCCCAGTGGTACCAGCGGATCCGGAGCCGGCCCAGCAGCCGGCGGGCCCGGTCCGCCACCCCGCTCCACCGCGACTCTGCCCGCTCGGTGAGGCCGGCGAAGCCATGGGTGATGCGGTCCAGCAGGATCGCCAGCACGACGATTGCCAGCCCCGCCTCCAGCGCCCGGCCCACCTGGCGGTTGCGGAGCGCATCGAGCACCTCCTGGCCCAGCCCGCCGGCCCCGATGAGGGCCGCGATCACCACGATCGACAGCGCCATCATGATCGTCTGGTTGATGCCGGTCAGGATCGTCGGCATAGCCAGCGGCAGCTGCACCTTCGTCAGGGTCTGGCGGCGGGTGGAGCCGAACATCGCGGCCGCCTCCAGGCTCTCCCCGGGCACCTGGCGGATCCCCAGGTTGGTGAGCCGCACCACCGGCGGCAGCGCGTACACCACGGTGGCGACGACGCTCGGAACGCGGGCGATCCCGAAAAACAGCACCACCGGGATCAGGTAGACGAACGCCGGCAGCGTCTGCATGGCATCGAGCACCGGGCGCATCGCCCGCTCGGCGGGGTCGCTGCGGGCCGCCCAGATGCCGAGGGGCACCCCGAGCAGCAGCGAGATCAGCACCGCCACCGCCATCAACGTGAACGTCTGCACGGTCTCGACCCAGAGGCCCACCAAGCCGAAGTACAGGACGCCCAGCAGGCCGGCCGGGGCGGCGGCGGGCCCGAGCGCGCGCACGACGACCGCCACCACCGCCGCCACGACCACGAACCACGGGACGGCGAGCAGCCAGTCCTCCATCAGGCGGATGAACCAGTCGATCGAATCCCGGAGCGGGTTGAAGACGTAGGTGAACACCCAGTGGTCGTTCTGGTTGGCGACCACCCAGTTGCGGGCGTCGTTGACCGGGTCGGCGAGGTGGACGTTCCAGGCCTCCGGGAACCCGGACACCGCGCCCAGCGACAGCTCCAGCGCGGCGAGGGCGGCGACGGCGAGGCCGAGGTAGGCGGCGGCGCGGCGCCAGCCGTTCTCCCGGACGGCGACGTCGGCGCTGGCGGTCCCGGTCGTCACGGCGGGTCGGGCGCCAGCGCCTCCGCGACCGCAGCCGGTGTCAGCGAGCCGACCACCTCGCCGTTCCCGTCCACCACGGCCACCGGGCGATCGCTGCCGATGAGCATCGGCACGACCTGCTCCAGCGCCGCGCCGGCGGGCACGGCCCGTTCCGCGCCCGCACCCTCCTCGGGGTCGCCCATGACGCTCCCGACGGTGAGCACCTTGGCCTTCGCCACGTCACGGGTGAACTCGCGGACGTAGTCGTCGGCCGGGTTCGACACCACCTCCTCGGGCGAGCCCACCTGCACGAACTCGCCGTCCTTCATGATCGCGATGTGGTCGCCCAGCTTGAGCGCCTCGTCGAAGTCGTGGGTGATGAACACCAGCGTGCGGTGCATGCGCTGCTGGAGGGCGATCAGCTCGTCCTGCATCTCGCGCCGGATGAGCGGGTCGAGAGCGCTGAACGGCTCGTCGAAGAAGAGGATCTCGGGGTCGACGGTCAGCGCCCGGGCCAGGCCGACCCGCTGCTGCATGCCGCCGCTGAGCTGCTGGGGGTAGTGCTGTTCCCAACCACTGAGGCCGACCATGGCCAGCACCTCGGCGGCGAGGGAGTACCGCTCGTCCCTGCCGACGCCCTGGACCTCCAGGCCGTAGGCGGCGTTGTCGATGACCCGCCGGTGCGGGAACAGCCCGAAGTGCTGGAACACCATCGACACCTTGTGGCGGCGCAGGTCGCGCAGCCGGTCGTCGTCGAAGCCGCACACGTCGTCCCCGTCGATCAGCACCTCGCCCTCGGTGGGCTCGATGAGCCGCGACAAGCACCGGATCAGCGTCGACTTGCCGCTGCCCGACAGGCCCATGACGACGAAGGTCTCACCGCGCCGCACCGAGAACGACACGTCGCGCACCGCCACCACGCAGCCGGTCTCGTCGAGGATGTCGCTGCGCGAGTGGCCGGCGTCGGCGAGGCGCCGGCCCTGTACGGGGTCCGAGCCGAAGATCTTCCACACCCCCCGGCACACCAGCGGGCGGCTCACCTTCGCATTCCCGTCGGTCGCCATGCAGTCCCTCGGTCGCTCCGGGTATGTTACGAACGCGACACGCCCGCCGCCTGGCGGGCGCCGGTGAGGGAGAGAACTGATGCGCACGAGAAGGTTCGCGGGTGTGATCGGGATGGTCGCCGTGCTGGCGCTACTGGCCGCCGGATGCGGGGACAGCGGAGAGGGTGAGGGAGGAGCAGGCGATGCCGACCTCGGCGAGCTCACCACCATCAAGCTGGCCGTCAACCCGTGGAACGGGTCTGCGGTCAACGTGGCCGTCGCGGCGCAGCTCCTCCAGGACATCGGCTACACCGTCGAGACCGTCGACATCGACGAGAACACCCAGTGGGGCGCCATCGGCAGCGGCGACCTCCATGCCAGCCTGGAGGTGTGGCCGTCCGGCCACGGCGCCAACGTCGAGACCTACATCGACGGCGGCGGCGGGGTGGTGAACGGCGGGCTACTTGGCCCGGTCGGCAAGATCGGCTGGTACGTGCCCAGCTACGTCGTCGAGCAGAACCCGGACCTGGCCACCTGGGAGGGCTTCCAGGACGCGTCGCTCGCCGGCCTGTTCTCCACGGCCGAGACCGGCGACAAGGGCCAGTTCCTCGGCGGCGACCCCAGCTTCACGCAGTACGACCAGCAGATCATCGACAACCTCGGCATGGACATGGAGGTCGTCTACGCCGGCTCCGAGGAGGCGCTGCTCGCCGCGCTCGACTCGGCATACAGCCGCGAGGAGCCGATCGTCTTCTACTTCTGGACGCCGCACTCCGTGCACAACGCATACGACCTGACCGAGGTGGAGCTCCCCGAGTACTCCGACGACTGTTACGCCGACGAGGACGCCGTCGATTGCGACTACCCGGCCGACGACCTGTTCAAGATCTTCTGGGAGGACCTCGAGTCGGAGGCGCCGGCCGCCCATACGCTGCTCTCCAACATGAGCTACACGACGGCCGACCAGATCTCGATGCTGGCTGCGGTGGAGACGGAGGGGAAGAGCATCGAGGAGGCCGCCGCCGACTGGATCGCCGCCAACGAGGACACCTGGAGCGCCTGGATGCCGTGACATCTGCACTTCGGCGAGCACGCGCGGTGCGCTGACGCGTGTTGGGACTCGCCGAAGTGCGGGGCTGCCGCTCCCACTGGGCCTACGTCGGGGCCGCCGCGGGGCGGCGGCCTGGAGCGAACCACGTGCCGCGTGCTGCGCGGCGGCGAAGGCGCCGAGCAGCATCCCCCGGTACCCGGCGGCGGTCGGCGCGAACGCCGCGTCGCCACCCATCTCGGCAGTGCTGTTGACCACCAGGCAACCGCCTGACGCAGAGGATCACCAGAGGCTGCCGGCAGTCACCTTCAGGTCCTCCATCGTGATGCCGGCAGCCTCGTCGCGGCACAGGAACGCGGCCAGGGCCCCGACCTCGGACGGATCGATCAGCCGGCCCTGGGGGTTGGCCGCCTTCACGTCTGCGACGTACTCGTCGCCGGTGCGCTGCTCCTGCTGCTCGGCGATGTCGCCCATCCACTCCCGGCCGAAGTCGGTGTTCACCCAGGTGGGGCTGATCGCGTTGCAGGTGACGCCGTGCGGGGCGCCCTCCAGCGCAACGGCCCGGGTCAGCCCGACCACCCCGGCCTTCGACGCGCAATACGCCCCGGAGGTCGGCGCGCCGACGGACGCCGCCGTCGACGCGATGTTGATGATGCGCCCCCAACCGCGGGCGATCATGCCCGGCAGCGCCGCCTTGATGCAGCGGTACGTGCCGGTGAGGTTGACGTCGAGCACCTTGTGCCACAGCGCGTCGGGGTGACCGGCGATCGTCTGCTCGGCAGTGATCCCGGCCGCGTTGGCGAGGATGTCGACGGGCCCGAGCTCGGCGGCGGTGAGCCCGAACAGCGCTTCGACGGAATGCCGGTCGGTGACGTCGAGCTCGGTGGCCAGCGCGGCCACGCCCAGCGCCTCGATCTCCCGGGCGGTGGCTTCCAGCCGCTCCTCGCCGGGGAGGTACACGACCTCGCCTTCGACCGTCCGCTCCCGCTCCGGCGCCAGCAGCGAGCCGATCGCCACGTCGGCGCCCGCCGCCGCGAACGCCAGTGCCATAGCCCGGCCCATCCCCGACGCCCCGCCCGTGACCAGCGCCACCCGCCCGCTC
>JBFJZV010000038.1:0-18997 GCA_041621915.1 Acidimicrobiia bacterium | reverse complement strand
CGGGCGGCCGCCAGTGCCGCCTCGAGCACCCGCTCCCACGCGCCCCAACGGACGCCCATCGCGAGCGCCGGCTCGGCGGACTCGGCCAGCGCCAGCACGTCCTCGTAGCGGCCGTGCCGTAGCCCCCAGTCGAGCATCCGCTGCACGAAGGCCCGGTCATCGAGGATCTCGTCCAGGTTGGCCCGCTCCGCCCAGTCCACCGCGCTGTCGAGGATCGCCCCCATCAGGCGGTCGTCGTGGCCTGCGTCCGCCACGTCGTAGGTCACCACGCCGCCGAGCCGGTAGCGGGGCGAGCCCGGCTCGATGATGTCGTCGGCCAGCGCGGCGCTCGTCCCGGCAGGCCCGGCCACCGCCCCCACGACGTCGGCGGGTGCTTCGCCGCCGGCGGCGATCAACGCCTTGACGGCGTCCTTGGCCGCCCCGCCGCGGGTCAGCACGTCCTGAGGCGGCGACTCCGCCTTCACCCGCGCCCAGGCGACGAGCGGTTCCAGGCCGGCGACCGGCTTCGCCTCCCTGCTGGCGAGACGGCCCAGCTCGCGGATCGCGCCCGGGGCGTTGCCCACCAGTGCGCAGGCGGCGAGCACGTGCTCCCGGGCCTTCTCCGGAACCGGCGCCTTGTAGCGCGCCGAGAACAGCGCGAGGACGTCGGCGGCGTCGTCGAAACCCTCCACCGGCACGTCGAGGCCGTCGCCGGACTCGCCCTCGGAGGTGACGCACACGGCCAGCGACTTCGGCAGCGCCGCCCGCAGCTCGGCGAACTGCGGCGACTCGGGCGGCACGTCCTCGAACACCAGCAACGCTTCGATCCGCTCGGTACCCTCGTGGGTGCCGGCCAGGTGCGCCCGCAGTGTCTCGGGCGACCACGCAGTGACGACGTCGGGGTCGCTGCTCTCGTAGAACGCCTCGAAGGTCGTGCGCAGCAGGTCGTCGAGGTCGTCGAGCGACGCCCCGACCGGGTTGACGCCGAGCCCGTCGGGGAACTGGTCGAGGTCCTCCATCACGAGGCGCTCGAGGAGCGACCCCTTGCCCATGCCCTTGGGGCCGACCAGCTCGATGAGCTCGTCCTGCGCATCCTCGTCGAGCGCGTCGAGCAGCTCCTCGAGCACCTCCTCCCGGTCGAGGAACTCGCCGTCGAACGGCTCGATCCGGCTCACGTCGCTGCGGCGCCTCGCGGGGGGAGGCGCGGCCGTGGCAGGGTCTGCCCGGCCCCCGTCCGCGGTGGGCGTGTAGGTCAGCTCGGTGTCGGGGGCGTGGACCTGCCGGCGGCGCTCGATGGACGCCGCGAACGCCTTCGACTTCTCGCGCTCGAGATCGGCGTTGACGAGGCGGGCGAAGTCGTCGGGGGCATCCTCGAAGAAGGCGGCGCCCTGGCGGTCGACGTCCCCGAGCGCCGCGATGAACGCCCGCAGCTCCTCCTCCCTGCCCTCCCATTCGAACGGGCCCTTGAAGTAGAGCAGCATCGGCTTGTGCTGGGCCTTCGCGAACTCGAACTCGTCGAGGGTCCACGGCCCGAGCTTCTTCCAGTAGATGCCGATGTACACGTGGCAACGGGTGAGATCGTGCCGCCACTCGTCACGATGCGACTCGAAGGCCGCGCCGTGCTCGTGGTCGTAGAAGTGGGGGCTGATGGCCGTGAGACCCCGGTCGAGCGCTTCCCGCTCGGGCGCAAGCTCGGACAGCGACGAGCTGATGAAGGCGTACATCGTGTAGATGCCCTGCTCGCGCTCCGGCGAGGCCGGCTGCGCCTCAGCCGTCACGCCGCTTGCCCCTCGGCGCGGCGGCCAGCAGGAACACGCCGAAGCTCAGCAGCGCGGCGCCCCCGGCCGCCGCCCGGCCGCCATCGAACCCGGTGTCGGGGATGGTGGCGCGCACCAGCAGCCCGAAGTCGATGGGCGCCTCGCGCACCAGACGCGACTTGGGCGTGGTGAGGACGTAGCCGCTGGACATCACCTCGACCCGCTGACCCGGCCGGGCGTCCGGGAACGCGTACCGGCCGGAGTCGCCGGACAGCGTCGCCGCCACCGCGCCGCCGTCCGGGTCGAGCAGTTGCAGGGCGATGCCCCGCAGCCCCGCCTCCCCGGCGTCGCGGCGGCCGTCGGCGTCGTCGTCGGCGAAGACCGACCCGGCGGCGGCCAACAGATCGTCGCCGAGGACGCCGGTCACCGAGACCACCACCTCGGCTCGGCCCGGGCCGGAGCCCTCGCCCTGATTCCGCGGCGGCGCGCCGCCTTCGACGGCAACGATCTCGGCGACGACGAGGTAGCGACCGGCCTCGTCGGCGCGGATGACGAAGTCGCTCGTGGCGCTCCCGCCCGGGGGAAGCCTCGGCACCTGCCACACGGCCGGCCCGCCGACCAGCGTCAGCCCTGGGGGAACGGTGATCGCCACGTCGACGCCGGCGAGCGGCGCGGCCGTCGGGTTGGCGACCTCCAAGGAGAGCGAGGTCTCCTCGCCGATCGCCAGCGTCTCGGACGTCGCCGACGCCGAGAGCGAGGGACCGGATTGGAGTCCCTCCAGCAGCAGCGTGGTGGGCTCGAGGTCGCGCAACACCGAGCCGTCGGCGAGGAAGGCCTCGGCGGTACCCACCACCCGCACGGGACCGTCGGTGCCGGCGGGCGCCCCGTCGAGCCCGACCCGCACCGTGACCGAGAGCGAGACGACGCCGACGTCCGGCGGAATGCGGAACGGGCCCGCACACTCCACGGCCGGTCCGTCTACCCGGCATCCGCCTGCGTCTGTGACGGACAGGGCCACGCCCCCGGGCGGTCTGCGCGGGATGTTGAACCGGACGCGCTCGACGAGCGCCTCCTCCCCGCCGGTGTTCACCATGGTGAACACGTATCGGTATGAGCCGCCGACCGGGACCGTCCCGGGCTCACGTCCGTTCGCATCGGCGTCGGTCAGCGCCACGGACAGCCTGGCGGGTCCCGGAGGCGTGGTCGTGCTCGTCGTGCTCGTCGTGCTCGTCGTGGTCGTCGTGGTCGTCGTGCTCGTCGTGCTCGTCGTCGTGGTCGTGCTCGTCGTCGTGGTCGTGCTCGTCGTCGTGGTCGTGGTCGTGGTCGTGGTCGTCACCGGCGTGGTGAGCGAGCAGGTGTCGTTGGACGGGTCGACGTCGACAGGAGCGAACCGTGGGTCCTCGTCGTTGCGCACTGCGCACTCGTTGACCAGGTCGCGGGGGGCGTCGCCCGCCACGGTCACGTCGATGGTCAGGGTGACGGCGTCGCCGGGGAGCATGGGGCCGATGACGCAGCTCACCAGGCCGGGCGAGTCCACGCACGCGCCGCGGGTGATGGCGAAGCCGTCGATCGTCAGGCCGGGTGGGAGCGTGTCGTCGAGGACGACGGCGAGCGCTCCGGATGGCCCGGCGTTGCGGACTTCGACGGAGTAGGTGAGCGAGTCGCCGACCTTCACCGCCGGAGCCGAGGCGGACTTGGTCACCTGCAAGTCGATCTCAGGCTTCGGGACGGCTGCACCGGCGGGCCGGGCGTACCACGCGGCGACGAGCGCGGCGAGCAGGGCGCACGCGGCCAGGAGGCGACGGTGGCGAGTCCTCGCCGAGACCGTCCCCGCTCTCTGCCGGCTCGTCGTTCGCAGACCCCCTGGGTGCATCACCGTCCCCTGCCCGAGCTCCCGTCCTGGCCACGGTAGCAGCGCGCCGGGCGATCAACCACTCAGCGCTCATGCCAACTACGGACAGTAAGCGAGACGCTTCAGCGCGGTTGCGCGTCGGAACGCTCCAGGATCTCGTACACCGTGTTGCGGCGGGCCGGGACCCGACCCGCCGCTCGAATGGCCGCCTCCAGATCTTCCGGCGTCGCGAGCTGGCCATGGGCGGCCCCTGCCGCCCGGGAGATGTTCTCGTCCATCAGCGTGCCGCCCAGGTCGTTGCAGCCGGCGTCGAGCAGCCGGGCGCCGCCGTCGAGGCCCAGCTTCACCCATGACGCCTGGATGTTGGGGATCAGCCCGTCGAAGGTGATGCGGGCGACGGCATGCACCAGCACCACCTCGTCCCACGTCGGGCCAGGGCGGGACCTGCCCCGCAGGTAGATCGGGGCGCCCATGTGCACGAACGGCAGCGGCACGAATTCGGTGATGCCCCCGGTGCGCCGCTGGATCTCTCGCAACACCTCATAGTGGTTGGCCCACGCCCGGGGATGGTCCACGTGGCCGAACATCATCGTCGACGTCGACCGCAGCCCGAGCCCGTGGGCGGCGAGCATCACCTCGGCCCACTGCGACGTGGTGATCTTGTCGGGGCACAGGAAGCGCCGCACGTCGTCGTCGAGGATCTCGGCAGCGGTGCCGGGCAGCGTGCCCAAGCCGGCATCCCGCAACCGCCGCAGGAAGTCGGGCACCGTGACCCCGAGGGTCTCGGCGCCCTGCCACACCTCGAGCGGCGTGAAGCCGTGGCAGTGCATATCGGGCACCGCAGCCTTGATCGCCTCGATGACCTGCACGTAGAAGTCGCCGGTGAACTCGGGGTGGATGCCGCCCTGGAGGCACACCTCGGTGGCGCCCCGCTCCCACGCCTCCACGCTGCGGGCGACCACCTCGTGGATCTCGAGCAGGTACGGCTCGCCGCGCAGGTTCAGCGACCGCGGCCCCTTCGAGAAGGCGCAGAAGCCGCAGCGGAAGTAGCACTGGTTGGTGTAGTTGATGTTGCGGTTCACGACGTACGTGACGGTGTCGCCGCTGGCTCGCCGCCGCAGCTCGTCGGCGGCGGCGACGACCGCCTCGACCTCGGCGCCGCGAGCCCGGAAGAGGCGCTCGACCTCGTCCCGAGTTGGCGGACGCCCGGCGAGGGAGCGGTCGAGGATCGCCTGGAGGTCGGCGGCGACCGCACCGCCGCCTGCGGCGCCGGCGAACGCGGCGTCGGCCCACTCGGCAGAGAGCCGCCGCGGCGGCACCGGAGCCGGCGTGTCCTTGCCGGGCGCCCACTCGTAGCGGGGCCGAGCGGCCCCCGAGCCGTCCACCAGGTCGAGCCACGCCGTGAACATCGGCGGGTCGAGCGCCTCCCGCGCCGCGTCGATCTCGACGCCGGGGGGCAGGGCAGTCCGCTCCACCAGCACCCGGGGCGCCAGCGCATCCCGCAACTCGCCGATGCCGTCGGTGGACCAGTCCCGCAACAGCAGGTCGGTGGCACCGGCCGCGACGGCCGCGACCGCGTCGTCCACCGAGTCCACGAACACCGAGACCGCGCACGCGATCGCCGGCAGGCCGGCGATCGAGGCCGCCTCGGACACCCGGCTGCGGCCCGTCCGCAGGAACGCGGCGCGGCTGCGCGCCACCGCATCGAGCACGAGCTCCCGGGAACCCTCGTCGACGACCGTGATCCGCCACCCGGGGACGCCTCGTCCCGCCAGCTCGAGCGCGTCGGCAGGGGGGACGACCCAGGCCACCGCCTCGCCGTCGAGCCGGGTGCTCACGGGCAGCAGGCCCCCCGCCAGCGCGGCCACGACGTCGGTAGCGTCGCCGCCCACCTCCGCCGCGGTGCTGCCCTCGCGGCGGCGAGTGGCCGCCCACACCTCGGTGACGCCGAAAGCCGGGCGGAGCCGGCAGAAGGTGATCATCGTGCGCTCATCTGCGGAGCCAGAGCGTACCCGTCGGCGTCGATGGCGGCCTGCACCTTCGGCAGCAGCCCCGGATCGATCCAATCGGGGCTGATGAAGTCCGGGTACACCGGCAGCCGGGGCATCAGCCGGAACCCGGCGGCCTCGGTGCGGGCGGCCAGCTCCTCGAGGTGCGGCCACGGCGCCTCCGGGTTCACCCAGTCGATGGTGAGCGGCGACACCCCTCCCCAGTCGTTGATGCCGGCGTCGAGGTATACCTCGAAGCGCTCGGTGAGGTTGGGCGGCACCTGGAGGTTGGCCTCGGGCCCGAGGACCCACCGCGCCACCGCCACCACGCGGGCGAAGTAGTCGACCGTCGGCTCGGCGTGGCGGCGCATCGGCGTGTCAGCCTTGGCGCGGAAGTTCTGGACGATCACCTCCTGGATGCACCCCCAGCGCCGCTGGAGGTCGGCCAGCACGAACAAGCTGTCGACCACCTCGGCCGGGGTCTCTCCGATCCCCACCAGGATCCCGGAGGTGAACGGCACCTTCTGGCGGCCGGCCGCTTCGATGGTGGCGATCCGGTCGGCGGGGTCCTTGCTGGCGGTGCCGTGATGAGGCATCCCGGGCTCCATGAGCCGCGGCGAGGCGTTCTCCAGCATCATCCCCATCGACGGGTTGGACGGGCGCAGCGCCGCCATTTCGGCGTCGTCGAGGAGGCCCGGGTTGGCGTGGGGGAACAGCGAGGTCTCGGCGGAGACCCGCTCGGACATCTTCCGCACGTAGTCGACGGTCGACGCGGCGCCATGGGCCGCCAGGAACTCGGCGGCCTGCGGCCAGCGCTCCTCGGGCCGGTCGCCCAGCGTGAACAGCGCCTCGGTGCACCGGTGTGCCTCGCCGGCCTTGGCGATCGCCATGACGTCGTCCGGGGCGAGGTACTGGCCGCCGCCACCCGGCGGCTTGGCGAACGTGCAGTAGGTGCAGCGGTCCCGGCACAGCGTGGTGAGGGGCACGAAGACCTTGCGGCTGTACGTCACGGTACGGCCCCGGCCGCCGTCGCGAAGCCGAGCGGCCTCGTCCAGCAGCGGCCCGGCGGGCCGGGAGCCGTCGAGGTATGCCAACGCGAGGGCCGGTTCGGGATCGGGGTGGCGCACCTTCTCCAAGCTATCACGAAGGGGTTCCTGCGCGGCATCGTCGCTGGCAGGATGGACGTGGAACCCGCCGGGCCGGGCGGCGTATGGGTCGTATGGAACCATCCGGCGCCGGCGGGCGTCTGACAGGTGAGCCGGACGATCGGGGTCCCGACGTGGAAGGCCAGGGGAAGCCGATGCGCCATGCCGCTGCCTGACGCTTTGCGGCGGCTGCTGCGCCGCGTCCGCTTCCGCCTCGTCGCGATCGCGCTCGCCCGGCGAGCCATCGCCGCCGTGGCGGTGGCGGGAGGCGCGGCCGCCGGCCTGCTCGGCGTCGCAAGGGCAGCGGTGCTGCCATGGGCAGAAGCGGCCGCGCTGGCCGGGAGCGCGGCGCTCGTGGCGCTTGCGGCCGCCTGGACGCTGCTACGCCCGCCGCGCCGCCGGGCCGTCGCCCTCGAAGCAGACCAGCGACTCGGGGGCTACGACCGGGCGTCGACCGCTCTCGAGCTCGCTGCCAAGTCGGACCTGACCCCCACCGAAGGGGCGCAGGTGCGGCGGGCGGGCACGTGGGCAGAGGGGCGATCGGTGGCGTTGATCGGCCCGCTGCTGCCGCGGGGCGCGCTCCCTGCGCTGGCTGCGCTCACCGTGGCCGGCGCCGTAGCGCTGGCGCTGCTCCCCTCTCCCGCCGACGCTGCGCTCGCAGAGCGGCGTCGGGTCCGCGAGGTGCTGGAGCAGGAGGCCGAAGGGCTGGTGGAGCGGGCGGCCACCGAACCGGAGGAGGTGGCCGCCGAGCTGCGAGAGCTGGCCCGGGAGCTGCGGCAGGCACGCAACCTCGGCCAGGCGATCGCCGAGGTCGGCCGCACGTCCCAAGAGCTGGCCGAGGCGGCCGACCCGGCAGCGCTGTCGAAGAAGACGAGCCTCGCCGCGCTGCAACGCGACCTGGCCGCGGCGGGCGCCCGCGGGGACGAGCCCGCCAGCCAGCTCCGCACGCTGGCGGCGGCGCTCGCTCACGCACTACCCGCGACCCAGGCCGACCTCGCCAACCAGCTCGAAGCCCGAGCGGCAGACCTCGCCGGCGTCGACGACGAGCTGGCCGATGCGCTGGCCGTGGCCGCCGCCGCCGTGCGGTCAGGCGTGAACCAGGAGCCGACGCTCGACCACCTGGCCAATGTGGCGGCGCGGGCAGCGGCCGACGTGGCCGCCGCAGATGCCATCCGGGCGGCGCGCGCCGACCTCGCTGCCGCGCAGCAGCGCCTCGCCAACCCCGACCAGGGCGAGGGCCAGGGGCAGGGCCAGGGCCAGGGCCAGGGCCAAGGGCAAGGGCCGGGCCAGGGCCAGGGCCAGGGCGGCCCGGTCGCCGGCGGCAACGTCTCCGGCGCAGGCGGCAATTCCGCCGGCCCCGTGACCGGTGGTGCCGGCCAGGGCTCGGTGCAGCCGGGCGAGGACGATCACGACCCGGTTCGGGACCCGTCGCAGGCGAGCGTGTTCGACCCGCCCGAGTTCGGGCGCGGCGACGAGGTGCGCGTCGACTTCGAGAGCGGCGAGCCGGGCGAGCTCGAAGGCCTCACCGAGGGCGAGGGCATCCGCAACCTGCCGCTCACGCCCTACGTCGAGAGGGCCGCCGAGTACCGGGACCGGGCCATGGAGGCCCTCGGCCGCCTGGCGGTGCCCCGCCGTGACCAGGACGTCGTCCGCGAGTACTTCACGAGGTTGGAGCCATGACCCCAGAGGAATTCTCGACCCGCATCGCCCGCGTGCAGCACGAGGTGGCGAAGGTCATCGTCGGCCAACGCCAGCTCGTCGCCGCGACGACGATGGCGGTGCTGTGCGAGGGCCACGTGCTGCTGGAGGGCGTGCCCGGCCTGGGCAAGACCATGCTGTTGCAGACGCTGGGCCAAGCGCTCGACGTCGACTTCGGGCGGGTGCAGTTCACTCCCGACCTGATGCCGGCCGACATCCTCGGCACGAAGGTCCTCACCAACGGGCGGTTCGAGTTCCACGAGGGCCCGATCTTCGCCAACCTGGTCCTGGCCGACGAGGTCAACCGGGCGACGCCCAAGACCCAATCGGCGCTGTTGGAGGCGATGCAGGAGCGGCGGGTCACGCTCGGCGGGGAGACCCACCCGCTACCCCGACCGTTCTTCGTCATGGCGACACAGAACCCCATCGAGATGGAGGGCACGTACCCCCTCCCCGAGGCGCAGCTCGACCGGTTCCTGTTCAAGGTCACCGTGCCTTTCCCGCCGGCCGACGACCTGATGGAGATCGTCCGTCGCACGACCGCCATGGTGGAGGCCCGGGTCGACCCGGTGCTCGACGGGCACACCATCCTGAAGATGGCCGACCTGGTGCGGGAGGTGCCCGCCGCCTCCCACCTGCTGCGCTACGCCGCCACGCTGGTCACCGCCACCCACCCCGAGAGCGACCTGGCGCCCGCCGCGGTTCGCAAGTACGTGCGGTTCGGCGCCTCGCCGCGGGGCGCCCAGGCGCTGGTGCTCGGCGGCAAGGCGAACGCGCTGATGCACGGCCGGCTGAACCTGGCGGCCGAGGACGTTTGGGCCGTCGCCCCCTACGCGCTGCGCCACCGCCTGGTCATGGGCTACGAGGCGATCGCCGACGGCATCACCGCCGACGACCTCGTCGCCGACGTGCTGCGAGCCCATCCGCGCCCCCAGGCCGAGCCGTGATCCTCGAGCCGGAGGTGCGGAGCCGCCTCGAGCGGCTCGCGCTGCACTCCCGGGGCCGGGTGCGGGGCCTGTGGGCGGGCGGGCATCCGTCGGTCCGCAAAGGCGAGAGCCTCGACTTCGCCGACTACCGCGAGTACACCCCGGGCGACGACTTCCGCCGCATCGACCACAACCTGCGGGCCCGGCTCGGCGTCACGCTGGTACGGCTCTACGAGGCCGAGGACGAGCTGCCACTGCGGGTGCTCTGTGACGTGTCGGCGTCGATGGGCTTCGGCGGCAAGTTCGCTGCCGTGCGCCGCCTGGCCGCCGCTATCACGTACCTCGCCCTGGCCTCCGGAGACCGGGTCACCCCCCTCGCCGTGCCCGGCGCCCAGGGAAGGGTGCTCGACCAGGGCCGTCCCGCTCGCCACGTGGGTGGCTGGCCGGCGGTGGAGACATGGCTGGAGATGCTGCGCCCCGGCGGCGCCGCCGACCTGACCGGGGCGCTGCGGCTGCTGCGAGAGCGGGCCGGCACCCGCGGCCCGACCGCGCTGGTGTCCGACCTGCTGGCACCCGACTGGCCACAGGCGCTCGACCTGATCGGCAGCGCACGCGCCGGGGGCCTCGTCGTGCACTTGCTCGACCCGACCGAGCTGGAGCCGGATCTGATGGGCGACCTGCGGCTGGTCGACGCGGAGACCGGCGTCACGCTGGACCTCTCTACGTCCGACGACGCCTACGCGGCGTATCGGGCGGCCCGCGACGCGTTCCTGGCCGACGCTGCCCGCCGGGCCCGACGCAACGGCCTCGACTACGTGCTGATCCCCGCCGGGCCCGACGCCCTCGACCGGCTCGTCGGCGGGCTCGCGGCGGCCGGGGCGGTGCGATGAGCCTGCTCGCCCCCGCCGCGCTGGGCCTGGCCACCCTCGTCATCCCCCTGGTCGCCCTCTACATGCTGCGGGGCCGCCGCCAGCGGGTGCCGGTCCCGAGCGTCATGCTGTGGCACGGCGCCGGCCACTCGGTCAGCTCCGCCACGCCCTGGCAGCGGCTGCGGGTCACGCCGCTGCTGCTGCTTCAGCTCCTGATCCTGGCCGCGTTCGTCACCGTCCTCGCCCGGCCGTTCTTCGAGCAGGCCACCGACCTGGGCCCGCACACCGTGCTGGTGATGGACACGTCCGGCTCGATGGCGATGGGCAAGCGGTTCGACCGGGCCCGGGCCGAAGCTCGCCGCCTCGTGGCCGACGCGTCGGCAGACCACCTGGTGTCGGTCGTCGCCGCCGGGGCGCGACCGCGGGTGGTGGCAGCGTTCTCGGCCGAGCCCGATGCGCTGCGCGCCGCTCTCGACGGGCTGGCCCCGGGCGGGGCGCGCGCCGACCTGGGCGCGGCGATCCGCATCGGTCGGAGCCTCGCCGGCGTCGACCGCCCCACCACCGTGTTGGTCCTGTCCGATGGCGGCTCCCCCGAGGACGCCGCCCCGGTCGAGGAGCCCGCCGTCGGCGTCACCCACGTGCTCTTCGACGACGTGGCCGCCAACCGGGCGATCACGTCGTTCGCAGCCGACGACGCCGGGGGCACCTCGGGCCGGGTGTTCCTGGAGGTGACGAACTTCGGCGACGAGCCGATCGACGCCACCGCGCAGCTCACGGTCGATGGCACGGTGGCGGCCGTGGTCGACTTCGAGCTGGGCCCGCGCCAGCGGATGGGCGAGACGGTGGCGCTCGACGCCGGGCCCGGCGCCGTCATCGAGGCGCGCCTGGTGGGTGACGCCGACGGACTGGCTCTCGACGACGTGGCACGGCTCGTGGTGGGATCCGCCGCCAGTCGCACAGTGGGGGTCGCCGGCGACGGGTCGGCGTTCCTCGACGCGCTGCTGGCCGCCGCCCCGGGCTTCGAGGCGACCGGCGACACCACCGGCGACCTCGTGATCATCGACCGCGCCGACCCGGCGGAGGCCGGTGGCCGGCCCGGCTGGTTCGTCGCCACCGACCCGCTGCCACCGGGGGTCACCGCGGCCGGCTGGACCGAGAACACCGTCGCGAGCTGGCAGCGGCCCGGCGACCCGCTCCTCGACGACGTCGACCTGTCGTCGCTGGCGATCGGCCGCGCCCAGATCGTCGTCGCTCCCGGGTGGGTGCCGCTGGTGCGCGCCGGCGACGTCCCGCTGGTGATGGTCGGGGAGGTCGAGGGCCGCCGCGCCGTGCTGTTCACGTTCGCACTGGAGCACTCCAACCTGCCGGTGCAGGTGTCGTTCCCGATCCTGGGGTCGCGCCTCCTCGACTGGCTCGCCGGGCTCGACGGCGACGTGGGCGCGGCAGAGGCCGGCACCCCGATCCCGCTGGCGCCGCCGCCCGAGGCCGAGGTGCGGGTGACGATGCCGAACGGCGACGTGCGAGACGTCGCCTCCGGGGTCACGCTGTTCGACGACACCGAACTGCCGGGCGTGTACCGGGTGGCGTACGTGGACGCCGGCGGCGCCGAGACCCCGGGGCCGCAGGTCGCTCGGCTTTTCGCGGCCGCCGAGTCGACCGGCGCCTTCCGGGAGCTGGCGACGACGTCGACGCCCGGGGGCACCGACGGCGGCACGCTGATCCGGGAGTGGGCGCCCCGGGTGCTCGTGGCACTGCTCGTGCTGAGCCTCGCCGAGTGGTGGCTCGGCCACGGCCGGCCGGGGAGGCGTCGCCCCGGCCGCCGGGAGGAGGCCTCGGGCGCCGGGGCAGCCGACCGGGTGCTGGTGGGCGCCGGGAGGGACCGCAGATGAGGCTGCTGGCGCCCTGGTGGCTGGCCGCGCTGCCGGCGGCGGGGCTCGCCGTGATCGTCGTGGCGGTGGCCGGGCGGCGCGCCGTGCCGGTCCGCCAGCACCGGTTGGCGACCTGGGCCCGGTTGGCCGGGCTCACTGCGCTCGTGCTGGCGCTGGCCCAGCCGGTGGTGGCCCGCCCTGCCGGTGAGCGCTCGGTGCTGTTCCTGCTCGACCGCTCGGCGTCGGTGCCCGCGGCGGCGCTCTCCCAGCAGGACGCCTACGTGGCCGCCGCCCTCGACGCTGCGGGCGGCGGCGACCACGCCGGTGTCGCCGTGTTCGGCGCCGAGCTCCGGCTGGTCGGGGAGGTGGCCGCCGCCGATCGCTACGAGCCGCAGCCGGTGGAGGTGGATGCCACCGCCACGGACCTGGCCGCGGCGTTGCGGGCCGGTGCCGCCGCGCTCCCCGCCGTCGGGTCCCGCCGGGTCGTGGTGCTCACCGACGGTGTCGAGACCGCCGGGGACGCACGAGCGGCGGCCGCCGACCTCCAGGCGATCGGGGTGGCGGTGGACGTGGTGACGGTGAGCGGTGCGCGCTCCGCCGATGCCCTCGTCGCCGGCGTCGCGCTGCCGGGCACGGTGCGGGAGGGCGAGCTGGTGCCGGTCCGCGTGGCCATCGACGCCACCGAGGCCGGCCCGGCCACGGTCGCTCTGGCCGTGGCCGGAACGCCGGCCCAGACGCAACAGGTGGACCTCGCCACGGGGACCAACCAGGTGCAGTTCACGGTCCCCGCGCCGGAGCTGGGCTCGTTCGAGGTCGCCGCGACCGTGCGTGCGCCCGCCGACACGGTCCCCGAGAACGACACCGGCCTCGCCGTATCCCGGGTGATCGGCCCGGCGGCCGTGGCGATCGTCGAAGGGAGGGCCGGCGACGGCGAGCAGCTTGCGGCTGCGCTCGCGGCCGGCGGGATGAGCGCCGACGTCGTCGCCGAGATCCCGGCCGACGAGGCATTGCTGGACTACGACGGGGTGGTGCTCGTGAACGTCCCGGCGCCGCTCCCGGCGGCGACGGAATCACTCCGGGCCTACGTCGAGGAGCTCGGCCGGGCGCTGGTGGTGGTGGGCGGAGACCAGGCATACGGCCTGGGCGACTACGAGGGATCGGCACTGGAGGAGCTGCTGCCGGTGCGCAGCAACCCTCAGGACCAGGTGCGCCGCCTGCCGGTGGCCGAGGTGCTGGTCGTCGACACGTCGGGGTCGATGGGCCAATGCCACTGCGGTGGGCCCGAGAACGACTTCGAGTTCATCGAGGGCGGAGTCGACAAGACCGACATCACCAAGGCCGGCGCCGCCCTGGCGATCGACGCCCTCGACGAGCGCGACCGGGTCGGCGTGCTGGCGTTCAGCACCGGGCTCGACTGGACGCTGCCACTGGGGCCGAAGCCGGCGCCGGATGCTGCCGAGCAGGCTCTGGCCCGCCTCCGACCCGACGGGGACACGTCGATCGCGCCGGCGTTGTACGAGGCGATGCGGGCTCTGGAAGGCGCCGAGGAGGACATCCGCCACATCGTGCTGTTCACCGACGGCTGGGACCCGAACGAGTTCGGGCTGCTCCCGGTGGCCCGGGAGATCGCCGACGCGGGCATCACCCTGTCGGTCCTCGGCACCGGGGAGGGCACCGGCGAGACCCTGAAGCGCATGGCGGAGATCGGCGGGGGCCGGTTCTACCCGGGTCGCGATCTCGAGCAGGTGCCGGAGGTCTTCGCCGAGGAAACCCGGGCCGTGGTCCGCGAGTTGACGCAGGAAGGCGCGTTCCTGCCGGTGCTGGCGGCCGCGTCGCCGGTGACCGCCGGGCTTGCGGCGGCGCCGCCGCTGCGCGGCTACGTGGCGGCCACGCCCAAGTCGGCGGCGGCCATGCCGCTGGAGGTCGGCCCCGGCGACCCGCTGCTGGCCACCTGGCAGCGGGGGCTTGGGCGGGTGACCGCCTGGACGTCGGACGCCACGACCCGCTGGAGCGCCGACTGGGTCGCCTGGGCGGGGTTCGCCGAGTTCTGGGGAAGGGTGCTGCGCGACACGCTGCCGTCCGACCGCGACCAGCCGCCGGAGGTCGCCGTCGACACCGGGATCCTGCGAGTGGCCTTCTCGGCCGAGGCGCCTGCCGACGCCGTGGCGGTGGCACGGGTGCGAGGGCCCGGCGGGGAATCCATCGCGGTCACGCTGCAGCGGGTCGCACCGGACCGCTTCGAGGGCGAGCTGCGGGTGGACGGTCCGGGCGCCTACTGGGTGTCGGTCGGCGTCGAGAGCGCCATGGGCCTCCACGCGGCGGGCAGCGCGGGAGCCGTGGTGAGCTACCCGCCCGAGTTCGCATACCGGGACGCCGACCCGGCACTCGCCACCGACCTCGCCGGCCTCACCGGCGGCCGGGTCGACCCCGCACCGGAGGACGCGTTCGACCCGGTGCCGTCGCTCGGCCGCGCCCGTTTGATCCTGTGGCCTTGGCTGGCCGGGCTGGCGCTCGCGCTGTTCATGGCCGACGTGGCGCTGCGCCGCCTGGTGCTCGAGGCCGGCGACCTGCGGCGCATCGGTACTGCGCTCACCCGACCGTTCCGGCGCCAGGTGGAGCCCGCCGAGCCGGAATAAGGGCCTCCGCCCTGGCGCTTCGCACTACGGTGCCCCGAGTAGCGGAGGAGCGAACGTGACCGACTGGAACGCGCAGATCATCGAGGAGTTCAGGGCCAACGACGGCAAGGTGACCGGCCCGTTCGAGGGCGGGACCCTGCTCATCCTCCACTCGACGGGGGCGAAGTCCGGCAAGGAACGCATCAACCCGCTGATGTACCAGAAGGTCGACGAAGGCTACGCCGTCTTCGCGTCGAAGGCAGGCGCGCCCACCAACCCCGACTGGTACTACAACCTCAAGGCCAACCCGGAGGCTTGGATCGAGGTCGGCACCGACCGGGTGGACGTCACGGCACACGAGGTGGTGGGGAACGCGCGCGACGAGATCTTCGACCGGCAGAAGCAGGCGTGGCCCGGCTTCGCCGAGTACGAGCAGCGGGCGGGCCGCACGATCCCGGTGATGATCCTCGAGCCGCGCTAGCTCGACAGTCCCCGCCGCTTGCTCAGCTCCTGCTCCGCCTGGCGCAGCACGCGGCTTCAGGCTCGGGCGAGCTCACGGCGCTGGTACCTGTTCGTCGGGGATCGCGTCGGGGACCTCGACGTCCACGTTGCGCAGCGGGGGGTAGGCGAAGCCGGCGGCGACCACGGCGAGCGTGGCGATGCCCAGCAGCACGAAGATCAGGCCGACGCCACGGCCCGGGCCGGTGCCGAGCACGTCGCCGACGGTGCCCGCCAGCGCGCCGCCGTCCGCCAGCCACGGCTCGAACAACCGCTCGGCGAGCGGCCCGGCCAGGAGGAACGCGATCGGGCCCATGCCCTCGGCCGCCATCCGCCGGATCGCGAACACCCGGCCCTGCACCGCCGGAGCGACCTTGGTCTGGAAGATCGCGTGGCTGCAGCCGTTGACGATGGGTACCGGGAACAGCACGAACGTCATGCCAAGCGCCACGACGAACAGCGACGGCCGGAGGCCGGTGACGACCGTCCCGAGCGCCAGCACCACCGTGAACCCCAGCGTCCCGTAGACCTTGCGGTCGGGGCCTCCCCATGCGCTCATCACCGCGCTGCCCACCAGCAACGCCAAGGCGGCGACCGCCATCGTCAAGCCGAGCTCGGCCTCGGTGGCGAACTCGAGCACCAACGGGAAGAGCAGCACGTTGACGAAGGACATCAGGAGGACGATCGCCGCGATGAGGATCACCAGCGCCCGCAGCCCGGGGCGGGCCACGAGGTAGGCGAAGCCGTATTTCGCCTCGCTCCAGATCGAGCCCTTGGCGGCGTCCGACTCTTCGCTCGCCGGCGGGGCGGGGAACCGCACCACGGCCAGCGTGCCGAGCGCCACCAGGAAAGTCGCCACGTCGGCCAGGACCACCGCCCACAGGTCCACCCACGTGAGCAGCGCCCCGGCGACGAGCGGCGCCACCACGCGCTGGGCCGACTCGGACAGCTCGGCGAGCCCGGCAGCCTTGCCGAGCTGGTCCTTGGGCACCAGCAGGGTCATCGCCGAGTGGTACGCGGGGAACTGGAAGGCGTTGAAGAAGGCGTTGATCGCCAGCGTCGGGTAGAGGTGCCACACCTCCAGGGCGCCGAACGCCAGGAGCGCGACGATCATCAGGGTGCCTGCGGCGGCGCCGGCGTCGCTGAGCATCATCGCGAAGCGGCGGTCCCAGCGATCGACCAGCGTCCCCACCACCGGGCTGGCCACCGTGCGAGCAACCGCCATCACCAGCATCAGCGTTGCGAGCTGGGTGATCGACCCGGTCTCGACGAACAGCCAGATGGGGATGCCGAACAGCGTGAGCCCGGAACCGACGATCGACACGAACTGGCCCACCCACACGGTCCAGAACGTTGCGCTGGCGCGCACCCCCAGCACTGCCCGATCGGTCATCGGCCGCCTAGCGTACTCGGGTTGCCCGGGACCGGGGTGTAGCGTGGCCGGGTGCGCCTGCCCGCCCTTGCGATGCTGTTGCTGGTCGCCGCATGCACCAGCCCCGCATCGCCCACCGTCACGTCGCTACCACCGGTGCTCACATCGGCGCCGGAGCCGGCCCCGGGAGCGCCCACCCTGCCGGCAACGACCGAGCCGCCCGCCGGCCGCTGCTTCCCCGACGGGCCGCGACCGGACGACTTCGTCGACGCCGGCGTCGTAGGGACCGCCGGCGGGCCCGGAGGTGACGCCCGCCTGATCGCGGAGATCCGTCTCGACTCCGGCCGGGCAGCGCCCGGCGCCGAAGCGGCCTGCGAGCGGCTGGCCGTCGAGATGGCCACCGGCGACGGCGCCCCCGCAACCGGGGTGGGCATCGTGGAGGTCGAGCTCCTCACCCGCGCCGCCGTGCTGCGGCTCCGCTTCTCGTCGGCCGTGGCCGACACCGCGGTGGCCGACGTGCTGCTGGAGGGTGGGCTGGTGCGCCGGGCATTCGTCGTCCGCGATCCCGACGGCCTCACGGTCGAAGCCCACCTCGCCGCTGCGGTCGCCGCCGCAGTGGTCCCCGCCCGGGGCCGCGTGGTCGTCGACCTGCGCCGCGTGGGCGACCTGCCGGTGGGCACCGCGGTCGCGGGCACGTCCGGGGCGGTCCTCGAGCCGGCTGGCGCGGTCGCCTCGTACCCGCTGCTGGTGAGCGGGTACGGCCGGAGCGCCACGGGGGAATTGACCGTGACGATCTCGGGCGCCGACGGCGAGGTGGAGGAGAGCGTGGCCGTTCCCGTGTACCCCTGGGGGCGGTTCGAGCTGGTCGTCGTAGATGGGCCCACCGGCACGGTGGAGGTCGCCGCCGGCGACGCGGTGCAGACCGTGCTGGTCGGCTAGACCTGCTAGCTCGCCTGGTCCGTCGGGTCGAGCAGCCCGTCGGGCAGCCGCAGCACCACGAAGCCCCCCGACGGGTGCACCTCCCCCACCAGCTCGTCGACGAACGGCACCTCCACCTCGCGGCCGTCGGCGGTGGCGACGACCAGCCGATCCTGAGCGGCGCCGAGCCGCACGCCTGCGATGGTGCCGATGCGTGTTCCATCGGGGGCGAGGGCGGCCATGCCATCGAGGTCGTCAGGCCAGAACTCGTCCTCGGCGAGCTCGCGGCGCTCGTAGGGGGCGATGGTCAACAGCGTGCCCCGCAGCTCCTCCGCCGCGGTGCGGTCGGCTACGCCTTCGAAAGCGACGACGAGTCCGTCGCGATGGTCGCGGCTCGACGTGATGACCAGTTGGCGGACCGGGTCGGTCTCCGCGCGTACCTCGCCGCCCGACGCGAAGCGATCGGGGTTGTCGGTCATCGGGCGAACGACCACATGGCCGGCGATCCCGTGAGGCCGCCCGATCCGGCCCACCGGGATGCGGCCCTCAGTCGAGGAACTCAACCTGAGCCGTGAGGCCTTCCTCGTCGGCGGCCGCCTGGGCGACGATCCGGATGGCCTTGGCGACCCGGCCGTGCCGGCCGATCACGCGGCCCATGTCGCGCTTGGCGGTGCGGACCTCTGCGACGACCTCCGTCGGGCCGTCCTGGACCATCGCCATCTCGACCCGCTCGGAGTCTTCGACGATCTCACCGACGATGTAGCGGACGACCCGCTCGACGATCTGTCCGTCACTCATGATTCGTCGGTCGGCTGGCCGGCCGCCGAGCTTTCATCGGCGGTGGGCACTGCATCTTCGCTGGGCTCGGGCGTGGACGCCTCGGGCACGATGGGCTCCTCCTCTTTCTCGGCGCTCTCGCCGACCACGTGGATCTCGGGGCGGTGGCCTGCCACCGGTTCCGCGGCCGGAGGGGCGTCCTCCTTTGACGGCGCGGGAACCTCCAGGATCTCGCCCCGGCTGACCCGGAAGTCGGCCCAGGCGCCGGAGATCTCCAGCAGCTTGCGCACCTGGTCGGTGGGCTGAGCGCCCTTGTGCAGCCAGGCGACCGCCTTGTCGTTGTCGATCTCCACCACCGACGGTTCCGCCCTCGGGTCGTAGCGGCCGATCAGCTCGATGAACCGGCCGTCCCGCGGCGAGCGCGCGTCGGCGGCGACCACCCGGTAGGTGGGCTGCTTCTTCTTCCCCATCCGCATGAGGCGGAGCTTCACCGCCATCCCGTCACCTCTTCTTCCTGCTCTTCGCCTTGGACTTCGCCTTCGGCTTCCGCTGGCCGCCGGCCCGGCGGGCACCCGGCATCATCATCCCCAGGCCGGGGATCGACCCGCCCGAGGCGAACGACTTCATCATCTTCTGCGCTTCGGCGAACTGCTTCAGCAGCCCGTTGACGTCCTGCGGGCGCATGCCCGACCCGCGGGCGATGCGGCGCTTGCGGCTGCCGTCGATGATCTTGGG
>JBFJZV010000037.1:0-19048 GCA_041621915.1 Acidimicrobiia bacterium | reverse complement strand
CGGCGAGGATCTCCTCCACCGGGCGGCCGGTGGCCTTGGCGCGCGCCTCTGCGGAGCGTCGGAGCAGATGGTCCGGTATGTCCGCCAAAGTCCCTCGTCTCTCCCTAGAGCGGCCCCGACCGAGGCTGCCGCTCCCCCGCCGGCTACCGAGCCTGCCGCGGCGCCGGTCGCCGCGGCGCCGGTCGCCGCGGCCGCCCCCGCAGGCGGCCTGGAGTCCGTGTCGGAGGAGATCCGGGCGAAGGTCCCCGACCACCTGCTCGAGCGGGCTCTGCAGGCCCGAGCCAAGGCCGAGGGCCGCGAGCTCGTGACGGCCGGAGCGCCCACGCAGGCGGCGGCCGCCGGCTCCACGTCGGCGGCGGCCGCCCCCGCTGCGGCGCCTGCGCCGCAGCGGATACCGGAGGGCGTGCGGACCCAGAGGTTGCTCACCGTCGTCAAGGCGGGGGCGATCCAGAAGGTCAAGGCCGAGCCGTCGGACAAGGTCAACGTGTGGCCCCACCTGATCGCCGCCGAGTTCGTGGCGCTGCTGATCTGCACGGCGGCCGTAACGATCTTCTCGGTGTTCGTCGACGCTCCGCTGCTGGAGCTGGCGAACTTCAACGAGCAGCCCAACCCCTCCAAGGCCCCCTGGTACTTCCTCGGGCTCCAGGAGCTGCTGTCGTACTTCGACCCGCAGGTCGCCGGGGTGCTGATCCCCGGCCTCGGGCTGGCCGGGCTCGCCGCGATCCCCTACGTCGACCGCAACCCGTCGGTGCGGCCCACCGACCGCAAGCTCGCAATCATGATCTTCACGTTCTTCATGATGTCCGCCGCCCTGCTGACCATCTGGGGCTCCTTCTTCCGGGGCCCCGGCTTCAACTTCACGTTCCCCTGGGACGCCGGCCTCTTCTTCGATTTCTGACATGAGTAGCAGCCAGATCTTCGTGCTCGCCATCGCCGCCGCAGCGGTGCTCGCGGCGATCGCCGTCTTCGCGGTGGCCTACCGGCGCGGCGGCGAGACCCGCAGCGCAGCCGTGGAGCTGGACCGTCGCGCCGCCCGCAAGGACACGGCGCGGCGGCGCCAGGTCGCCGAGGCCCGCCAAGCTGCGGCGACCGGAGAAGCGCAGGGCGGCGTGGCCGTGCTGGTGGCCGGCGAGGAGGAAGAGGCGGAGCCGGAGCCGCTGCCCGATCCGTTGGAGCTGCGCCCGGCCGTCTCCCCGGAGGAGTACGGGGTGACTCGGCGGATGTTCCTCAACCGATCCCTCGGCGCCGTGTTCGGGGTGTTCCTGCTCCAGTTCGCGATCGGCTTCCTGGCGTTCTTCTGGCCGAAGCTGAAGGCAGGCGGGTTCGGTGGCAAGATCGACGCCGGTGACCTCGAAACCATCCGCGACCAGATCTTCCAGCCCGACGGGACGATCGCGCCCCTCTTCGTGCCGGCGGCCCAGAGCTACATCGTGCCGTTCGACGAGGCCGCCGACAACAGCTCCTTCGAGGGCATCGCCAACACGGTGATCGCCGGCAACGTGATGGCGCTGTGGCAACGGTGCGTGCACCTCGGTTGCCGGGTGCCCGTTTGCCTGCCGTCGCAGGGGTTCGAGTGCCCGTGCCACGGCTCGAAGTACAACTTCCACGGTGAGTACGAGGCGGGGCCGGCGCCCCGCAACATGGACCGGTTCCAGGTGGAGGTCAACGACGCCAACCGGCTCATCGTCGACACCGGCGTGATCCTGCAGACCGCCCGGGCCAAGAACAAGACCATCGCCTACCCCCAGGGCCCGTCGTGCCTGTCCGCCGGCGGCGGGGAAGGGGAGGAAGAGGCCTGATGCGGGTGCGGGGAGCGGACTCCTAGTGGGCCTCGGCGCGGTCACGATCGGCATCGCCGTCCTGGCGGTGCTGGTGCTGCTGGCGGTGCTCGTCAACAGCAGCCGCACCCGACGGCGGCGCGCCGAGGAGGTGCCCGCCAACCTCGCGCCGTTCCTCACCGACGACGAGATGGAGTCTCGGCGCCTCGACCGGGTCCTCATCGCCGCGCTGGTGTCGGCGGCGATCCTCGCGGTGGTCGTGCCGATCTACTACCTCGACGAAACCAACCGCCAGGCGGAGGCCGCCGAGAAGCGCGAGGAGTTCGACGTCGAGGAGGGCGCCCACTGGTACGACTTCTTCGGCTGCGAGGGCTGTCACGGGCCGGCCGGCGTCGGCGGCGGCGTGTCGTTCGTGGAGCCGCGCAGCGGTCTGGAGACGCTGTGGGCGGCGCCGTCACTCAACGACGAGCTGTACCGCTACGACGCCGACGAGGTGCGGTACTGGATCACCTTCGGGCGGGCGGGGACCCCGATGCCGGCGCTGGGCCTGGAGGGCGGCGGCGCCATGACGAGCCAGGAGATCGACCAGGTCATCGCCTACTTGGAGGACATCCGGATCCCGCAGACCGAGGCGCTCGCCCAGGTCGACAACAAGGTCAGCCTGGCACTGCAACGCATCGAGGACGGCGACCAGAGCGTCGCCACCGCGATCGCGGCGCAGGAGACGCTGGTGGCCCTCATCGAGAGCGCCGACGAGGTGGCCCAGGCGACCGACGACCTGCCCGACCGCTTCGACGCCCTGCTGGCCGGACCTGGCACGTGCACCGATGAGTCGGCCGAGGTGGTGGGCGCGGCCTGCCAGGACCCCGGGGCCGACTCCGACCGAGACGGGCTCACCGACGCCGCCGAGCTGATGCTCGCCGACCTCATGCTGCCGGCCACCGAGACGCTCCGCGGGTTCCTGGAGGCGAACGGCCTGGACCCGGAGCGGCTGGCGATCCAGCTCGATCCGGCGGACGCCTTCACCCGGGAGAACGCCCGCGGGGAGCCGCGGCCCGACCTGACCACCGCCCGCTCGGCCCGCACCGCCCTCAACACGGTCATGATCAACGTTCGGGCCACCGCCGACAACCAGCAGCGCTTCCTCGACAACGCCACGGCGGGACTGTCGTTCCTCCGGGAGTCGGCGGACGCGCGGCGGTGGGACGTCGACTTCGACGCATTGGCCGAGACCACCTTCGACGGCGACGTCGAGACGGCCCGCCGGGCGGTCGGGCTCTACAACGCGTACTGCGCTCGCTGCCACACCGGCGGGTACTCGGCCGGCGTGCAATACGAGCTGGAGCCGGGCTCCGGTGGGTTCGGCCCGTCGCTGGTGGGCGGCCGGTCGCTGCTGCAGTTCCCCGACCGCGACGACCACATCGACTTCATCGTCGTGGGCTCCGAGAACGCCAAGCCGTACGGCGTCAACGGCGCCGGCCGCGGATGGATGCCGGGCTTCGGGTTCGTGTTGAGCGCCGAGGACATCGAACTGATCGTCGACTTCGAGAGGGCGCTGTGAGAGACGACGCCGGCGTGACCAGGCTCGAGGTTTTCGGCTACTCGGTCGCGTTCTTGTCGCTGCTGATGTTCATCCCGCAGGTGCGCGGCGCCGTCGGCGACGTCTACGGCAAGTACATCTGGGAGAACACGGTCGCCTCCGGGATCCTGGTGGGGATCGGCTCGTTCGTGATCTTCTGCGGCGCCGTGTGGCTGATCCTGTACACCAACCTCGGCGCGAGGCTCGGGTTCCTGGTGTCGGGGGCGGCGCTGTTCGGGTTCGGCACGATCAACGGCCTGCTGTTCGTCCTCTACGCCCCCCGCGGGCCCCGCCCGCCCAACGTGGAGGGCCTCAACGCCTTCCAGATCCGCATCATGCCTCTCGCGATGACGCTCGGCGCGGCCGTCCTGACGGCCATGTTCCTGGCAGCCCTGAGCCGCTACGAGCAAGCCGCCCTGGAGGAATAGCTCTCCCCCCGCTTGCGGGGGGAGTGTCTCGGCCCTGGGGGGCCGAGACGAGGGGCAGCCGCCGCCTTGATCCAACCACGTGCCGCGTCGGAGATTGGCGGGTTTCTCCGCGTTGGATCCCTACTTGTGCCTCAGGTAGAAGCTCAGGACTTGGAGCTCGGTGGACAGGTCGACGCGGCGGATGTCGATCTCGTCGTCGCAGTGGAGCACCACGGGCGCGAAGTTGAGGATCGACTGGACGCCGGCCTCGGCCAGGCGGTCGGCGACCTCCTGGGCGGCGTGGCCGGGGGTGGCGATGATGCCGATCGACACGTCGCGATCGATCACGGCTCCGGGCAGGTCGCTGATGGGCTCCACGACGACGCCGTTGACGCTGGTCCCGATCTTCGCGTCGTCGACGTCGAACATCCCGGCGACCTCGAAGCCCCGCTCGTCGAATCCCGGATAGTTGGCGAGCGCCGCGCCGAGGTTGCCCGCGCCGACGATCGCCACCTTGCAGCTCCCCAGCTCCCGCTCGATCTGCTCGCGGAGGTGATCGACGTCGTAACCCACCCCCCGCACGCCGTACGAGCCGAGGTACGACAGGTCCTTGCGTACCTGCGCCGGGTTGACGCCGGCCATCGCGGCGAGCCGCTCCGACGAGATCCACTCGGACGAGTTGGGCAGCTCGTCCAGGCACTGGAGGTAGATCGGGAGCCGCTCGACGGTGACGCGAGGGATGGGGTCCTTCACGGCGCCGACGTTAGTGCTGCGCGCCGGGCCTTCAGCCCACCCCGAGCCGCATGCGCAGGAGCGCCGCAGTCACCCCGCCGGCGGTCAACCGGCCCTCGGCGAGCACCACGCCATCGGGCCCGAGCACGACTGGCACTCGGCCGCCATAGGCCTCCCGCAGTGCCGGGTCGGCGTCGACGTCCACGTCGTCGACCTGGAGGCCCAGCAGGCTTGCGATGCGGCCCACCCTGGCCCGACCCTCGTCGCAGAGCGGGCAGCCTTCCCGGGTGAGGAACTCGACCCGCCTCACGGCCAGCCGGCGATCAACCGCACCGCGAAGGCGGCGACTATCAGGCCGAGCAGGCCCACCATCACGATCGTCGTGAAGGGCCTCATAGCGACTTCCCCAGCACGACGGCCATGCCGGCGGCCAGCCCGAAGTCCTCGTCGGCCCGGCCCTCCCGAACCGCCAGCGCCACCAGCCCGTACGAGTCGACGTACACCAGCCCCTGCCCCGGCTCGACGTCGCCGTAGGCGGTCCGCCACGGGACCTCGTGGGCGACGCCGGCGATACGAACGGTGACATCGTCGCCGGGCCGAACGCCGAGCGCGCCCAGCTCCTCCGGCGAGACGTTGGTCTGCACGTTGCCGAAACCGTCGATCCACCACGCCTCGCCGCGGATCGCGTCGCCCTCGTGCTCGGCGAGCGGCAGCAGCAGCGGGGTCAACGAGTCGGGCGCCACCGCCGGGCCCAGGTCGTCGAGGCCCGCCTGGCCGGAGGCGAGCACGGCGGCGGCGGGGGCGAAGACGTCCCGGCCGTCGAACGTGGCGCCGCCGGCGGGCAGGCGGAACCGCTCGTCCTCGAGCGCGACGACCCGCTCCGCGCCGCCGACCATCGCCACGGCGGGGGCGAGGACGCCGTTGTCGGGCCCGACGAAGACCCCCCACGGGGTGGCGGCGGCGATCGCGCGGCGGCCGGTGCCGACGCCCGGGTCGACCACGACCAGCCCCACCCCCTGCGGCAGGTACTGGACGGCTCGCAGCAGCGCGAGGGCACCGGCCCGCACGTCGCCGCGGGGAACGTGGTGCGTCACGTCGATGACGCGCACCGAGGGTGCGATGCGGGCCACGACGCCGTGCACGACGCCGACGAACTCATCGGCGAGCCCGTAGTCGGAGAGGAACGAGATGGGTGAAGGCGGTTCGCTCACCGGCGGAGGTTACCGCCGCGCCCGCCCGTAGAATCGACGCCATGGCGGCCCCCCACGACGCGTTGCTCGACGACCTCGTCAGCCTGCGCGGCGTGGTGATGATGACCGGCGGCCCCGACACCGGCAAGACGTCCCTGAGCCGTCGGCTCCTCGCCGCCGCGCTGCGGGTTGGACGCACCGCCGCCTACGTCGACGCCGACGTGGGCCAGACCACGGTGGGACCGCCGGCGTGCGTCGGCGTGAAGTGGGTTCGCACCGAGGCCGACCTCGACGAGCTGTCGCGGGCCGACGACCTGCGCTTCGTCGGGTCGATCACCCCGGAGGGGGTGGTCCTCCAGCAGGTGGTCGCCACCGCGGCGATGGTCGACGCGGCCCGCAGCCAGGCCGATCTGGTCGTGGTGGACACGACGGGCACCATCTCGGGGGTGGCGGGCCAGACGCTGAAGTACCACAAGATGGAGCTGTGCCAGCCCGATGTCGTCGTGGCCTTGCAGCGGGGCGGCGAGATGGAGCCGCTGGTGGGGATGCTGCGGCGTTTCTTCTCGGCGCGCGTCGAGGTGACCGGCGTCGACCCGGACGTGGTGCCGGTATCGGCAGAGCAGCGACGCGCTCACCGCACCAAGGCGTTCCAGGCGGCCTTCCAGCCTCCGCTGCAGCGGTGGCGGGTGCGTCCCACGGTGTTCGCTCCCACCTTGCCGGCCGGGCTGGACCTGCGACGGCTGGACCACATGCTGGTAGGCATCCAGGACGCCGCCGGAAGCTGCCAGGGCCTCGGGGTGCTGGAGGCCGCCGAAGACGCGCTGCGGGTGGTCACCAACAGCGGCGAGGACATGCGTGGCCTGCGCCTGGGCTCTCTCCGCATCGACCCGGATAGCTTCGCCACCGAGCGTGTCCGTCTGAAGACCGTGATGTTCGGGCTGGGGTAGGCGGGGCGGCCCTACTAACGCAGCAGGTCGCGAGGGCGGATGCGCAGCCGCGCCGGGCCCACGTCGAGGTCGGCTTCGTCATCCGGGAACAGGCGGTCGTCCGGCTGCTCAGCGCAGCAGGTCACCGGGCCGGAACCCCGGCCACTCGGATGGCGTCCAATCCGGTGACACCAACACGAGGGAGGTCGTGATGAAGCGTGCAATGTGGCTCGTGCCGGCGCTGGTCGCCGGCCTGCTGTTCATCCCAGCCGGCGCCGCCCTCGCCTCCTGCGCCGAGCCCCTCCCGCTCCAGCAGTCGATCGACGAGGCGCCCGCCGTGTTCGTCGGCACGGTGACCGCGCTCGACTTCCAGGAGCGGGTCGCCACCGTCGAAGTCGACGAGGTCTGGAAGGGCGACGTCGCCGCAGTGGTGACGGTCAACGGCGGCAGCCCCCTGTCGCACCTCCGGGCGGCCGGCGAGGAGGGCCAGGACCTGTGGACCTCGGTCGACCGCACCTACGTCTCCGGGGACCGCTACCTCTTCGTGCCCTGGTCCGTGGAAGAGGGCGCCTTCATGGACAGCCAGTGCTCGAACACCCAGGTCTACGGTCCCGACGTCGAAGCGTTCCGGCCGGCCGACGCCCGGATCGTCGAGCCCCCGTCGGGCGGTGGCAACGCCGGGATGTGGATCGGGCTCGGCGCAGCCGTAGTGCTCGCGGTGGGCGGGGTGCTGCTGGTGGCGATCAGGCGCCAGCGGGCGCCGGCGGGCGCCTGAGTCGGCGGCCGCGCAGCCAGGTCATTCCGCCGGCGGGAGGTCCATCACGACGAGCCCGGCTCGCAGTCCACGCACCGTGGAGATCCGGCGGCCCGGCTGGATGGCGTCGCGCACCTCCGAGACGTCGTGCCCGGCCTCACGCCAGCGCCCGGCGACGTCCTCGAGCGGCTCGCCGGTGGCGAGGGCGATGCCGTAGAGCCGCGGCGCCGGCACCGACGTCTCGATGACCTCGAGCACGGTGCCGACCCGGAAGAACGCAGTGGGCCGACCCCGAACCTTCATCCGCAGCCGCAGCTCGCCCGCCAGCACCTCGGCGACGGGCTCGACGTCCGGCACCAGGAGCACGACATGATCGACCTCCCACCCGGGCAGGTCGTCGGCGCTGGGAACAGCGAAGCTGGCGATACCGAAGTCGGGCGCCGGCTGGTCCCATGCCCACGCGACCTCCCCCTCGGCCACAACGGTGCCCCGGGCGGCGAACGGTGACGGGAGGCCAAAGCTCGCCCAAGAGATTGGGAAGCGGATCCCGGCCAACCTCACTGCGCGCCCCTCACTGCGCGCCTTCTTCCCTCCGCCCCCGGCCTGCCGGGGACGGAACTGCGAAGCCCAAGGAACCTGGGCGACCACTGCCCCGCACTTCCCCAAACGAGGTGGTCTGTCGCCTCGGCACCTTGGGCCTCGCTCCGGCGAAGGTACCGAACTGGCGGCGATGAGTCAACGACCCCGTCCACGCCGATTTTTCGCGTTTCGACCGTTCTATCCGTACGCAACTCTTCCCATCTCGGTGCACTCGCCAAACCGCCTCTTGCATAATCCACATATCCACAGCAATCCACAGAGGGTTGTGCACAACCCCTGTCGACAAGTTTGCTATGGGCTTTTTTCGCGCCTGGCAAACCCGGCCCGCACCAAACCGCGGAACGCGACCTCGACGGCCTCGTAGACCTCGCCGAGCACCGCGTCCAGCTCGTCGGCCGACAAGGCCGGCAGCGGGATGCGGCCCAGCAGGAAGACGTCGCCGTGGCGGTCGAGAGCGAACCGTACCCGCCACGTCCGCTCGTTGCGGCGCAGGCACTGCCGGTGGACCTCGCCGGCGTCGCCGGGCGGCGCCGACAGCACGTACGCCTCGACGCCCACCGTGCGCTCCCCCACGTCGAACCACACGGTGGTGAAGTCACGGGCCCGCTGAGCCACTCGCACTCCCAGCCGGCCCTCGTACTCGCCTGCCCAGACGACGTCGGTGTCGGGGTCGGCCGCCCAGGCGGCCGTGACCGCCGCGACGAGCTGGCGAGCCTCAGCCCGGTCCATCGCCGGTGATGCCCGCGTACAGCTCCAGGAACCGGTCGGCGGTCGCCTCCCACGAGAAACGGGCCGCGTTGGCGACGGCCCCGGCTGCCAGCCGGGCGGCCAGGCCATCGTCGGCGAGGACCTGGCCAGCGGCGGTGGCGAACCCGGCGGCATCGGGCCCGGCCACGAGGAACCCGGACTCGCCGTCCTCGACGAGGTAGGCCAGCCCGCCGACGTGGGTAGCGACCACCGGCAGCCCGCATGCCTGCGCTTCGGCAGCGACCAGCCCGAACGACTCGCTGCGCGATGGCACCAGCAGCACGTCGGCCGCCCGGTAATAGCGGGAGAGCCGGTCGTGCGGCTGCGGGTCGCACGAGATCAGGCGCTCCGCCACGCCCAGCTCGGCGGCCAGCTCCCGCACCGCGTCCACCTCGGCCTGGCCCCGCGGGCCGCTGGGTCCGCCGACCACCGCCAGCCGGACGGAGGGCAGCGCCTCGGCGATCATCGCCAGCGCCCGCACAGCCACGTCCAGGCCCTTCAACGGCTGGATGCGGCCGACGAACAGCGCCAGCGGACCCCGCGGCAGCCCCAGCTCCTGGCGAGCCGCGCCCTGCGGCCCGGGCGAGAACAGGTGGTGGTCGATGCCGGGCGGCGACACGCAGAGCCGCTCGGGGCGGGCCTGGTAGTGCTCGATGAGGTCCTCGGCCTCGCCCGGCGTCGAGGCAACGACGCAGTCGGAGCGGGCGATGACGTCCTCCTCCGTGGCGATGCGCAGCAGCGATGAGCCGGCGGTGTCCTCGCGGCGGGTGAGGTCCTTGATGCGGGCGAGCGTGTGGAATGAGTTGGCGAGGGGGATGTCGAGCGCCTCCTTCACCAGCACCCCCGCCCATCCCGACAGCCAGTAGTGGCTGTGCACCAGGTCGTAGCGAGCACCGGTCACGAAGGCATGCTTGACCACGCCCTCCGCCACCTCCGCCACCAGGTCGGGCAGCTCAGCGATCGGCAGCGTCCGGGGCGGCCCGGCGTCGACGTGCACGACCCGGTAGTTGGGCGCCACGTCCACGACGGGCGCCGTGTCGGGGTCGGTGCGGCGGGTGAGCACCTCCACCGCCACCCCGCGCCGCGCCATGGTCAGGGCCAGCTCGTGGATGTACACGTTCATGCCGCCGGCGTCGGCGACGCCGGGCTGGTCCAGCGGCGACGTGTGCAGCGAGACATAGGCGACGCTCGAGATCACCGGGTGGCCTCCAGCACGAAGAGGGGCCGCGGGACGGCTCCGAGACGGTACTTGTACTCCTCGTCGCCCTTCAGGAAGTCGAAGCGGCCGGCCCCGCGCTCGATCGCCCGCCGTATCAGCTCGGTGAGCAGCACGACGCCCGGGCTGGCGGCGCCATGCGACGGGTCGTACGCCGAGTTGTACAGGAAGTAGGCGCCGTCGGTGGCGAAGCCCATTGCCGCCGCCACCGGGTCCCCGCCACCGTCGGTGACCAGCAGGTCCACCTTGGCACCTGGCACGTCGAGCAAACTGGCGAAGAACTCCGCCATCGGATCCGTCATGAAGGCGCCCTTCTCACCCGGCGCCTGGCGATGCATCCGCACGAAATGCGCCAGCCCGGCGGGCGTCGTGTCGGTGACCAGGCGGGGGGCGCCCACCAACCGCTCGAAGCGGCGCTCCTTCCGCCGAACCTCGTGGCGCTGCTTCTTGTCGAGCCCGGCCAGGTACTCCTCGAAGTCACCCGGCAGCTCGACGATCGCAGCCACCTCGTGCTGGCGGGCGTCGGTGGTGATGCCGGCGTGGTCGAGTCCTTTGACCATCAGCTCGGCGGCCGCCTCCGGCAACGAGTCGAAGCGGACCCTCGTGCCGGCGGACAGCCCGCCCACGAAGCCTGCGGTCAGCTCGGGAACGCCGTCTCCGAGCGGGCTGTGGTAGTCGAAGAGGTCGGCCTCTCCGAGAAACGCCACGGTGCCGTCGGCCTGGCAGAGCGGCAGAAGCCCCCCGTCGCCCTCGACCAGGGCGAGGTCGGCCCCGGCGGGACGGCGGTGCTCCCACCAGCGACGCAGCAGCGCGCGGCCGGTGAAGGGCCCGGTGCCGGGCGCCACCGGATCCAGATCGAACGCCGGGGTGGCCCAGTCGTCGTGTACTCGCATCTTCACGCCTCGTCGAACGCCGGTTCCAACCTGCCGACCGGCTCGCCCCTTCCCAAAACCGGCATGGTCGCCACCCCGTCGAGGCGGGGAGCGGCGGTGTCGGGCACCAGGCCCAGCCGGCGCAACGCTTCGGCGGCGGCCACCACGGCTGCATCGAAGGAGCCGTCGTCGGCCTTGGCGGCCAGGCCGAGCCTCCCCGGCACGGCGACCCCGATGCATCCAGCGGCGCCGGCCTTGGCGACCAGGCCCAGTCCTGCCGCCAGTTTGGCCTCGGGGCGGCCGGTACCGGAAGTCAGTGCCGGGTAGCGATGCATCGCGTCGCGCACCCGCCGGTAGCGGTCGGCCACCGCCAGCCGGGCATAAGCGCGGGCCATCGCCTCGACCGTCACCCCGAAAGTAGGCACGCCGCAGCCGTCGACGCCGACCGGCTCGGGCGCCTCTCCCAACGCCTCGGTGATCTCGGTCAGGTTGTGCACCTGCAAGGGATGATCGGCCTCGTGGTAGCCGGCGGTCGGCCATCCGGAGGCGGCGCACGCAGCGAGCATGGCGGCGTGCTTCCCGGAGCAGTTGTGGTAGATGGGCGCCGGTGCCGCGCCCCCGGTCGCGAAGAGGCGGTCCCGGGCTTGCGGACCCATCGGCAGGTCGGGCGGGCAGCGCAGGTCCTGCTCCCCGACGCCGGCCCCGGTCAGGATCTGCCGGGTCAGCGCCATGTGCACGGGCTCGCCGGAGTGGCTGGCACAGGCCACCGCCAGCTCCTCGTCGGAGAGGCGGGCGCCGTGGTCGAGCGACACCTGCGCCTGGAACGGCTTGGCGGCGGATCGCATGTAGAAACGGCGACCGAGGCCGCCCCACCGGCCCACGACGCCGCCACCGGCGTCGACGGCGACCACCTCGCCGCGGTGGTAGTTCTCGACGAGCCCGGATCGGACGGAGCGGGCGATCACGCCTGCTGGGCGCTAACTCTGGCGCAGCAGGTCGTCGGGGTCGGCCAGACCCTCCCGGTAGCGGCGGGTCAGCTCGGCCTGCACCCGCTCACACACTTCGTACACGCGCCGCCGCTCGGCCGACACGTCTCGCTCGGTGTCGGCGAGCGACGTCTGGATCTCCTCCAGCTCGTCGTCCGCGATGCTGGGCAGGCGGGTGAGGAAGTCGTCCTCGAGCGCCCGGTCGACACCCCGGCGCCCGAGGTTCGGCACGTCGGGCGCTTCCACGGGGATCTGGCGCAGGCTGTGACCGCCGCCGTGCTCCTGCCCGGCCAGGATGTCGGGCAGCGCTTCCAGCAGGGTGCGGTCGTCCTCTCCACGGCGCCGGCGCAGCTCGAAGGCGAGCAGGTCCATCCGGCCGTGGAGCAGGCGCCGGTAGTACGACAGCTCGGTCTCGACGTCGTCACACATGCGGCGGCGGCGGCGCAGCTCGGCCATGTCGACGGTGCCGAGCTCGCCGACGAACTCGTCGTCGAGTATCTGATCGACACGGCGCCGCTGGTCAGTCATCGACAGCTCCTCACCAGGGTCGGGTACGGGTTGACCGGGCCGCCATGCCCGGGGTGGATCTGGAAGTGGAGGTGGGGAGTGCCGCCCCTGGCGTTCCCGGTGTCGCCCACGTAGCCGACGACCTGCCCGGCGGTCACCCGGGTGCCTGTCGACATGCCGGGGGCGTAGCCGTCGAGGTGGGCGTAGTAGTACGAGTTGCCGTGATCAGCGCGCAGCCACACGCTGATGCCGCCCAGCGAGCTCGTGCGCAGCCGCACGGTGCCGTTGCCGACGGCAACGAGCTGGCGACCGCGCGGCGCGAACATGTCGGTGCCCTTGTGGGTGCGGCCGCCTGAACGGGGGAAGCCCCAGTCGTTGATGAAGCCGACCCCGCCGGTCACAGGGCAGATGAACCCTGGGGTGATGCCCGCCGGCAGGCCGGCGGCGGCGCCCTGCTTGCGGGCGAGCGCAGCCAGCGCCTCCTGACGCTTCTTCTCCTCGTACTTCAACTTCGCCTCGCGGAAAGCGGCGTCAGCGGTCTGCACCTCGGCGTCGTACCGGTGGTACAGCGCGTCGAGTTCGGCGACGATCTCGTCGGCGGCGTCCCGCAGGTCGGCGACCCGCGCCTCGTCTGCCTCCAGATCCTCGCGGAGCCGCTCCATCTGGCGGCGGGTGGCGGTGAGCTGCTCGATGACGCTGATGTCCTTCGAGGCGGCATGGGCGAGGACCTGCTGGCTGGTGACCACGTCGGCGTAGCTGTCGGCCGCGAAGAAGATCTGGAGGTCGTCAACACCGCCGGCGATATAGGCGTCAACGGCGCGCTGCTCGACGGCCTCCCGCAGCTCCCGGACGTCGGTCTCGTAGTCGGTGATGCGGTCCCGCATCTGGGCGACCCGGTAGCTCACCTCGGCAAGCTGGTTGTTGACCTCCTGATACCGGGCGATCGCCGCATCCAGCTCGTCGAATACGAACGCGCGGTCCTCGACGGCTTCGTCGAGGCGGTCCTTGGCGTCCTCGACGTCCTCCTTGGTCTGGGCGCCGACCGGGAGCGCGCCGGCGAGCACCACGGCGAGCGTGATCGCAAGTAGCGCGCGCCAGCGACGAAGGTAGGTCATGGTGCCGGCCAGGGTAGTTGCGGTTCGAGATTGGGAAAAGCCATCGGTCCCCATGTACATCGGCATGGGACGCCCGTGGTAGAGGAGAATGCCCGGTGGTTTCGCCGCCTCCGGGCACGGGTACGCCGCCCCACATGCAGAAACTCATCTGGAAAGCACTGACCGCCATCACCGCCATGGGCGCCGCCTGGGCGGCCCGCAAGGGCGCTACCAAGGTCTGGTCGCGCGTCTCCGACAACGAGGCGCCCGTCAACCCCGCCGACCGCTCACTGTCGTGGGCGGCCGCACTCGGTTGGGCGGTGCTCGCCGGCCTGGGCGCCGGAGTGGCACGGGTGGTGGGGCGCCGGGGCGCCGCAGCCGGCTGGGAGGCCGCAACGGGCGAGGCGCCGCCCGGCATCGCCACAGCCTGAGCCCCCGTCGGCGCAGCCTCGTCAAGTCGACACGGCCACCGCGCCGATTCCGGACGCCTCGAGCAGCACGCAAGCCCAGTTCCCGTCGCGCCGCGTTCAGCTCCTCCTGGGTGAACGCACCGAACTCCGCTTCTTACTCACGGAGAACGCATCGAGGCCCTCGCTCCGGAGTTTCGCCTGCGCCGCTTCTGCGAGCCACGCCGACAGCGGCTGGCCGGCGCGTCGGGCAGCGTCCCGCACTCGAGCCGCGATCTGGGCGTCCATCTTGGCGACCTTCACTCGTCACACGGTGCGAACGCGGTTCAAGACCCCCGAGCGGGCGCCGGGTCGCGGTGCCGGTGCTCCCCGGTGCGCAGGTGGCACGCGGCCAGGTGCTGCGGGTCGTCGGCGCGGGGGGCCAGCGGCGGCACCTCCACGTCGCAGACGCCCGACGCTGCAATCGGGCAGCGGGGATGGAAGTGGCAGCCGGGCGGCGGGTTGATCGGCGACGGCACGTCCCCCTGGAGGATCGTGCGGTTGCGGGGCCGGTCCGGGTCGGGGATCGGGATCGCCGACAGCAGCGCCTCCGTGTAGGGGTGGGTAGGGCGCGCATAGAGGGAGTCCCGGTCGGTGAACTCCACGATCCGCCCCAGGTACATCACCGCCACCCGGTCGGAGATGTGCTCCACCACCGCCAGGTTGTGAGCAACGAACAGCAGCGTGAGGTCGAGCTCGGACTGCAGCTCCCGCAGCAGGTTGAGCACCTGGGCCTGCACCGACACGTCCAACGCCGACACCGGCTCGTCCGCCACCAGGAAGTCGGGGTCGAGCACCAGCGCCCGGGCCAGCCCGATGCGCTGGCGCTGCCCGCCGGAGAACTCGTGCGGGTACCGCCCCGCGTGGCTCGGCGACAGCCCCACCAGCTCGAGCGTCTTGTTGATGCGCTCCCGGCGCTCGTCCCGATCGCCGATGCCGTGCAGCCGCAGCCCCTCCCCGATCGACTGCCCCACCTGGGTGCGGGGGTCGAGCGAAGAGAACGGGTCCTGGAAGATGATCTGCGCCCGCCGCCGGAAGGGCTTGAGCTGCCGCCCGCTGACGTGGGTGATGTCCTTGCCGTCGAACTCGATGGTCCCCTCCGTCGGTTCCAGCAGCCGCACCAGCAGCCGGCCCAGGGTGGACTTGCCGCAGCCGGACTCGCCGACGAGGCCAATCGTCTCGCCCCGGCGGATGGCGAGGTCGACCCCCGCCACCGCGTTGACGGTGGCCACCTGCCGGTGCAGGATCCCGCCCTTCACCGGGAACTGCTTCACCAGCCCCTTGCTGCGGACCAGCACGTCATCCATCGGAGCCCTCGGCAACCACACCGCCGCCTCGGGGCGAGCCCTCGGCAACCACACCGCCGCCTCGGGGCGAGCCCTCGGCGATGTCGTGGTGCAGGTAGCAGCGGACTTTGTGGCCGGGGTTGACCTCGACCAGCTCCGGCTCCTCCTCCACGCACCGTGTCAGCCCGTGCTCGAGGCGGGCGACACACCTGGACGCGAACCGGCAGCCGGGCGGGAGGTCGATCAGCGAGGGCACGACGCCGGGGATCGTGTCCAGCATCGGGGTCAGCGACCCCAGCACCGGGATCGACCCGATCAGGCCCTGGGTGTAGGGGTGGAGGGCGTCGTTGAACAACGTGCGCACGTCCGCCTCCTCCACGATGCGCCCGGCATACATCACGGCCACGCGGTCGGCCATCTCGGCTACCACCCCGAGGTCGTGGGTGATCAGCAGCACCGCCGTGTTCGACTCGCGCTGGAGGTCTCGCATCAGGTCGAGGATCTGGGCCTGGATCGTCACGTCGAGGGCGGTGGTCGGCTCGTCGGCGATGAGCAGCTCGGGCTCGCAGGCGAGAGCCATGGCGATCATGACGCGCTGCGCCATGCCGCCCGACAGCTCGTGGGGGAAGGCGCGGGCGCGGCGCTCCGGGTCGGGTATGCCCACCCTGGCGAGCATCTCCACGACCTTCTCGTGCTCAACGTCCTTGTGCCAGTCGCGGTGGAGCTCGAACACCTCTTTGATCTGGGCACCGGCCCGGTGCACCGGGTTGAGCGCCGACCCGGGCTGCTGGAAGATCATCGCGATGTGCTCGCCGCGCAGGTCCCGCAGGTCGTCCTTCTTCATCGTCGCCAGGTTGCGGCCGTCGAAGCGCACCTCCCCGGCGACGATCTTGCCCGGGTGGCCGATGAGGCCGATGATCGACAGCGACGTCACCGACTTGCCGCAGCCCGACTCGCCGACCAGCCCCAGCACCTCGCCCCGGTTGACGCCGAACGACACCCCGTCGACGGCGCGCACCACGCCGTCGCGGGTGTCGAAGTGGGTCTTCAGGTCCTCGACCTCCAGCAGCAGGTCGCCGGCTTCGCCACGGCGGGTTGGCCGGGCGGCCGGGTCGGACACGGCCGTCATCGGTTGAGCGTCGGGTCGAGCGCGTCGCGCAGGCCGTCGCCCATCAGGTTGAAGCCCAGGACGGTGATCATGATCGCCAGCCCGGGGAAGAACACCAGGTGGGGCGCCGTGAAGAACGTGTTGCGCTCGTCGGCCAGCATCGTGCCCCATTCGGCCGTAGGTGGCTGGGCTCCCAGCCCCAGGAACGACAGCCCGGCCGCCTCCAGGATGGCGGTGGCAACGCCCAGCGTCGCCAGCACCACCAGTGGCGTCAGCGCGTTGGGCACGACCCGCCGCAGCAAGATCTGGCGGGGGGCGGCGCCGAGCGCGATGGAGGCGGCGACGTAATCGCTCTCCTTGATCGCCAGCACCTGGGCGCGCATGACGCGCGCGTATGCAGGCAGCGTGACGATGGCGATGGCGATCAACGCGTTGCGCAGGCCTCGCCCGAGCACGGCGACGATGGCGAGTGCGAGCAACAGCGACGGGAACCCGAGCACCACGTCCATCACCCGCATGATCACGTTGTCGACCCACCCGCCGACGTAGCCGGCGACGGCGCCGAGGAAGCTGCCCACGATGAGCGCGCCGGCCACCGTCGAGAACCCCAGGGTGAGGCTCACCCGAGAGCCGTGGATGACGCGGGACAGCTCGTCCCGCACGTTGGCGTCGAGGCCGAGCACGTGTTGCGGCTTCTCGTCGGTGCAGCCGAAGACGTGTACGCACGGCGGGTCGCGGGGCCGGCGGTCGCCCTCGCCGACCAGCACCTCGGTGGGGCCGTACGGCGCCAGCAGCGGCGCGAAGACGGCTACCAGCACGAGCCCCAGGACGATGCCCAGCCCGAGCATCCCCGACTTGCGCTCCCTGAACCGCTGCAGGGCCAGCCGCCACTGGCTCATCGGCTTCTCGGTCAGCAGGCCGAGGTCGGCGGCGTCGGCGGCCAGCTTCTCGACGGCTTCGCGGCGGCTGAGGGTCATTCGATTCTGATCCTCGGGTCCAGGTAGGCGTACGACAGATCGACGAGCAGGTTCACGATGACGTAGCCCCCGGCGATCACGACGGTGAACCCCTGGACCACGGCGTAGTCGCGCCCGGTGATGGCGTCGAACAGCGCACGGCCCACCCCGGCGAGGTTGAAGACCGTCTCGGTGAGCACCGCCCCGCCAAGCAGCAGGCCGAGCTGGAGGCCGACGATGGTCACCACTGGCAGCAGCGCGTTGCGGAGCGCATGGCTGCGAACCACCTGCGTCTCGGGGGCGCCCTTGGCACGGGCGGTGCGGATGTAGTCGCGCCCCATCGTCTCCAGCAGCGAGCTGCGGGTGATGCGGGCGATGATCGCCAGCGGGATCGTGGCCAGCGCCACTGCGGGCAGGATCATGTGCCGGACGGCGTCCCACCACACGTCCCACTGCCCGGTGATGAACGTGTTGAGGATCACGTGGTTCGCGGCGTACTCGTGGAACTTGGCCCAGAAGGAGCCCTCCTGGAGGGTCCAGCCCCACACCTCGTAGTAGGGCTCCGAGAAGACGCCGGCCGACAGGCGCCCCGACGGGGGTAACACGAGCGGCGTGTCCTGCAGCACGATGGCGAACAGATACGCCAGCATCAGGCCGAGCCAGAACACCGGCATCGACACGCCGATGTTCGCGAAGGCCATGGTGGCGGTGTCGACGAGCGTGTTGTGACGGCGGGCGGCGAGGATCCCGAGCGGGATGCCGATCGAGACGGCGATCGTCAGCGCCGACATCGCCAGCTCGGTGGTGAGGGGGAGCCGCTCGATCAGCAGCTGGTTGACGGGACGGGAGAACCGCACGGAGTCGCCGAGGTCGAACGTGACGATGTCGCGTATGTAGATACCGAGTTGCACTGGCAGCGGCTCATTGAGCCCCTTCGCCTCGTTGAAGCGGGCGCACGCCTCCTCGGTGGCCCGCTCACCGAGCAGCGACGTGCATGGATCGCCCGGGATCATGCGGATCAGCATGAACACGACCACGACGATCCCGAGGAGCACCGGGATCGCCAGCAATGTCCTCCGCACGATGAACCCGAGCATCAGCGCAGACTAAACGGTTAGCTGCGCGCTGGCTCACGCGCGAGACGGGCAACCTGCCGAGCCCGAGATGAGGGCTCGGCGGGCCGGCCACTCGCGCAGCACATCCGATGAGAGACGCGCCAGCGGCCGGCCCAGAACGAGCATGCGGAGGGGGGCGCCCGCAGGCGCCCCCCGACCGCCTAGCCCTCTTCGGGGGCGTTGATCAGGCCGTTGAACAGGTAGTCGTAGTACTCGAACACGCCGCTGTTGCCCACGTGGAGCGGGCTGGCGGCGTCGAGGCCGGCCGTGAAGCTGGCCACCACGTCGTTGGCGTCGAACGTCGAGCCGTCGTGGAACACCACGTCGTCCCGCAGGCTGCAGGTCCACACGCTCAGATCGTCGTTCGGCACGCACTCGGTGGCGAGCTGCGGCTGCACTTCGCCGGTGGGCGTGTAGCTGTACAGCGCCTCGATCACCTGGCCGCAGGCACGCAGCGACTCGCCATCGGTCTCGTCCGAGCAGTACAGCGAGATCGGCTCGTTGCCCTGCACGAAGACCAGCGTGTCGGTGCCGTTGTCCCACAGGTTGAACGCCACGTCACCCCACGGCGGGGCGTAGGCTCCCTGCACGTTGGCCCGGGCGGCGTACGCCGCACCGGCGTGGGCGATCGGCACCATCGGCACCTCGGCCTTGATGGCGTTGTTCGCCGCCTCGTACAGCGGGGCCGCCGCCGCCGGATCGGCGAGCTGCGACGCCTCGGCGAGCGGCTCGAAGATCGACGGGTACGG